>NZ_CP077080.1:1802190-2102555 GCF_019141525.1 Pseudomonas alvandae
GAGCGCCGTTTTCGTTTCCGACCCCAGGAGAGGGCATGCGCGATTACAAGTGGCTGCACGAGTATTGTCTGAACCGCTTCGGTTCGGCGGCTGAACTGGAAGCCCACCTGCCTGTACCCAAGACCCCGGCGCAACTGCGCAAGATCAGCGACGACCGCTACCTCTCGACCATGGCGCTGCGAGTATTCCGTGCCGGGCTCAAGCACAGCCTGGTGGACGCCAAGTGGCCGGCGTTCGAAGAAGTGTTCTTCAAGTTCGACCCGGAAAAAGTCGTGCTGATGAGTGCCGAGCACCTGGAGCGGCTGATGCAGGATGCGCGGATCATCCGCCACCTGGGCAAGCTCAAGAGCGTACCGCGCAATGCGCAATTGATATTGGACGTGGCCCATGAAAAAGGCAGTTTCGGCGCGCTGGTCGCCGACTGGCCGGTGACCGAGATCGTCGGCCTGTGGACTTATCTGAAAAAACACGGCCATCAACTGGGCGGCCTGTCGGCACCCCGCTTCCTGCGGATGATGGGCAAGGACACGTTCGTGCCCAGTTACGACGTGGTCGCGGCGCTCAATGCCCAGGACATCATCGACAAAGTCCCCACCAGCCTGCGGGACCTGGCGACGGTGCAGAATGCCTTCAACCAGTGGCATGAAGAGAGCGGCGGGCGGCCGATGTCGCAGATATCGATGATGCTGGCTTATACCGTCAATCATTGAGACCGCGTCGCGCCCTTCGCGAGCAAGCCCGCTCCCACAGGGGATTTCAGCGTTCAAAAATCCAGTGTGGGAGCGAACTTGCTCGCGATAGCGGTGTATCAGGCGACGGAGGGCTCGCCTTCGCCAGCCAGCCGCCGATTCAACTGAAACCGCCAGCGCACATACAGCAATGCCGAGCAGAACACCGCCACGCTCGCCGCCATTTCCAGCACGCCGAACCACTGCCGGTTCGGGTCGTACGCGGCCAATGCGCCCTTGATGAAATACAGGTTCACCACGAAACACATCCAGGAATGCCCGCGGGCGCTGCCGATGAGCATGCCCGGCGCGAGGATCAACAGCGGCACCAGCTCGATCAGCAGGATCACCCAAGGGCGCGCGCCGTGCAGGTCGGCGATCAGCAAGTAATACGCACTGAGCAACCCCACCAAACCGAAAAAGCACAGCAGGCTGAGGGCGCGGGCGATGCGTACGCGCGGTTCCAGCCAGTGGACCGGTGGGAGGATCTTGGGCTTCTTAGCCACGGCCGTTCTCCAGCAATAGAGCGGTTTTCGCCAGGCGCAGGCCCAAGGCTCGGCACAGCTCGACTTCATGCGCGTTCAAGCCGCTTTTACCGTCGGCGCCGGCGTGATGGCTCGGGCCGTAGGGCGTACCGCCACCCTGGGTATCGATCAGGGCCGATTCGCTGTAGGGCAGGCCGGTGATCAGCATGCCGTGGTGCAGCAGGGGCAGCATCATCGACAACAGCGTGGTTTCCTGGCCGCCATGCAGGCTGGCGGTGGAGGTGAACACGCCGGCTGGCTTGCCCACGAGGGCGCCGGTCAGCCAGAGGTTGCTGGTGCCGTCGAGGAAATATTTGAGCGGCGCGGCCATGTTGCCGAAACGGGTCGGGCTGCCCAGGGCCAGGCCGGCGCAGTTCTTCAGGTCATCGAGCGTGGCGTAGAGCGGGCCCTGTTCCGGGATATCCGGCGACACCGCTTCGCATTCCGTGGAAATCGCCGGCACCGTGCGCAACCTGGCTTCCAGCCCGGCCTGCTCGACGCCCCGGGCGATTTGCCGGGCCATTTCGTTGGTGGAGCCGCTGCGGCTGTAATACAGGACCAGGATGTACGGCGTGGTCACGGCAGGATCTCCAGGATCTTTTCCGGCGGACGGCCGATAATGGCTTTTTCCCCGGCTTCGAGGATCGGCCGTTCCATGAGTTTCGGGTGGGCGACGATGGCGGCGATCAGATCGTCCTCGGCCAGGTTTTCGTCGGCCAGGTTCAGGGTCTTGTACTCGTCCTCGCCCGTGCGCAGCAACTGCCGCGCGCCGATGCCGAGCTTGCCCAGCAGGCGCTTGAGCTGCGCGGCGTCCAGCGGGGTTTCCAGATAGCGGACGACGGTGGGCGCCAGGCCGCGGGCTTCCAACAGTTCCAGCGCACCGCGGGATTTCGAGCAGCGCGGGTTGTGATAAAGCGTCAGATCAGTCATGAGCGGGTCGCATCTTGCGTAAGGTGGCGGCTATTCTACTGTGCAGCGAGGCGCCTAGCACCTGATGGGCGGCCAGCGTTCACATTTCAGGCAAGGATTGGCACATGACAAGGCGATTGGCGGCGGCAATGACATTCATCGGCATTTTATTGCTCGCCGGCTGTGGAAACGATTACGGCGTGGATCAGCACGGCCAGCCCATTGCTTCGCAACGGTTGGACAAACAATGGGTGGTGCTCAATTACTGGGCCGAGTGGTGCGCGCCATGCCGCACTGAAATTCCGGAATTCAATGCCTTGGCCGAACAGCTCAAGGGACGGAACGTGGGGGTGTTCGGCGTCAACTTCGATCAGGTACAGGGCGAGGAACTCAAGAGTGCCAGCGACAAGATGGGCATTCATTTCACCGTGCTGGCCCGTGACCCGGCCGAGATCTTCGACCTTCCACGCAGCGAAGGACTGCCGGTGACCTACATCATCGATAACCAAGGTAAGGTGCGTGAGCAGTTGCTGGGCGAGCAGACGGCGGCGGCGGTGATGGCGAAGCTGGAGGCGTTGCAGGCGCTGAAATAATGGGGCTTTTGTGGCGAGGGAGCTTGCTCCCGCTGGGCCGCGAAGCGGCCCCCTTGGATCTGCCACTGCGGTGTGTTAGGTAGAAAGCAGGGGCCTGCTACGCCCGACGCGTCGGACCGGTCCAGCGGGAGCAAGCTCCCTCGCCACACAGTTAACCCGAACAGCTGTTCTCAGCCTTCTTCCAACCACCAACGCAGCGGCTTGCCCTGGGCGGGCCAGAAACGCATCTGTTCGATGGGCGAAACGTCCCAGCGCTCTACCTTCTCCAGCGCCTGCAAGAAACGCGTCTCCTGCTCCATCACTGCCGGGGCGCAGAGTTTGCGGGTACTGCCAACCTTGCCGAAACTCAACCGATGGCCTTCCAGGGTATACGGCGCAAACCAATGGTTGCAGCCGGCATTGCCATAGGCCCGGCCATCATCGCCCAGGGTGATGGTCAGGTGGCTGTAATCCATCAATGGTCGCTCACCAATCCATTCAAGGATGTAGCTGCGGTTTTGTTGCAGTTGCACCGGCTCGCCGGCACAACCCAGCAGGCCGGCGCCGATCAGCGCGGCCAGGACCAGGCGTTTCATCAAGCGGCTTCCTGGCATTGAGGGCACAGGTGTTTTTCGCCGACCGTCGTCCAGCCCAACTCGGCGATGCGCGCAGTGGCGGCTGGCTTCTGGGCCTTGGTGCCAAGCTTGGCATCGACGGCGAATTCGAAGCTCAGCTCCTTGGCGCAGCGGTCGCAATTGACCTGCCAGGTGTGGATCGCCAGTTCGCCGAACACCGGGCCGGTGGTCATGGCGGTCCATTGGCCCATCGGCTTGAGCAGATGGCGAACGGTGTCCACGGTCAGTCGCATGGACAAATCCTTGCTGCCCTTGAGGGTGACGAGCAATACATCGTTGGCCTGGATCGAACCGCCGTTGCCGGTGACCTGATAACGACCCGGCGCCAGCGCGCGGACCTCGGTCAAGGTGTGCTGTGGGTTCATCAGGGTGTAGCGGAAATCGTGTTCGGCCATGGGTCCTCCAAATAGGCGCGACATGCTAGCACGGGGCATGGCTTGGAATGATCCAGATGGAAGGCAGGCCGACGAAACTCCATGCATCCCCTGTGGAGCGAGCCTGCTCGCGAAAGCGGTCTATCCATCAGTAATGATGTCAGCTGACACACCGCATTCGCGAGCAGGCTCGCCCCCACAGGAGGGGTTAGTTGATCACCAGGTTCTGCGGCGCGCCGGCGGCCCAGGCCGCGATATTGTCCAAGGTAGTGGTGGCGATCGCCGCCAAGGCTTCCCGAGTCAGGAATGCCTGGTGGGCGGTCACGACGACATTGGGAAAGGTCAGCAGTCGTGCGAGAACGTCGTCCTGCAATGGCAGGCCGGAGCGGTCCTCGAAGAAGAGTTGGGCTTCTTCCTCATAGACATCGAGTCCCAGATACCCCAACTGGCCGCTTTTCAACGCTTCGATCAGTGCCGGTGTGTCCACCAGGCCGCCGCGACCGGTGTTGATCAGCATCGCGCCGCGTTGCATGGTTTCCAGGGAACGGGCGTTGATCAGGTGTCGGCTCTGTTCGTTGAGCGGGCAATGCAGGCTGATGATCTGCGCTTGCGCCAGCAGATCGGCGAGCGGCACATAACGGGCGCCCAGGGCTTCGACCTGGGGATTGGGATAAGGGTCGTACGCCAGCAACTGGCAGCCGAAGCCGGCCATGATCCGGGCGAAGGTCGCGCCGATCTGGCCGGTACCGATCACGCCCACCGTCTTGCCCACCAGGTCGAAGCCGGTCAGCCCGTTGAGGCTGAAGTTGCCATCCCGGGTGCGGTTGCAGGCCCGGTGCAGGCATCGGTTGAGCATCATGATCAACGCCACCGCATGTTCGGCCACGGCATGGGGCGAATAGGCCGGCACCCGGACGATGCTCAATCCCAGGCGTTTGGCGGCGAGCAGGTCGACATGGTTGTAGCCAGCCGAACGCAAGGCGATCAGCCGCGTGCCGCCTTCAGCCAGTCGTTCGAGCACCGGGGCGCTGAGATCGTCGTTGATGAAGGCGCACACCACCTCGTGCCGTTCGGCCAGGGCCACGGTGTCGAGGTTCAGGCGTGCAGGTTGAAACTGCAGTTCCAGGTTGGCAGGTACGGGCGCGTTGCTGAAACTGTCACGGTCGTAGGTCTGGCTGCTGAAAAGAATGGCGCGCATGACGGCTTCCTGGCAAAAAGAAAAGCCTGTAGGAACTGCGTAGGAGCTCCTACAGTCCGGGGGCGGAGCGGGGATTTTCAGTGATTCCGATTTCCAGGGTATTGCCCTGGATCAGGCACTGATACGCGCCTCGCTGGCCAGGCGATCGATGGCGCGCTCCAAGTCCTCAAGGGCCGCCGCCGCTTTGGGATCCTGCTGCTTGAGCAGGGTTTCGCTGCGCTGGCAGGCCGCGCGCAATTGCGGTACGCCGCAATAACGCGTGGCACCGTGCAGGCGGTGGACCCGTTCGATCAGGGCGTTGTGATCGTTGGCTTCGCTGGCCTGGCGAATGGCTTCGCGGTCGGCTTCCAGGGAGGCCAGCAGCATTGCCAGCATGTCCGCTGCCAGATCGGCCTTGCCCGCGGCCAGGCGCAAGCCTTCTTCGTGATCGAGCACCAGCAGCTCTCCGCTGCCATGGCCGTCCCAGCCTCGGTCCGGCACTTGGTTGCGCAAGGCCAGGCCGGTCCATTTGAGCACGACCTGGGCCAGTTGCCGCTCGCTGATGGGCTTGGTCAGGTAGTCATCCATGCCGCTTTGCAGCAAGGCGCGTTTCTCGTTGGCCATGGCGTGGGCGGTGAGGGCGACGATCGGCAGCGGCGAGCAGTGTCGCTCGCTTTCCCACTGGCGAATCGTCTCGGTGCTC
This sequence comes from Pseudomonas alvandae, assembly GCF_019141525.1. GTDB lineage: Bacteria > Pseudomonadota > Gammaproteobacteria > Pseudomonadales > Pseudomonadaceae > Aquipseudomonas > Aquipseudomonas alvandae. The sequence continues at coordinate 1,807,813 of NZ_CP077080.1, forward strand.
TGGCGACCGTCCATGCCGGGCATCTGCACGTCCATCAAGACCAGGTCGAAGGTTTCCTTCTGCACGGCCTTGACCGCTGCGTAACCACTTTCAACCGCAAGCACCCTGGCGCCCATGTCCTCGAGCAAGGTCTGCACCAGCAGCAGGTTGGCCGGGTTGTCGTCCACGCACAGCACTTTGGGGGCACGGCTGGGCGCCGGTTCGTTGGGTTCGTTGCGCAATGGGCGCGGATTGACCAGGTCGGACAGCGAGCGGCGCAACTTGCGGGTGCAGGCGGGCTTGGCCTGGAGCTGGCTGTGGGGGTTGGGAACAGAGAGGTGATACAGCGTCTGCTCGGTGGTCGGGCAAAGCACGAGGACTTTGCAGCCCAGGTGTTCCAGGTCCCAGATGTGCTGGTTGAGGCGTTCCGGCGGCATGTCGTTGCTGGTGATACCGAGCACGGCCAGGTCGATGGCCTGGTCGGTCTGGTGGGCGACGGTGACACCGTTGGTCAGGTTTTCCAGCGAATTGAACGGCGTGACCTGCAGGCCGCAATCTTCCAGCTGGTGCTGCAAGGCCTGGCGGGCCAGCTCATGATTTTCCAGGACGGCGACGCGTCGACCCAGCAGCGGTGGGCCGGGCAAGTCCTCGGCGTCGTCCCGGGTCCTGGGCAGGCGCAGGCTGATCCAGAACTCCGAACCTTCGCCGGGCGTACTGTCCACGCCGATCTCGCCGCCCATCTGTTCCACCAGCCGCTTGGAAATCACCAGGCCCAGCCCGGTGCCGCCAGGTTGCCGGGACAGCGAGTTATCGGCCTGGCTGAAGGCCTGGAACAGCGCCCGGACGTCCTGGGCGGAGAGACCGATGCCCGTGTCCTGGATGCTGATGCGCAATTGCACGCTGTCTTCATGCTCGTCTTCGAGCATGGCGCGGGCGACGATGGTGCCTTCGCGGGTGAACTTGATCGCGTTGCTCACCAGGTTGGTGAGGATCTGCTTGAGGCGCAGCGGGTCGCCCACCAGCGACAAAGGCGTGTCGCGGTAGACCAGGCTCACCAATTCCAGCTGCTTGGCATGGGCGGCGGGGGCGAGGATGGTCAGGGTGTCCTGCAACAGGTCCCGCAGGTTGAACGGGATGTTGTCGAGTACCAGCTTGCCGGCTTCGATCTTCGAAAAATCGAGGATCTCGTTGATGATCCCGAGCAGGCTATCGGCGGATTTTTCGATGGTGCCCAAGTAGTCGAGCTGGCGCGGAGTCAGCTCGCTTTTCTGCAATAAATGGGTGAAACCCAGGATGCCGTTCAGCGGCGTGCGGATTTCATGGCTCATGTTTGCCAGGAATTCGGATTTGATCCGGCTTGCCTCCAGGGCTTCCTTGCGCGCCAGGTCCAGCTCGATGTTCTGGATCTCGATGGTTTCCAGGTTCTGGCGCACGTCTTCAGTGGCCTGGTCAATGCTGTGCTGCAATTCTTCCTGGGCATTCTGCAACGTGCCCGCCATGCGATTGATGCCCGACGCCAACTCATCCAATTCCTGGCTGCCCAGCGGCGGCAGGCGGGTTTCCAGGTGGCCATCCTTGAGCTGCGCCACGGCCTGCTTGATCTGGCTCAGCGGGCGATTGATGGTGCGACCCATGCGCAAGGCCAGCAGCCCGGTGCATCCCAGGCCGGCGGCGATCAGCAACAGGCTGGCGAACAGGCTGCGATAACCGCGCAGCAACATGCCACTGTGGGACAACTCCAGCTCGACCCAGCCCAGCAGGCGGTCGGCTTCCTCGGGAATCAGTTCACCCGCCAGGTTGCGGTGCTTGCCGAACACCGGCAGCAAGTAACGCGTCGCGTCGTTACCGGTGCGTTGCAGCAACTGCGTACTGTTGCCGTCGGGCGCGCGGTTGAGCATGGTCGGGCCGGCATGGGCCAGGGGCGAGCGGTCGGGGGCGAGGAAGGTCACGGCGCGTACGTCCGCTTGTTCGAGGGACTGGGTGGCGATGCGCTCCAGCAGATCGGTGTCGTGCTGGCTCATCGCCGGCGCAACCAGCGGGGCCAGCTGTTCGGCGATCATCTCGCCCCGTTGCAGCAACTGGGCGTGCAGGTCCGACTGCTGCATCCAGGTGAAATAGCCGCCCAGAACCAGCGCCATCAGGCTGGTCGGCAACAGGGTCAGCAACAGGACGCGGCCTTTGATTCCCAGTTTCTTGAGCACACTTGTCTCCTGCATCCAGCGGTCTGATTGAGCTTTGCGCGCATCCGGCACGCAATACCTGCGCAGTGTAGCGATTTGCGGGCAGGTGATCTTCGTAAAAATTCACGGACGCCGGGTTCGTGATCCATGGGCACCGCAACCAAGGGAAGTCGGGTGTGGGGGGCTGGGTATGCGCTCGCTTATTCCCATAAGCCATAACCCCCTTACTTTGCGTGATATGGCCTGGCGGGGTTTGCCGGTATGATAGGCGCCCCCGCAGCCCGGATTGCGAATACGCCATGACTTTGCAGTACCCAACCATCGCCGATTGCGTCGGCAACACTCCGCTGGTTCGTTTGCAGCGCCTGCCCGGCGCGACCAGCAATACGCTTCTGCTCAAGCTCGAAGGGAACAACCCGGCGGGTTCGGTCAAGGACCGCCCGGCGCTGTCGATGATCACCCGTGGCGAGTTGCGTGGGCAGATCCAGCCCGGCGATACGCTGATCGAGGCGACGTCCGGCAACACCGGCATTGCCCTGGCGATGGCTGCGGCGATCAAGGGCTACAAGATGATCCTGATCATGCCCGACAACTCCAGCGCCGAGCGTAAAGCCGCGATGACGGCTTATGGCGCCGAGCTGATCCTGGTGACTCAGGAAGAGGGCATGGAAGGTGCTCGCGACCTGGCCGAGCGCATGCAGGCCGAAGGCCGTGGCAAGGTGCTGGATCAGTTCGCCAACGGTGACAACCCCGAGGCCCACTACACCACGACGGGCCCGGAGATCTGGCGCCAGACCGACGGCACGATCACCCATTTCGTCAGCTCGATGGGCACCACTGGCACCATCATGGGCACCTCGCGCTATTTGAAAGAACAGAACCCGAACGTACAGATCGTCGGATTGCAGCCGATGGAAGGCTCGGCGATCCCCGGCATTCGCCGCTGGCCCCAGGAATACCTGCCGAAGATCTACCAGGCCGAGCGCGTGGACCGGATCATCGACATGGCCCAGAGCGAAGCCGAGGACGTGACCCGTCGCCTGGCTCGCGAAGAAGGCATCTTCTGCGGCGTGTCTTCCGGCGGTGCCGTGGCGGGCATGCTGCGCTTGTCCAAGGAAGTTGAGAATGCAGTGATCGTCGCGATCATCTGCGACCGTGGCGACCGTTACCTGTCGACCGGCATTTTCGACGCGCCCAACTGATGGCCAAGCAAGAACGAGGCTTGCGCTTCCAGCCCAGCGGCGGAAGCCGGGCCCCGCAAGTGCCCACCGGCAAAAAGCAGCGCCTGACCATCGAGCGCCTGGCCAACGATGGCCGTGGCATTGCCTTTGTCGACGGGCGCACCTGGTTTGTCATCGGTGCGCTGGCCGGCGAAGAGGTCGAGGCGCGGGTGCTCGGGGCCCACGGCAAAGTGGTCGAGGCCCGCACCGAACGGGTGTTTTCGCCCAGCGAGCTGCGTCGTGCCGCGCTGTGTGTCCATGCTGGTCGCTGCGGCGGCTGCAGCGTCCAACACTTGCCCCACAACGAACAACTCGCCCTGAAACAGCGCATGCTCGCCGAGCAACTGTCACGGGTGGCGGGCGTCGAGCCGGAGGAGTGGGCTGAGCCTTTGAGCGGGCCGGAATTCGGTTACCGGCGTCGCGCCCGGGTGGCGGTTCGTTGGGACCAGAAAGCAAAAAAACTCGAAGTGGGTTTCCGTGCCGTCGGCAGCCAGGACATCGTCGCCATCGACGAATGCCCAGTGCTGGTACAGCCCTTGCAGCCGATCATGAGCCGCTTGCCGGAAATGCTTCGCCGCTTGGGCAAGCCCCAGGCATTGGGCCACGTTGAATTGTTCGCCGGTTCGTCCGTGGCGCTGTTGTTGCGGCACATGGCGCCGCTGTCGGACGCCGACCTGACGCTCCTCAAGGATTTCTGCGCGCTCCACGAAGCCCAGTTATGGCTGCATGGCGAAGGCGAGCCGCAACCGGTCGATCCCGAATTGTCCTTGGGCTATCGCCTGGAAACCTGGGGCCTGGACCTGGCTTACCGGCCAGGGGATTTCATCCAGGTGAATGCCGCCGTCAACGAGGCTATGGTCGCCCAGGCCTTGCAATGGCTGGCGCCTCGATCCGAAGAGCGCGTGCTGGATCTGTTCTGTGGCCTGGGCAATTTTGCCTTGCCACTCGCCAAAAGCGTGCGCGAGGTGGTGGCGGTGGAAGGCGTGCAGACCATGGTCGACCGTGCCGCGGCCAACGCCCTCAGCAACAATTTGCATAACACTGCTTTTTTTCAGGCCGATTTATCCCAGCCTTTGGTGGGTGCCGAATGGATCGGCGAAGGCTTTTCTGCGGTACTCTTGGACCCACCCCGTGACGGTGCTTTCGAGGTGGTACGCAAGCTGTCGTCCCTGGGTGCCAGACGGTTGGTTTATGTATCGTGCAACCCGGCAACTTTGGCCCGGGATACGGTCGAACTGATCAAGCAGGGCTACCGGTTAAAACGTGCCGGGATTCTCGATATGTTTCCTCAAACGGCGCATGTCGAGGCCATGGCGTTATTTGAAGCGAGCCAGGATGGCTTGTCCGACTGACCCGTTCGTGCCAGTCCGCCACGGCCCTGGGCGGAAACACGGGCAACGAAGGTCAGCGATGTTGACGCATTGAATCTGCGTCGTAGGGAAGGTAAGTAAAGATGGTACAGGTGAGAGCACACCAGCCGATCAACACCGACGGCAGTATCAATCTCGAGGCTTGGCTCGATCACGCGGTCAGTATCGACACGGCACTGGATCGCGAAGCCTTGAAGGCCGCCTGCGAGTTCGCTCGCGAGGCGGAACAGCAGCACAACGCGGCGAAGAACCTGTGGTCCGAAGGCACGTCGAGTTTCCAGACAGGCCTCGAGATCGCGGAAATTCTCGCCGACCTCAAGCTGGACCAGGATTCACTGGTCGCCGCGGTGCTGTACCGTGGCGTGCGCGAAGGGCAGATCCAGTTGCCAGTGGTCAGCCAGCGCTTCGGCACCGTGGTCGCCAAGCTGATCGACGGCGTGCTGCGCATGGCGGCGATCAGCGCCAGCCTCAGCCCGCGCCAGTCCATGGTGCTGGGCACCCAGGGCCAGGTGGAAAACCTGCGCAAGATGTTGGTGGCGATGGTTGACGACGTGCGCGTCGCATTGATCAAGCTGGCCGAGCGCACCTGCGCGATCCGTGCCGTGAAATCCGCCGACGACGAGAAGCGCAATCGCGTTGCCCGGGAAGTTTTCGACATTTATGCACCGCTGGCCCATCGCCTCGGTATTGGTCATATCAAGTGGGAGCTGGAGGATTTGTCCTTCCGCTACCTGGAGCCCGACCAATACAAGCAGATCGCCAAGCTGCTGCATGAGCGACGCCTGGATCGCGAGCGCTTCATCACCGATGTGATGACCCAGTTGCGCGAAGAACTGCAGGCCACCGGCGTCGAAGCCGATATCAGTGGCCGCGCCAAGCACATCTATTCGATCTGGCGAAAAATGCAGCGCAAAGGGCTGGAATTCAGCCAGATCTACGACGTTCGCGCCGTTCGCGTGCTGGTTCCGGAAATGCGCGACTGCTACACCGCGCTGGGGATCGTCCACACCTTGTGGCGGCACATCCCGAAGGAATTCGACGACTACATCGCCAACCCCAAGGAAAACGGCTATCGCTCGCTGCACACTGCCGTGATCGGCCCGGAAGGCAAGGTGCTGGAAGTGCAAATCCGCACCCACGCCATGCACGAAGAAGCGGAGCTGGGTGTTTGCGCCCACTGGAAATACAAGGGCACCGACGTCAAGTCCGGCTCCAACCATTACGAAGAGAAAATCTCCTGGTTGCGCCAGGTGCTGGAATGGCACGAGGAGCTCGGCGATATCGGCGGCCTGGCGGAACAGCTGCGGGTCGATATCGAACCTGACCGGGTCTACATCTTCACGCCCGACGGCCATGCGATCGACTTGCCGAAGGGTGCGACGCCGCTGGACTTCGCCTATCGGGTCCACACCGAGATCGGCCACAACTGCCGTGGCGCCAAGATCAACGGGCGGATCGTGCCGCTCAATTACAGCCTGCAGACCGGTGAGCAGGTCGAGATCATCACCAGCAAGCACGGCACGCCGAGCCGCGACTGGTTGAACCCGAACCTGGGCTACATCACCACCTCGCGGGCACGGGCGAAAATCGTCCATTGGTTCAAATTGCAGGCCCGCGACCAGAACGTCGCCGCCGGCAAGACCTTGCTCGAGCGCGAGCTGAGTCGCCTCGGCCTGCCGCAGGTGGACTTCGACAAGCTGGCCGAAAAAGCCAACATGAAGACTGCCGAGGACATGTTCGCCGCCCTCGGTGCCGGCGATTTGCGCCTGGCGCAACTGGTCAACCTGGCCCAGCAGTTGGTGGAGCCGGAGCGTGGCAACGAACAACTGGAGCTGATCCCGCGCAAGGCCACCGGCTACAAGCCCGGCAAGCGCGGCGATATCCAGATCCAGGGCGTGGGCAACCTGATGACGCAGATGGCCGGCTGCTGCCAGCCGTTGCCGGGGGATGCGATCGTCGGCTACATCACCCAAGGCCGCGGCGTGAGCATTCACCGCCAGGACTGCGCCTCGGTGCTGCAATTGGCGGGGCGCGAACCGGAACGGATCATCCAGGTCAGTTGGGGCCCGGTGCCGGTGCTCACCTATCCGGTGGACATTGTCATTCGCGCCTACGACCGCTCCGGCCTGCTGCGTGATGTGTCTCAGGTGTTGCTCAACGAGCGGATCAACGTGCTGGCAGTCAACACTCGTTCGAACAAGGAAGACAATACCGCGCTGATGTCCCTGACCATCGAGATTCCGGGGCTGGATGCATTGGGACGGTTGCTGGGGCGGATTTCCCAGTTGCCGAACATCATCGAGACGCGGCGGAATCGGACACCGGGGTGATTGCTGGTTGTCTTGGTTTATGTGGGAGCGAGCTTGCTCGCGATAGCGGTATATCAGACGCATCAAGGTTATCTGACACACCGCAATCGCGAGCAAGCTCGCTCCCACAGGTTTTTTTGTGACGGGATGGATTGATGTACAGCCTCGAAGACCTGCTCCACCTGATGAACCGCCTGCGGGATCCGCAATATGGTTGCCCGTGGGACATCAGGCAAACCTACGCCACCATCGTCCCCCATACCCTGGAAGAAGCCTACGAAGTGGCCGATGCGATCGAGCGCGGCGATTTCGATCACTTGCAGGGTGAACTGGGCGACTTGCTGTTTCAGGTGGTGTATTACAGCCAGCTGGCTCGGGAGGAGAACCGTTTCGAATTCGCCGGCGTGGTCGACAGCATCACGCGCAAGCTGATTCGTCGCCATCCCCACGTGTTTCCTACCGGTGACTTGTATGCACCGGTGGATATCCCGCGATTGAGCGAAGAGCAGGTCAAGCAACGCTGGGAAGAAATCAAGGCCGAAGAACGTGCCGAGAAGGCTTCGGCGCCCGAGCAGCTGTCGTTGCTCGACGACGTCCCGGCGGCGCTGCCGGCCTTGTCCCGTTCGGCAAAACTGCAGAAGCGTGCTGGCCAGGTGGGTTTCGACTGGCCGGGGCCGTTGCCGGTACTCGATAAGGTCAGGGAAGAGCTGGACGAAGTGCTCGAAGCCATGGCAGACAACGATCCCGCGGCTATCAGCGATGAGGTGGGCGATCTGTTGTTCAGCGTGGTCAACCTGGCGCGACACCTCAAGGTGGACCCCGAGACAGCCCTGCGTGGCGCCAACGCGAAGTTCGAGCGCCGTTTCCGATTTATCGAACAGGCATTGCGCGACACCCACCGTCCCATGGAAGATTGCACCCTCGAAGAGTTGGACGCCTTATGGGGCGAAGCCAAACGTCAGGAAAAGAATTTGCCCAGCTGTGGCTGAGGCCGTTGCCTAAGTGAGTAAGCACCATGAGCCTTTCCCTTCGCGACCAGTTGCTCAAAGCAGGGCTGGTCAACCAAAAGCAGGCCAAGCAGGTCGGCAAAGAGAAACAGAAACAGCAACGCCTGGCCCACAAAGGCCAGATCGAACTGGATGATTCCCAGCAGCGTGCTGCCCAGGAAGCCATGGCCGAGAAGGTCAAGCGCGACCAGGAACTCAATCGCCAGCAGCAGGAAAAGGCCGAGCAGAAAGCCCGGGCTGCGCAGATCAAGCAATTGATCGAAGTCTCGCGCCTGCCGAAGCTGACCACTGAGGACTACTACAATTTTGTCGACGACAAGAAGGTCAAGCGCATCTCGGTCAATACGCTGATGCGCAACAAGCTCAGCAGCGGCTCCCTGGCGATCGTTCACCATGCCGGCGGCTACGAAGTGATCCCGCGCGAAGCGGCGCTGAAGATCCAGGAACGCGACCCCAAGCGCATCGTCCAGCTCAACACCCAGACCGAAGAAGTCGATGCCGATGATCCGTACGCGGCCTATCAGATTCCTGATGATTTGATGTGGTAAGCGGGACAATGCTATTGAGTTGAACACAAACCCTGTGGGAGCGAGCTTGCTCCGGGCGGCGATCCGACGATAGCGGTATATCAGTGACGGAGACATTGACTGATACAACGCTATCGTCGGATCGCCGCCCGGAGCAAGCTCGCTCCCACAGGTGTTTTGTGTGGTTCAGGATTCAGCTGTCTCACGCAAACGCTGCCGCTCCTCGCGCTCCAGCTCGGCCTTGTAGCTGTGGGCGTCCGTCTCGGAGTGGAACATCCCTACCAGCATGTCCTGTTGATGCACGTCCCAGATCCGGATACCGGCGGCAATCCCTTCGTGGGACATGTGGGCGTCGTCTCGTTCAGTTACTTTCACAGTCATCTTGCAAGCTCCAATCTCTGTTATCTGCAGCAAGGCGTGTGCAGGGTTTTGTTATAGATTTTGGTAGCGTGCTAAGTAAATGCCCTGGTCTGTTAAGAAGTTTTCATGAAAAGCGCAACAATCCTGCAGGCCAGGCAGGGCGCGGCATTCGGTCGCAGGTAGTGTTCATGAAAAAGATTTCATGTTGCCAGGCGTGAGCGCAAATAAAACCTGTGGGAGCGAGCTTGCTCGCGATAGCAGTGTGTCAGTTGATAGTGGAGTTGGCTGATCCGGCGCTATCGTCGGATCGCCGCCCGGAGCAAGCTCGCTCCCACAGGTTTACTCCCAAAGGCCCATTGGGTGGGTTTGAAATCCGGGCAACAAAAAGCCCCGCATTTGCGGGGCTTGGTGTTATCGGCGTGGATCAGCTGCCTTTCACAGCCTTGCCGTTGACCGTGCCGTCCTGGAGCATGATGTTGTACTCCTTGCCGTCGGTCTCGACCTGTTGCAGGCGTACCAGCAGGTAGTCCCAGTCCTTGGCGAACCAGAGCACGGTGATGCGCTTGCTCTGTGTCGGGTCGCGCACGCGCTCGACCTTGATCGCGTCGATCTGGCCAGCCTTGGTGTCGACTTTTTCCGAGCCCAGCACGCGGAAATCATAGGTATCGATTTCGCCATCATCGACGACCTGATAGCTCATGCTTTTCTTGCCGGCCGCCACGTCATGCTGCAGGGCAAGCTGATAGGTCGATTTGTCGACCATGCCCCGGTTCAGCGGGATCTTGACCGCGTCACCGCGATCGGTGCCGGTGACCATCTTGGTGTTCCAGTCGAAGTCCAGGTCAGCCTTCTTGGCCTTGCCCAGGCCACCGCGCTCGAAGTGGTAGGACTGCGGAAGCAAGGTGTCCTTGTCCAGCGTCAGGGTGCTTTCTTCGGTCAGGCTGGCGATCATCATCGAAGCCTTGAAGCTCAGCTTCCAGGTACCGTTTGCCTCCTTGGTCAGGCTGCGCTCGGCGGTGCCGCTCATGGGCAACTGTTTCCAGTCGGCGGTGTAGCTGGCGGAGAACGGTTGAAGGTCTGCGGCCTGTGCCAGGGGCAAGGCAAGCAGAGCGCAAGCGAAGAGCAGGGCGCGACGCATAAAATCTCCTAGTATCGAATCAAATGGCCGCTGGCGGCGAGCAACTGGCCGTCCAGTGAAGCACCGCGATCGTCGAGGGTCAGCCGTCCTTCGGCAAACCAACGCACGGCCATCGGGTAGATCTGGTGCTCGCGGGCATGGACCCGTTGCGCCAGGCTTTGCGGCGTGTCGTGCAACTCTACCGGTATTACTGCCTGTACGACCAGTGGTCCGCCATCGAGTTCCTCGGTGACAAAGTGCACCGAGCAGCCATGCTCCGTGTCTCCGGCCTCCAGCGCTCGCTGATGAGTGTGTAACCCTTTGTATTTGGGCAGCAGCGAGGGATGGATATTGAACAGGCGTCCCTGGTAGTGCCGCACGAAGCCAGCGCTGAGAATACGCATGAAGCCGGCGAGTACGACCAGTTGCGGATTGAAGGTGTCGATCTGTTCGGTCAGCGCGGCGTCGAAGGCTTCGCGGCCCTCGAACGCCTTGTGATCCAGGACGCGGGTGTCGATTCCCGCATCCTTGGCGCGTTGCAGGCCGTAGGCGTCGGCGCGGTTGGAGATCACCGCGCGGATGCGGACCGGGCTGTCGCCGGTCCGCGTACTGTCGATCAGGGCCTGCAGGTTACTGCCGGTGCCGGACAGCAGCACCACGACGTTACAGGTTGCAGGCATCTGCTCGTGCATCAATGTGCCTTAAGATTTTTCAGCTCGACTTGTGCAGCGCCTTCCGCCGCAGTGGTGATCTGGCCGATGACCCAAGGCTGTTCGCCGGCTTCACGCAATACGTTCAGGGCGGTTTCGACGTGCTCCTGGGCCACGCAGATGACCATGCCCACGCCGCAGTTCAGCACGCGGTGCATTTCGGTTTCATCGACGTTGCCTTTTTCTTGCAGCCAGTCGAATACCGCCGGGCGGGTCCAGCTCGCCACGTCGACCACGGCCTGGGCACCTTTTGGCAGCACGCGCGGGATGTTGTCCAGCAGGCCACCGCCAGTGATGTGGGCCATCGCCTTGACGGCGCCGGTGTCCTTGATCAGCTTGAGCAACGGCTTGACGTAGATGCGGGTCGGGGCCATCAGCAGGTCGGCCAGCGGCTTGCCGTCGAGCTGGGTGTTCTCGATGTCGGCGCCGGACACTTCGATGATCTTGCGGATCAGCGAGTAGCCGTTGGAGTGCGGGCCGGAAGATGGCAGGGCGAGCAGGGCATCGCCAGCCGCGACTTTCGAGCCGTCGATGATTTCGGCTTTTTCCACGACACCGACGCAGAAGCCGGCCAGGTCGTAGTCTTCGCCTTCGTACATGCCAGGCATTTCAGCGGTTTCGCCGCCGACGAGGGAGCAACCGGACAGCTCGCAGCCGGCGCCGATGCCGGTCACGACCTGGGCAGCGGTGTCGACGTTCAGCTTGCCGGTGGCGTAGTAGTCAAGGAAGAACAGCGGTTCGGCGCCGCAGACCACCAGGTCGTTCACGCACATGGCCACCAGGTCGATGCCGATGCTGTCGTGCTTGTTCAGGTTCAGGGCCAGGCGCAGCTTGGTGCCGACGCCGTCCGTGCCCGAGACCAGGACCGGTTGCTTGTAGCCGGCCGGGATCTCGCAGAGGGCGCCGAAACCGCCCAGGCCGCCCATGACTTCCGGGCGCGCGGTGCGCTTGGCGACGCTCTTGATGCGTTCGACCAATGCTTCACCGGCGTCGATGTCTACACCGGCGTCCTTGTAGCTCAGGGAGGGTTGCTTGCTCATGATCCAGGCCTTTAAAGGGGGATTTCTGGGTAACGACCGATCGCCGGGGCCGTTGAATAACCGTTGTACGAATTATTCCGGGTGCCCAGCCATTGCCGGTCTGCGAAGGCGCGCGATTTTATCAGGCTTGTGGAGCAGCGGCCATCCTCGCGCCGACGGGCAGGGACATATCCGCCAAAAAAAACCGATATTTCTTGTATTGGTACTGTGCGACGCGTCTGTATAAGGTGTAGCGGTAAGCGACTATGGTTATGACCGTGGAAACTTGCATCGGGCAGGTGAATGTTTTGCCTGGTGCCGTGTCACAGCCATGCTCAATCTTCTCCACACGGCCGGTGCCAGCCGTTATGTCCGGGAATCTTCCATGCGTTTGTTCAAATTCTTGTCTGTTGGCTGCTTGTCGCTGGTCAGCCTCGCGAGCCATGCCGAAACCCTCAATAACCTTTACCAGGTGCGTGAGCCGGTCAGCAGCCAGGCGCCGGACGAGCGTAACCAGGCGACATTGCGAGCCCTGGACACCTTGGTGCTGCGCCTGACCGGTGACACCAAGGCTGCGCAGAACCCAGGCCTGGCGGCGATCCGCAAGGACCCGCAGCAAATCATTCTTCAATACGGCTACGATGCCGGTCCGCCTGAGAGCCTGCAGGTGGACTTCGATCCCGCCAGCACCGATCGCGCGTTGCGCTCGGCGGGTCTATCACTTTGGGGAGCGAATCGTCCTTCGATCCTGGCCTGGTGGCTGAATGATTCCGCGGAAGGTTCCAGCCTGGTGGGGGATGGGCAAGGCAGCGCTACGCCGCTGCGCCGTGCCGCTCAGCACCGGGGTTTGCCGTTGCACTTGCCGCTGGCTGACCTGAGCGAGCAGATTGTCGCGACGGCACCCAGCCTGGAAGGCAATGATCCGGCCCCGTTGCGTAATGCTTCGGAGCGTTATGGCTCCGACGCCTTGCTGGCTGTCCACGCGAAAGAAGAGGGGGGCCAATGGCAAGCGACTTGGCGCCTGTGGTTGGGCGACCAGCGCGAACAAGGCAGCGCGCAAGGGGCTGATCCGGCGGCATTGGCCGATGCCGTAATGTTGGCGGTGAGCCAGCGCCTGGCACCACGTTTCGTGGCCAAGCCGGGCGTGGCGACCGAGCAGTTGCTGGAAGTGCAGGGCATGAATCTTGAGCGTTACGCGGCGCTGGGGCGGTTGCTCGAACCGTTCGCTGGGCAGTTGCAGCGGGTCGAGGGTGACATGAGTTTCTACAAGGTCAACGGCAGTGCCGAGCAGTTGAAGGCGCAGTTGGCCCTGGCGAAGCTGCAGGAAATCCCCGCCGGTGAGGCTGTTGCGCCACCGCCTGCAGCCCAGCCCGCCGTCGATGGGACCGTTGCGCCCGCCCAGCCAGCGCTGGCGCCGGCGGCCAATCTGCGGTTCCGCTGGTAGTTTCTTCTTTATATAGGATCAGGAGTGGTTCATGGGCGATACGCGGCGTTGGTTCTGGTTGGGTGGGGTCGCCCTGCTGATTGCATTTATCTACTTGCTGCATCCGATCCTCACGCCGTTCCTGGTTGCGCTGCTGTTGGCCTATCTGTTCGATCCGGTGGTGGATCGCCTGGAGAAGCTCGGGCTGTCCAGGACCTGGGGCGTAGTGGCGGTGTTCGCTCTGTTTACCTTGATCGTCAGCGCCCTGTTGCTGGTGCTGATTCCCATGCTCGCCAAGCAACTGTTTCGCCTGTATGAACTGGCGCCACAGATGCTCGACTGGCTCCAGCACAGCGCGGTGCCTTGGGTGCAATCGAAGCTGGGGTTGGCGGACGGCTTCTGGAAATTCGACAGGGTCAAGGCTGCCATCAGCGAGCACATGGGCCAGACCACCGATATCGTCGGGGTTGTGTTGAGCCAGGCCACGGCTTCGAGCCTGGCGTTGATTGGTTGGCTGGCGAACCTGGTGCTGATTCCGGTGGTGGCCTTCTATCTGCTGCGTGACTGGGACCTGATGATGGCCAAGATCCGCAGCCTGCTGCCGCGTCATCGCGAAGAACGCATCATGACCCTGACCGGCGAATGCCATGAGGTGCTGGGCGCCTTTGTGCGCGGGCAGTTGCTCGTCATGGTGGCGCTGGGCTTCATCTATGCGGCCGGGTTGATGCTGGTGGGGCTGGAGCTTGGGTTGTTGATCGGGATGATCGCCGGGTTGGCGGCCATCGTGCCTTACATGGGGTTTGTCATCGGCATCGGCGCGGCGCTGGTCGCCGGGCTGTTCCAATTCGGCGGCGACTTGTACCCCATGGTCGGCATCGTGGCGGTGTTCATGGTTGGACAGGCCCTGGAAGGCATGGTACTGACGCCCCTGCTCGTAGGCGATCGCATTGGCTTGCATCCGGTGGCGGTGATCTTCGCGATCCTGGCCGGTGGCGAGTTGTTCGGTTTCACCGGGATTTTGCTGGCGCTGCCGGTGGCAGCGGTGATCATGGTGCTGGTGCGTCACGTGCACGATCTGTACAAGGATTCGGACATCTATAGCGGCGTCGAAGACCCCGACCTGTAAGGCCAAGGGCGCGCGCGGTGTCAGGGAAACTGACGCTGCGCGCCCTTGTCGCTGCAAACCTTTGATTTTCCTCGTGGTCCGGCGCATTGTGCGGTCCGCGTCACGGGTATAAACTTTGCGAACTTTACACAGAGGCCACTAATGGTTCCTTTGGAACTGTTCAGTCAGCATGAAACCGATTCAGCTGCCCCTTGGTGTGCGTCTGCGTGATGACGCCACCTTCATCAACTACTATCCAGGCGCCAATGCCGCTGCACTCGGCTATGTCGAGCGGCTTTGCGAAGCCGACGCTGGCTGGACCGAGAGCCTGATCTACCTGTGGGGCAAGGATGGAGTAGGGCGCACGCATCTTCTGCAGGCTGCGTGCCTGCGATTCGAACAACTGGGCGAGCCGGCGGTTTACCTGCCGCTGGCCGAGCTGCTTGATCGCGGTGTTGAAATTCTCGACAACCTTGAACAATACGAACTGGTCTGCCTGGACGATCTCCAGGCCGTGGCCGGCAAGGCTGATTGGGAAGAAGCGCTGTTCCACCTGTTCAACCGGTTGCGCGACAGTGGGCGGCGCTTGTTGATCGCGGCATCCACGTCGCCGCGAGAGCTGCCGGTTAAACTGGCTGACTTGAAATCCCGCCTGACCCTGGCGCTGATTTTCCAGATGCGCCCGCTCTCCGATGAAGACAAGCTGCGGGCGCTGCAACTGCGCGCTTCCCGCCGTGGCCTGCACCTGACCGATGAGGTCGGGCATTTCATCCTCACCCGTGGCACCCGCAGCATGAGCGCGTTGTTCGAGCTGCTCGAACGCCTCGACCAGGCCTCCCTCCAGGCGCAGCGCAAGCTGACTATTCCTTTTTTGAAAGAAACCTTGGGCTGGTAGAACCGGCGCAAATAGTGGCTTATAGCCTGCTCTGGGCGCGGCGAAACCCGCGGTCCTGCTGGGTTGCAGGCTGCGTGACGTTCTAAATGGGGCTTAAGCGCTTAGATGTAAACGTAAAACCGAGAAGTCACATTTGCATCGATTGAATTTGCAAATGAGGACGATAGAAGGCATAGTCTCGCCATCTTTACTACTTCAGCCACGGTCGTGCCCATGCTAAATCGCTTCGCACCCCTCGTGCCTCTCGCACTCGTTAGCCTGTTGTTCGGTTGCGCTGCCCACTCCCCAGTGTCCCAGCAAGCGCCGCAAGTACAGGTCAAGAATTCCGTAACCGCCCAGTCTTCCTCCGTTGCGTTCCAGGAAGAAATGGCCACCGACAAAGAGCTGGCAGAGTTCGCCGGCAGCAAGCCTTATCAGCTTCCAGTGCTGGCAGACAGCATCCTGGAGCGTGGCATGTCCTTGATCGGTACTCGTTATCGTTTTGGCGGTACGTCTGAGGCCGGCTTCGATTGCAGCGGTTTCATCGGTTATCTGTTCCGCGAAGAGGCCGGCATGAACCTGCCGCGTTCCACTCGCGAAATGATCAACGTGAACGCCCCACTGGTTGCACGCAATCAGCTGGAACCGGGTGACTTGCTGTTCTTCAGCACCAACGGTCGTCGCGGTCGTGTCAGCCACGCCGGTATCTACCTGGGTGACAACCAGTTCATCCACTCCAGCAGCCGCCGCAGCGGTGGGGTGCGAATCGACAGCCTGGGCGACAGCTACTGGAGCAAGACCTTCCTCGAAGCCAAGCGCGCCCTCGCCATGGCACCGACCGTGGTCACCGCTCGCAAGTAAGCGCACAGTTTGTAGGGCAAACTTAAAGTCTTACTTGAAGTTTGCCCCATAGCCGCTAGAATCCTTGATCATTGATTGATGGCAATCCGCCTGCGTATTACGCGGGCGGATTTGTTTCCATCTCCACGGCAGAAAAAGCCGCATCCAGATCAGGATTGTTCTGCATATGTCGACGTCGGCCCGCCTCGCTCTCATGCTCCTTGCCGCGCTGCTCAGCGCATGTGCCAGTCGTACTCCGCCACCCGCACCCGTGCGGGCTCCGGTGGTATTCGCTCCCTCCCAACCTTCGTCTCCGGCCGCTGAAGACGTGCTGTTCCGCGCGCTGGGGCTCGTGGGAACGCCCTATCGCTGGGGTGGCAACACGCCGGATTCAGGTTTCGATTGCAGTGGCTTGATCGGCTACGTGTACCGTGACGCCGCCGGTATTTCCCTGCCGCGTTCCACCCGGGAAATGATCAGCATGCGAGCGCCGGAGGTCGGCAAGGATGCGTTGGAGACCGGCGACCTGGTTTTCTTCGCCACCAATGGCGGCTCCCAGGTCAGTCACGCCGGGATTTATGTCGGGGAAGGGCGTTTTGTCCATGCGCCAGCCACGGGCGGGACGGTCAAGTTGGACAGCCTGTCCAAGGCCTATTGGCAGAAAGCCTACCTGGGCGCCAAGCGCGTGTTGCAGCCGGAGCATCTGGCGCGTAATCCCTGACGATTAAGAAGATCGACTCTGCTGGAGAGGCTCTTGTGGCGAGGGAGCTTGCTCCCGCTCGGTTGCGCAGCAACCGCTAAAAGCTTGGGGCTGCTACGCAGCCCAGCGGGAGCAAGCTCCCTCGCCACGGTTCGGTTCCGGTTCTTAGTTCTTCGAAACCCGCCAGACCTTGTTCCCGACGTCATCCGCCACCAACACCCCGCCCTGTTTATCAATCACCACGCCCACCGGCCGGCCCTGGGCTTTTTCGTCTGCGTTGAGAAAACCTGTCAGCACATCCACCGGTGGTCCCACCGGTTTACCTGCGCTAAACGGGACGAAGATCACTTTATAACCACTGTGGGGCTTGCGGTTCCAGGAGCCGTGCTGCCCGACGAAGGCCCCTTCGGTGAAGGGCGCGGGCAAGGTGCTGCCTTCGGCGAAGGCCAGGCCCAATGACGCCGTGTGGGGGCCGACGGCATAGTCGGGGGCGATAGCCTTGGCCACCCGCTCGGGGTTTTGTGGTTCGACCCGGATGTCCACGTTCTGCCCGTAATAACTGTAGGGCCAACCGTAGAAACCGCCATCCTTCACCGAGGTGATGTAGTCCGGCACCAGGTCACTGCCAATCTCGTCCCGTTCGTTTACCGCGGTCCACAACGCGCCACTGCGGGGCTCCCATGCGAGGCCGTTGGGGTTGCGCAAGCCCGAGGCGAAAATGCGATGAGCGCCGGTGGCCCGGTCCACCTCCCAGATCGCCGCGCGGCCTTCTTCCGCCTCCATGCCATTTTCCGCAACGTTGCTGTTCGAGCCCGTGGTGACGTACAGCTTGCTGCCGTCCCGGCTGGCGATCACGTTCTTGGTCCAGTGGTGGTTGAGCGTGCCGCCCGGCAAATCGACCACTTTGGTCGGCTGTGCCGTGATCTTCGTGTCGCCTTCCTTATAAGGGAAGCGAATCAACCGATCGGTATCGGCCACGTACAGCTCATTGCCTACCAGCGTCATGCCGAACGGTGAGTTGAGATTTTCCAGGAAGATCATCCGGGTTTCAGCGACGCCGTCATGGTTTGCATCGCGCAGCAACGTAATGCGGTTGGGGCTTGGCACCCCAGCGCCGGCGCGTCCCATGACTTTTTTCATGACCCAGCCACGAATGCCCTTGGCATCGTCGGGCTTGGGCGGTGCGTTGGTTTCCGCCACCAATACATCGCCATTGGGCAGGACATAGAGCCAGCGTGGATGATCCAGCCCCTCGGCGAACGCCACTACCTTCAGGCCCTGGGCCGGGGTTGGCTTGGCGCCGTCCGGCCAGCCGACGGCTTCGGCGATATTCACCGTGGGGATCAGGGTCTTGTTCGGCTCGGGCAGTTTCGGCGACGGGCCGATCCCATCGGAAACCTGCAAGGTGGAAGACTCGCCGCAAGCGACTAGCCCTGTAGCAAGGGCGACGATCAAAAGATGAGAGGGCTTGAGCATGCGGGCTTCCCTATGAATGCATGGTGTTATTCATAGAGAAGCGTAGACGTGGGATGGTTCAATGGCGGGCGGCCGCTTAGCCAAGTGAAATCTGGGTGGGAGCGGGCTTGCTCGCGAATGCGGTGGGTCAGTCACTATTTATGCCTACTGGCCCACCGCATTCGCGAGCAAGCCCGCTCCCACAGGTTCCACTAGATCAACCATGGGCCTGCTTTAACAGCACCGCGACGCCAGGGTGATAGTGCCCGGTTTCGTTGCGCAATTTGCGATAGGCATAGGGGAAATACCAGGCCACGGCGCAGGTGTTTTCTTTCTGCAGGTCATCGATCATGTCCTGCAGTTCTTCGGGCGTGGCGCTCTGCTGGGCTTTTTGCGGGGCGACGAACAGGCAGCCGAGCTTCAAGTCGCTGGCATAGCTGATGCGCTTGGCGTCGCTGGTGGCTTCCAGCAAGGGTTGGGTCAGGTTCAGGTTGTTGACCTTCGGCCAGCGTTGGGTCGCCTGGATGAAGGCGCGTTCATCGGTACTGGCAATCAACAGGTCGGCGCGGGCGTTGCGTTCGCCTTCTTCGTTCTGTTTGCGCGTGGACGCGTCCTGCAGCGTGACCATCTCAGCCATCCAGGCGGCGGCCGACAGCAACCCGAGGTTGGCTTTTTCATCGTGCCAATAAGGTGTGTCGCTATCGCCGCGCACGGCGTTGTAGCGGTCGATACAGTCGAACCAGCGTTCCAACACCGGGCGCAGGAATTCCAGCTTCGGATTGCTGATGATCATGCCTTGCATGCGTTTGCCCTCTTGTTCTTGTGATATCGGGTCATGGTGTCTCTTTGATATCACTTGCCGCAGCATCACACAAGATTGACGTCAGTTTATTGATCCGGGCCAATGTCCCAGGTGATAGCCGTCGCGGCTTTAATTGACGCTCCACCCCCAACCCTCTAACCTTCGCGGCTTGTTTCAGGTGCTCTATGGCAATGGCCGATAGGGTGAAACAGGGAAGCCGGTGCGTGCACACAAACCCGGCGCTGCCCCCGCAACGGTAAATGAGTCAACGCTGTGCCTAAGCCACTGTGTTCCAGGACATGGGAAGGCGCGCAGCCAGGCGTTATGCCGCTCATGAGCCCGGAGACCGGCCTGATTCATCCAACGGCATCACGGTGGGCGATGCCAGGCTCATTGCCGTCCTTTTTTTGCCCGCCCGCCGTTATCCAGTCCCAACGGAGAGCTCCCCCATGACCGACACGCCCGATCGCGACGAACGCCACCTGGCGCGCATGCTGCGCAAGAAAGCCGTGATTGACGAGCGCATCGCCAACTCGCCGAACGAGTGCGGCCTGCTGCTGGTGCTGACCGGCAACGGTAAGGGCAAGAGCAGTTCGGCATTCGGCATGCTGGCCCGGGCCATGGGCCATGGCATGCAATGCGGCGTGGTGCAGTTCATCAAGGGGCGCAACAGCACCGGCGAGGAGCTGTTCTTCCGCCGCTTCCCCGAGCAGGTGCGCTTTCATGTCATGGGTGAAGGCTTCACCTGGGAAACCCAGGACCGCCAGCGCGACATCGCCGCCGCCGAAGCCGCCTGGGCTGTGTCGCGTCAGTTGCTCAGCGACCCGGCCATTGGCCTCGTGGTACTCGATGAGCTGAACATCGCCCTCAAGCACGGCTACCTAGACCTCGATCAAGTCCTGAGCGATCTGCAAGCCCGACCGCCCATGCAGCATGTGGTGGTGACCGGTCGCGGCGCCAAGCCCGAGATGATCGAGTTGGCCGATACCGTGACCGAAATGGGCATGATCAAGCACGCGTTCCAGGCCGGCATCAAGGCGCAGAAAGGCGTCGAATTGTGAGCGATGCGCCGATGACCAGCCGCCATTGTCCGGCGGTGTTGATTGCCGCCCCGGCTTCCGGCCAGGGCAAGACCACCGTCACCGCCGCCCTCGCACGGTTGCACTGCAACCAGGGGCGCAAGGTGCGGGTGTTCAAGTGTGGTCCGGACTTTCTCGACCCGATGATCCTTGAGCGAGCCAGTGGCGCGCCGGTCTATCAATTGGACATGTGGATGGTCGGCGAGCAGGAAAGTCGCCGGCTGTTGTGGGAGGCTGCCGCCGAAGCGGACCTGATCCTGATCGAAGGCGTGATGGGGCTGTTCGACGGCACGCCGTCCAGCGCCGACCTGGCGCGGCATTTCGGCGTGCCGGTACTCGCGGTGATCGACGGCACGGCCATGGCCCAGACCTTCGGCGCTTTGGCCCTGGGCCTGGCGCGTTATCAACCGGACCTGCCGTTCGCCGGGGTCTTGGCCAACCGGGTCGGGACCTTGCGTCATGCGCAATTGCTCGAAGGCAGCCTGACCGAGGGCTTGCGCTGGTATGGCGCGTTGTCACGGGAAACCGGCATCGAGTTGCCAAGCCGTCATCTCGGGCTGGTCCAGGCCAGTGAGTTGAACGACCTGGACGTTCGCCTGGACGCTGCCGCCGAGGCGTTGGCCAGCAGTTGTGAAGTGGCTCTGCCGCCCAGCGTTGAATTCGCGGCTCCGGAGATGACCGTTGTCGAGCCGTGGCTCGACGGTGTGCGCATCGCTGTCGCCAGGGACGAGGCGTTTGCCTTCACTTACGGCGCGAGCCTCGATCTGCTGCGGGCCATGGGCGCGCAGTTGAGTTTCTTTTCGCCGATTCACGATACCCAATTGCCAGAGGCGGACAGCCTTTACCTGCCTGGCGGTTATCCCGAACTGCACCACGTCGCCCTGGCGCAGAACGCGCCGATGCTGGCAGCGATCCGTGCCCACCATGCGGCCGGCAAACCGCTGCTCGCCGAGTGCGGTGGCATGCTGTATCTGCTTGATTCGTTGACCGACGTTGAAGGCGTCCGCGCCGAACTGCTGGGTTTGCTGGCCGGGGATGCGCAGATGCAGAAGCGCCTGGCCGCCCTCGCGCTGCAATCGGTGGATTTGCCGGAAGGTACCCTGCGCGGGCATACCTACCATCATTCGCTGACCAGTACCGAGCTTGAGCCGATTGCCCGTGGGCACAGCCCCAATGGCGGGCGGGGAGCGGAGGCGGTTTTTCGCCAGGGGCGGATGACAGCTTCCTACGTGCATTTTTATTTTCCGTCCAATCCGAGGGCGGTTGCCGCGTTGTTTGCGCCTGATCTTCAGGTCGCTATCGCGAGCAAGCTCGCTCCCACAGGGGATCGTGTGATCTCAAGTACAACGCCTACCGGTGTGGGAGCGAGCTTGCTCGCGAAGAGGCCATGACTGACAACGATTTCTCCCTGGCCGAACGCGAAGCCGTCTACCGCGCCATCGCCGAACGCCGTGACATGCGCCATTTCAACGGCGGCACCGTCGAGCCGCAATTACTGCGCCGCCTGTTGGAAGCCGCGCACCAGGCCCCCAGCGTCGGGCTGATGCAACCGTGGCGATTCATCCGTATCAGCAATCGCGCCTTGCGGGGCGAGATCCAGCACTTGGTGGAAGAAGAGCGCATCCGCACCGCCGAAGCCCTGGGCGAGCGCAGCGACGAGTTCATGAAACTCAAGGTCGAAGGCATCAACGACTGTGCCGAAGTTCTGGTGGCGGCGCTGATGGATGACCGCGAGCGGCACATTTTCGGGCGTCGGACGTTGCCGGAAATGGATTTGGCCTCGCTGTCCTGTGCCATCCAGAATTTATGGCTGGCGGCTCGCGTCGAAGGGCTGGGGATGGGCTGGGTGTCGTTGTTCGAACCCCAGGCGTTGGCGGATCTACTGGGATTGCCCACAGGCGCCAAGCCCCTGGCGATTCTGTGTCTTGGCCCAGTCGAAGGTTTCTATCCGGCGCCAATGCTCGCCCTGGAAGGCTGGGCGCAACCGCGTCCGCTCAATGAACTGCTTTATGAAAATCACTGGGGAGTGCGCCCATGAGCGTAGCGTTGCTCAGCGCCGCCGCAGTGGCGCTGGATGCGTTGCTGGGCGAGCCCCGGCGCTGGCATCCGCTGGTGGCATTCGGCGGTTTCGCCAGCCGTATCGAACAACGTTTCAATTCCGGTGGGCGTGGCTGGCGCAGTCACGGTGTTACGGCGTGGATCATCGCCGTGCTGCCCTTGACCTTGCTGGCCACGGCCTTGTCCTGGGCACCCTTGGTGGGCTGGCTGGTGGACATCCTCGCGTTGTACTGCGCCCTCGGTTTGCGCAGCCTCGGCGAGCATGTCGAGCCGGTGGCCAGGGCGTTACGCAGTGGCGATCTGGACGAGGCGCGCCAGCGGGTCAGTTATCTGGTCAGTCGCCAGACGGCTGAGCTGGACGAAACCGCGGTCGCCCGTGCCGCCACCGAGTCGGTGCTGGAAAACGGCAGCGATGCGGTATTTGCGGCGTTGTTCTGGTTCGCGGTGGCCGGTGCGCCCGGCGTGGTGCTGTACCGCTTGAGCAATACCCTCGACGCCATGTGGGGCTATCGCAACGAGCGCTTCGAGCGTTTTGGCTGGGCGGCGGCAAAGATCGACGATGTGCTCAACTACATTCCCGCGCGCCTGGTGGCGTTGACCTACGCCGTCCTCGGCAAGACCCGCCTGGCGCTCAAATGCTGGCGAACCCAGGGGCCGACCTGGGACAGCCCCAACGCCGGGCCGGTGATGGCCGCCGGCGCCGGTGCGCTGGGCGTGGAACTGGGGGGCGCGGCGGTGTATCACGGCGAACTGCATCAGCGTCCGCCGCTGGGCGAAGGTGTGCCGGCGAGTGCTGATTCCATTGATCGCGGCTGGCAATTGGTGCAGCGCGGCGTATGGTTATGGCTGCTGATTCTCTGCCTCGGAGCCGAGTTCTATGCTTGAGCATGGTGGACGACTGCGCAACGCTTCCCGGCAATACGGCATTGCCGAGGCCGATTGGCTCGACCTGTCCAGCGGCCTGGCGCCCTGGCCGTTCGACATTCCGCCAATCCCGCCGCGAGCCTGGGCGCGCCTGCCCGAGGCCGACGATGGATTGGAGCAGGCCGCTTGCGACTACTACGAAGCGACGCATGCGTTGCCGGTGGCCGGTTCGCAGATGGCCATCCAACTGTTGCCGCGCCTGCGCCGGGCCGGCAAGGTCGGTGTCTTGTCGCCCTGCTACGCCGAGCACGCCGAAGCCTGGCGCCGCTGTGGTTACATCGTGCGCGAAGTGTTGGAGACGGAAGTGGACTTCTTCCTCGACAGCCTCGACGTGCTGGTGGTGGTCAATCCGAACAATCCCACCGGCCTGAGCCTGAGCCCGGAACGCTTGCTCGATTGGCATGCGCGTTTGGCCCAGCGCGGCGGCTGGTTGGTGGTGGATGAGGCGTTCATGGACATCACGCCGCACCTGAGCCTCAGCGCCCATGCCCATCAGGTCGGGCTGATCGTGTTGCGCTCGTTCGGCAAATTCTTTGGCCTGGCCGGGGTTCGCCTGGGGTTCGTCCTGGCCGAGCGCCGTTTGCTGAAGCTACTCGCCGAGCAAGTCGGGCCGTGGGCCATCAGCGGGCCGACCCGGGTTTTGGGTGAAGCTTGTCTGCTCGACACCGAAGCCCATGCACGGCAGCGCGAGCGTTGCGTAGAAACCAGCCAGCGCCTGGCCATGACGCTGGAACGCCACGGCTTCAAGCCCCAAGGCGGTTGTGCATTGTTCCAGTGGCTGGTCACCGAACATGCCCAGGCGCTTTACGAATTCATGGCCCATCGCGGCATTCTCCTGCGGCTCTTCACCGAGACCAGCAGCCTGCGCTTTGGGCTGCCGGCTGACGACGCGCAATTCCTGCGCCTGGAACAGGCTTTCGAAGCCTACGCCAAGGACATTCAATGACGACCTTGATGGTGCAGGGCACCACCTCCGATGCCGGCAAAAGCACCCTGGTCACGGCGCTGTGCCGCTGGGTCAAGCGCCAGGGCGTGCGCGTGGTGCCGTTCAAGCCGCAGAACATGGCCCTCAACAGCGCAGTGACCGCCGACGGCGGCGAAATCGGCCGGGCCCAGGCCGTCCAGGCCCAGGCTTGCGGCCTCGAACCGCACACCGACATGAACCCGGTCCTGCTCAAGCCCAACAGCGACACCGGCGCGCAAGTCATCATCCATGGCCGCGCCGTCACCACCATGAACGCGGTGGCTTATCACGATTACAAATCCATCGCGATGCAGGCGGTGCTCGCCTCCCACGAGCGATTGAGCGCGGCGTATCCAGTCGTCATGGTCGAGGGCGCTGGGTCGCCGGCGGAGATCAACCTGCGGGCTGGAGACATCGCCAACATGGGCTTCGCCGAAGCGGTTGACTGCCCGGTATTGCTGATTGCCGACATCAATCGCGGGGGGGTATTCGCCCATCTGGTCGGCACCCTGGAACTGCTTTCGCCCAGCGAGCAGGCGCGGGTCAAGGGCTTCGTCATCAACCGCTTTCGCGGTGATCTGGCCTTGCTTCAGCCCGGCCTGGACTGGTTGGAAGCGCGCACCGGCAAACCGGTGATCGGCGTGTTGCCCTACGTGATGGACCTGCATCTGGAAGCTGAGGACGGCCTCGACCGGCGTCAGGCCGACAAGGCCGAACAAGTGCTCAAGGTGGTGGTGCCGGTCCTGCCGCGCATCAGTAACCACACCGATTTCGATCCGCTGCGCCTGCATCCGCAAGTCGATTTGCAATTCATCGGCCCCGGCCAGGTCATCCCGCCGGCGGACCTGATCATCCTGCCCGGTTCCAAAAGTGTGCGCAGCGACTTGGCCTTTCTACGAGCCAATGGCTGGGAAACGGCGATCCATCGACACCTGCGCTACGGCGGCAAGTTGTTGGGTATTTGTGGCGGTCTGCAGATGCTTGGCCAGCACGTCCATGACCCGCTCGGCCTGGAAGGCGCGGCGGGCTCCAGCGCCGGGCTGGGCCTGTTGGATTTCGAAACGACTCTGGAACGCGAGAAGCAACTGCGCAACGTCCGCGGGCGGTTGGCTTTGGAAGACGCCGAGGTCAGCGGCTACGAGATCCATGCGGGCGTGACCCTCGGCCCCGCTCTGGAACATGCTGCGGTGCATCTCGATGACGGCCGTTGCGATGGCGCTCGGAGCCTGGACGGGCAGATTGTCGGGACTTATCTGCACGGGCTGTTTGAATCGCCGGCGGCCAGCAGCGCGTTGCTGCGTTGGTCGGGTCTGGAGGACGTACAGGCGGTGGATTACCACGGCTTGCGCGAGCGAGATATCGAACGGTTGGCGGATCTGGTGGAGCGGCATCTCGATACCGGGTTGCTGCGTGAACTCTGTGGGATCTAGGTTGGCTAGGCTGGCCTCATCGCGAGCAAGCTCGCTCCCACAAGGGAATGCATTTCAAACTGTGGGAGCGAGCTTGCTCGCGATGAGGACAGTCGCCATACGCCAAACAAAAGGTAATGCCCCATGCTTCAATTGATCTTGGGCGGCGCCCGCTCCGGCAAGAGTCGCCTGGCCGAAAAACTCGCGGCAGACACACGCTTGCCGGTGACCTACATCGCCACCAGCCAACCCATTGACGGCGAGATGAACCAACGTGTCGCCCAACACCGCGCCCGGCGTCCGGCCGAATGGGCGTTGGTGGAGGAACCGTTGGCGCTGGCGCAGGCGCTGCGGGAAAACGCCGCGACCGATCGATGCCTGCTGGTGGACTGCCTCACCCTGTGGCTGACCAACCTGCTGATGCTCGACGATCCCGAATGGTTGATTGCCGAGCGTGAAGCGCTGCTGGACTGCATCAGCGCGCTCCCCGGCGAAGTCATATTCGTCAGCAACGAGACCGGCATGGGCGTCGTGCCGCTGGGCGAACTGACCCGTCGTTACGTCGATGAAGCCGGATGGCTGCATCAAGCCCTGGCCGAACGTTGTCAGCGCGTCGTGCTGACCGTTGCCGGCTTGCCCCTGACTCTGAAAGGAACTGCGTTATGAATCACCGCTGGTGGCTGGATCCGTGCAAGCCCGTTGACACCCTGGCGCTGGAGCAGGCCGCGGCCCGTCAGCAACAACTGACCAAGCCGGCCGGCTCCCTCGGGCGCCTGGAAGCGGTGGCGGTGCAACTGGCGGGCCTGCAAGGGCAGCTCAAGCCAAGCCTGGATCGGCTCTGGATCGCTATTTTTGCCGGAGACCATGGGGTCGTGGCCGAAGGGGTCTCGGCGTATCCACAGGAAGTCACCGGGCAGATGCTGTTCAATTTTGTCAGCGGCGGCGCGGCCATCAGCGTGCTCGCACGGCAACTGGAGGCTTCGCTGGACGTGGTGGACCTGGGCACCGTGACACCTTCGCTGGACTTGCCCGGCGTGCGCCATTTGAACCTTGGCCCTGGCACCGCGAACTTCGTCCAAGGGCCGGCGATGACCCTGGATCAAGGCGAACAGGCCTTGCAAGCCGGGCGTGACAGCGTGATGCGTGCCGTGGCGAGCGGGACGCAATTATTCATTGGCGGCGAGATGGGCATCGGCAATACCACGGCGGCCAGTGCGCTGGCCTGCGCCTTGCTCGATTGCGCGGCGGCGCATCTGGTCGGTCCGGGGACGGGGTTGGATGCGGCGGGAGTCAGCCGCAAGGCGCAAGTGATCGAGCGCGCCCTGGCGCTGCATGGCGCCCAAGGCAACGACCCGTTGCAGACGCTGTTCAACCTTGGCGGTTTCGAGATCGCGGCATTGGCCGGCGCTTATCTGGCCTGTGCCCAGCAAGGCGTCGCCGTGCTGGTGGATGGGTTCATCTGCAGCGTTGCGGCGCTGGTGGCGGTGCGCCTCAATCCCGAATGCCGGCCATGGCTGCTGTTCGGTCACCGCGGCGCCGAACCAGGCCACAAGCACGTATTGGAAACCCTCGGCGCGGAACCGCTGCTGGACCTGGGCCTGCGCCTGGGCGAGGGCAGTGGCGCGGCGCTGGCGGTGCCGTTGTTGCGCCTGGCCTGTGATCTTCACGGGCAGATGGCGACGTTTGCCGAAGCGGCCGTGGCGGATCGCCCGGCATGACCTTGCGCCTGGACCTGTTGCGTCACGGCGAAACCGAACTGGGCGGCGGATTGCGCGGCAGCCTCGACGATGCCTTGACGGCCAACGGCTGGGAACAAATGCACGCGGCAGTGGCGCAGCGCGGGCCTTGGGATCGCCTGGTGTGCTCGCCGTTGCAGCGCTGCGCGCGTTTCGCCGAACAACTCGGCGCTCGGCTGGGTGTTCCGGTGCATCAGGACAAGGACTTGCAGGAGTTGCATTTCGGTGCCTGGGAAGGCCGCAGCGCGGCGGCGCTGATGGAAACCGACGCCGACGCCCTCGGTCGCTTCTGGGCCGATCCTTATGCCTTTACCCCGCCCGACGGTGAGCCGGTGCTGGCGTTTTCGACGCGGATCCTGGCGGCGGTCGAACGCTTGCACGTGGGGTATGCCGGGCAGCGCGTCCTGCTGGTCAGTCATGGCGGTGTGATGCGCTTGCTGCTGGCCCGGGCTCGCGGTTTACCTCGCGAGCAATTGCTGAATGTCGAAGTCGGCCATGGAGCGCTGTTTTCCCTGACCGTGTCGTCCGGTCCCGTGCTCGAAGAGGCGGTTTGACGATGTTGCCGTTTTGGATCGCCCTGCAATTTCTCAGCAGCTTGCCGGTTCGCCTGCCGGGCATGCCCGAGCCTGAACAATTGGGTCGTTCGTTGTTGTTCTATCCCGTGGTGGGGCTGTTGTTCGGGGGGCTGCTGTGCTTGCTCGATGCGCTGTTGTCGGGCGCGCCCGCGTTGCTGCATGCCGCGCTGCTCCTGGCGGCGTGGGTGCTGCTCAGCGGCGGTTTGCACCTGGACGGCCTGGCCGACAGCGCCGACGCCTGGCTCGGCGGTTTCGGCGATCGCGAGCGCACGCTGCTGATCATGAAGGACCCGCGCAGCGGGCCGATCGCCGTAATTACGTTGGCGCTGGTGTTGCTGCTCAAATGGACCGCGCTGGTGGCATTGATCGAACAAGGGCAGGCGCTGGCCTTGCTCATCGTGCCGATGTTGGGGCGTGGCGCCTTGCTGGGTCTGTTCCTCACGACGCCGTATGTGCGTGCCGGCGGCTTGGGCCAGGCGCTGGCCGATCACCTGCCGCGCCGCTCGGGTTGGCAGGTGCTGTTGGCCAGCGCCCTGGTTTGCGTTCTGGCGATGGGCTGGGCAGGGCTGTGGGCACTGGTGGTCGCCGCAATGGTCTTCATTGGCTTGCGGCAGCTGATGTTGCGCAGGCTGCAGGGCTGCACCGGCGACACCGCGGGCGCCTTGCTGGAACTGCTGGAAATGGCCGTTCTGGTGGCGTTGGTCTTTAACTGAATCGGCATGTTGCCGATGGGCCAGCGCTGATTTAAATTTGCATTCATTTAGTCGCGGGTATATACACGCATCATGCTTCCTTCCCAATGTCTGTGCATCAACCTGCGTCGCGCCGCCCGTGGCGTCAGCAGGTATTACGACGGCGCTCTCGATGGCTTCGGGATCAACGTTGCCCAGTATTCTCTGCTCAATAACCTGGCGCGCCTGGACCAGCCGAGCATTTCCTCCCTGGCCGAGGCCATGGGCCTGGACCGCAGCACCCTCGGGCGCAACCTGCGGGTACTGGAAGGCGAGGGGTTGGTGAAGCTGGCTGAGGGCGACGATTTGCGCAACCGCATCGTCGTGCTCACCGAGGCGGGAAATGCCCGGTTGGCGGCGGCGCTGCCGGCCTGGGAAGCGGCGCAACAGAAATTGATCGATAAGCTCGGTGCCGAAAAACGCGCCACCTTGCTGGCCTTGCTGGATGAGCTGGCGTAATGCCGGTTCGTCCGATGATAAGTGGGTATATACCCGCGACCGGAGAATAAGAATGACATCGATGTGGCGTACCTGTGGTTGGGTCCTGGTGGGTAGCGCGCTGATATTGGCGTTGTCCCTGGGCGTGCGGCATGGCTTCGGGCTGTTCCTGGCGCCGATGAGCGCCGAATTCGGCTGGGGGCGCGAGGTGTTTGCCTTCGCCATTGCCTTGCAGAACCTGATCTGGGGCCTGGCGCAGCCTTTTACTGGCGCACTGGCCGACCGCTTCGGTGCGGCGAAAGTGGTGTTGATCGGTGGCGTTCTCTACGCGCTTGGCCTGGTCTTCATGGGCATGGCCGACTCGCCCTGGTCGCTGTCGTTGAGCGCCGGCCTGTTGATCGGCATCGGCCTGTCCGGCACTTCGTTCTCGGTGATTCTTGGCGTGGTCGGGCGGGCCGTCCCTGCGGAAAAACGCAGCATGGGCATGGGCATCGCCAGTGCGGCCGGCTCTTTCGGCCAATTCGCCATGCTGCCCGGCACGCTGGGCCTGATCGGCTGGCTCGGCTGGTCCGCCGCGTTGCTGGCACTGGGATTGCTGGTGGCATTGATCGTGCCGTTGGTCAGTATGCTCAAGGATGCGCCGGCGCCACTGAGCGGCAACGAACAGACCTTGTCCGAGGCGCTGCGCGAGGCGTGCAGTCATTCTGGTTTCTGGTTGCTGGCGGTCGGCTTTTTTGTCTGCGGTTTCCAGGTGGTGTTCATTGGCGTGCACCTGCCGGCCTATCTGGTGGACCAACACCTGCCGGCCAGCGTTGGCACCACCGTGTTGGCGCTGGTCGGGCTGTTCAATATCTTCGGCACCTACACCGCCGGCTGGTTGGGCGGGCGCATGTCCAAGCCGCGCCTGCTCACTGGTCTGTATCTGGTGCGTGCGGTGGTGATCGGCTTGTTCCTGTGGCTGCCCGTAACGACCACCACGGCCTATCTGTTTGGCATGGCGATGGGTTTGCTGTGGTTGTCGACGGTGCCGCTGACCAACGGAACGGTCGCAACGTTGTTCGGTGTACGAAATCTCTCGATGCTGGGTGGGATCGTGTTCCTGTTCCACCAGTTGGGTTCGTTTCTGGGCGGCTGGCTGGGCGGGGTGGTGTACGACCGGACTGGCAGTTATGACTTGATCTGGCAAGTCTCGATCCTGCTCAGCCTGCTGGCGGCGGCATTGAACTGGCCGGTGCGTGAGCGCCCGGTGGCGCGCCTGCAAGCCCAGGTCGGTGCGGCATGAGTCGCGTCGGTCCCTGGTTGATCGTGGCTGGCGCTGCTGCGCTGCTGGCGCTCGCCTGGTGGGGCTGGCACCAGGGCGGGTTGGCTTTGATGCAACTGGGCATGGGCAACTGCTGACGTGTGGACGGCACTGGGCATGGCGGAGTAACGTCTTGGTCTGACAGGCTTACAAGGAAAATCCGAGATGCTGATGCGCTGGCTTGCTGTTCCCGCCCTGTTGCTCGCTGTGACCGGGCAAGTATGGGCGGCTGATTGCCCGCCGTTGCTGGAAGGCAAATTACCCAAATTGCGGGCCAAGGAAACCATCGATCTTTGCCAGCGCTTCGCCGGTAAGCCATTGGTGGTGGTCAACACCGCCAGCTTCTGTGGGTTCGCCCCACAGTTCAAAGGGCTCGAAGCCCTGAACCAGCGTTACAAAGGCGAAGGGCTGGAAGTGCTGGGCGTACCGTCCAATGATTTCAAGCAGGAATCCAAGGATGGCGCAGAGACCGCCAAGGTCTGCTACGTCAACTACGGCGTGACCTTCACCATGACCGAGCCGCAACCGGTGCGAGGCGCGGACGCCATACCGTTGTTCAAGCATCTGGCTGAGCAATCCAGCGCGCCGAAATGGAATTTCTATAAATACGTCGTTGATCGCCAAGGCAAGGTGGTCGGCAGTTTCTCCAGCCGGATCAAGCCTGATGATCCTGATTTCATCAAGGCGGTAGAGGCGGCCATCGCTTCCAAACCTTGATCTTCAGCTACGAAAAAGCCCCGCCTCTTTGCAGAGTGCGGGGCTTTTTTTCGCTTCAACGGGTGAGGTATTAACCTCGCCGTGAATCATCAGAAGCGATAGGTTGCACCGACACCGAAGCCGTTGGCGCTGTTTTCGTATTCAGCGCTGTAGGCTTGACCCAAGGCGTTGGTCCTGTTGACGTTGACTTTTTCTTCCTTGAGGTAGGAATACGCCACGTCGATGGTCAGGTCTTCGGTTGGGCTCCAGCCGGCACCGAGGCTGAAGATGGTCCGGTCACCGGTAGGGATACGTGGCGAGCGGTCGGTGTTGTTGGTCGGCGACTGGTCGAAGGACAGGCCGGTGCGCAGTACCCACTGCTTGTTCAGCTGGTAGGAGGTACCGATGGCGTAGGCCCAGGTGTCGTGCCAGTTCTGTTCTTCGGTGATGGTGCCGAAGAGGGTTGGGTTCAATGCGCCGCCGCCCGTGACGTCATTGTTCACGGTGATGTCTTTCAGGCGGCTCCAGCGAGTCCAGGTGCTGCCGGCGTAGACGGTCCAGGCATCGTTGATTTCCTGGGTGACGGAAAAGTCCACCGACTCAGGCGTGGTGATGTCCAGCGAGGCGTCGTAGCGCGCGCCACTCAGCAGGAAGCCAGGCGTACCAGCACCAGGGCTTACTTCGGTGTGGCCTTCGAGCTTGTACTTGACCTTGGAGTGGTAGGTCAGGCCGACGCGGGTAGTGTCGGTGGCCTGGACCAGCAAGCCGATGTTATAGCCGTAGCCGATGTCGTCGCCCTTGATTTTGACATTGCCGTCGTTAGGCGAAAACGGCGTATTCAGCGCCGACTCCAACGAACCCGAAATCCGGTTGATGGTCGGGCCGAAACCGATCGATACCTTGTCATTGAAGGCATAGCTGACGGTTGGCTGGAAGGTCACGACCTTCACTACGCTCTTGCTGCCGAAGTTGCGGCCCTGGAAGCTGTTTTCATAGTCGGTGATCAGGCCGAACGGCGCGTACACGCCCAGGCCGAATGCCCACTGATCATCGATAGGCTTGACGTAATAGCCCATCGGAACACCGGTGAGCGGAACCATGTCGCCATCGTTGGTGCCGGAGCGGCTGCCGCTGGCATCGTTGATATCGGTGGAGGCGTCGATGGCAGCGAAACCGCCGGTGACTTGTTGACGCTTGAGGCGCGACATGCCGGCAGGGTTGCCGAACACGGTGCTTGCATCATCGGCAGAAGAAGAACGAC
Source organism: Pseudomonas alvandae (assembly GCF_019141525.1). Classification (GTDB taxonomy): domain Bacteria; phylum Pseudomonadota; class Gammaproteobacteria; order Pseudomonadales; family Pseudomonadaceae; genus Aquipseudomonas; species Aquipseudomonas alvandae. The sequence goes on from NZ_CP077080.1 coordinate 1,839,981, forward strand.
CCGCGAAGCCAGTGCCCATGCCACTGATGCTTTGTTCGTTCAAGGCAAAGCCACTGGCAAAAAGTTGGGTGGATGCCAAGGTCACGGCAAGGCCAAGGGTGGTTTTGAGCATCATTTTTTTCATTGTTAGAACTCCAGGTGATCACCGAGGCGAAAATTACCAACATTTTCGTGCAAGCGCTATAGCTTGTATCGCTTGTTTTAGAGGGGTTTTGTAGGACAATCCGACCAAATTCATGACATTTGTAGGAAGTTTCCATTTTTCCGTTCAGCAGGCGACCTGATTCACAGGTGAGACACAATTTTGCCAGGCGCAGGTAAAGTCCCTTAGGCGGCCTGGAGGGTGGAAAACCTGGCGCCAGATCCGGGCCATGCCCAGCACATCGTCGGCGTTGGGGAGCGGGGTGGCGTGTTCTTCCACCAATAACCAGGCGATGGCCGTGGCGTAGCGCAGGTTGACGGTGAGTTCCAGATGAGGGCCGCTGAGGAAAGCGTGCTGGCTCGCCAGGCCACGCACCAGGCTGGCACGTTCCGGGTCGAGGGCGAGGTAGTCGTCCCAGAGGGCTTGATGGCGAGGTTCGGTGATCCGGTACAAACCGTGTCCGCGACGGTCATGCAAGGCAGCGCCCAGGCCTGACTGGCTGGCAGCAATCCCCAGCAACAAGGCTTCCGCCGTGGTGCTGTGGCTCCCCAGGTACAGGAGCGTCGGGCGGATCACATATCGACACAGTTCGCTGGCAGCGATACCCATAAGACCCTCGGATCGGGAAAATGGGCGAAGCCTGAAGGTATGGGCTTGGCAGCGGGTGGATCGGTTCAGGCTCCGCCGAAGCGGATCATGCCGCTCGAGTTGAAGTGTAGTGTCATATCTGCGCTGTAAAGGACTGTTTTTAAACCATGTTCGCCGAACGGTTATGACTGTTATAGCCATACGTGCTTACGCCGCTGCGCTTTATCGAGAAACGCCGGGCAATAAAAAGCCCCGCTTTTCGGGCGGGGCCTTTGGGTTTCAGCGCTTCGGCGTTTCAGGCAACCAGTGCCTGGCGGGTACGCTTGATCACGGCCTGCAGCGGTTCTTCGCTGGAGTACTGGTCGGGATACAAGCGTTCGCTGTGACGAGCGATACCGTGTTCGTTGACCAGCGTGAAGCTGAAGCAGCCTTTGCGAGCGGCCATGATCAGGCAGTTCATTGGAGCAAAAGCGTTGGTTAGGGTGCGAATGGCATCCTGTGTCTGGATTTGATTAGACATGTTATGGGTGTTCCTGCAAATGACACGGTTAAGAACCGTGCAGCGTTAAAACGTTCCAGTAACGTCGACCACCATTGGTCGAACGAAGAACCCGACTGGAACAAAGCAGCCAGTTTGAGCGCTAGATAAAGGGCGCGCTTGGGCTGGCAGGTAGGTACTTAGGAGGGCAGGCAACACGACAAGGGCAAAGGTTCTGGGCCCAGGGTGAAGATCCTGATCAATTTTGCAGGTTGGTTCGGTCAGAGTAATGAGCCTGGCATCACACCTCGCATTCGTGCGAAAAGCGTGTCGGTGCAAGGGTTACCTGGAAACCATCGAGGGGGGCGGTCTTTTTTTTCGGTAAGGCGTCCCTTGGGGGATGGCTGACCGCAGAGATGTTTCCGACCCGGAATTGACTTTCAGCTTGGTACTAACGCCGCGGATAATAACGGATCGAATCGGTGAAGGGAAGGGCATTGGTCAAAATAGAAACAGTCCCGCCGACGACCGGCGGATGGCGGTTTGCCTTCATTGATCAGATTTGTCCACAGGATGCAAGCCCTGATGAGCCAAAAAAGCGCGGCGATATAACCGTTCGGATGTTACTTGTACACACCGGTGCACCGAGTTGTCACCTAACTGTCACGTTGAAACATTCCGGGGTAGGTGCCTGTATCCAAAATTTAAGTCAATGAAAAACATCGCTTTTTTTTACTGGTGAAAAAATCGTCAGTTTGAGCGCAGGCCCCGTTCCACAGGGCTTGCGACGGGTTCAGGGTGGGTTGTCCACTGAGTTATCCACAGCTTCTGTGGATTGTCCCACGCGCTTGCTCTAGGACGGGCGTGCTGGATTTTTTCGACTTTACCCGTACGAAAAAAGGAGTAGAGTGGCGCGCCTTCCGATCTGTCCCGTAGTGCGTCATGAAGTTTCGCTCCGTATCAAATCCTGTTACCGCCGCACCCTCCGGTGTTACCCCACCCAAACGCATATCGATGCGCGTCGCCGAGTGGCTGCTGGACAGCCCGCGCTTGGGCGAACGCCCTAGCGTCAAGCACTTGGCCGGTCGCCTGCTCAAGCAACCGGCGCGTGAAGGCGTGGTGGCTGCGCAAAGTCGCCTCGGCCAGTTGATGTGCCGCGAATGTGGCAACGCGCGAGACCGTCGCATCGGCCAGGACTTGCTGCGCCAAGCCGCGCGGGCCGGCGATCATCGCGCCCGCCAGGCATTGGGCGAAATCGAAGACTGAGCTGGGCAACGCTTGGCGGCTTGGTTAACCTTCGGCCTTTATTTCTTGCGCGGGAATTGTCATGGCGATGGATTTGACCAGCCTGTTGCTAGGCCTGGCAGGCGCTGCGGTGCCGCTGTTGGCACTGGCCTGGCACCTGCAACGCCAGGCCAGCGCGGCGCAGACCGAACTGGCACTGCTGGAAGAACGCCTGGCCACCGCCCACATGGCCCACGATGGGTTGAACGCCCAACTCGATGCTTGCCGCGACGAAATCAGCGACCTGAGCCAGGCCAATGCTGCCAAGCAGGCCGAGCTCGCCGCTGCGTGTCGCGAGGTCGAGTTGCTGCAGATCGAACGCGACAACGCCAGGGACGCAGCTCATGCCTGGAACCTGGAACGCGCCAATAAAGAAGCGGAACTGCGCCGCCTCGATGCCCAGGCGGCCTCGTTGCATGCCGAATTGCGCGAGCAGCAGGAAAGCCATCAGCAGCGCCTGGACGACCTGCAAGGCTCGCGAGACGCATTGCGCGCCCAGTTCGCTGAGCTGGCGGGGAAAATCTTCGATGAGCGCGAACAGCGCTTCGCCGAAACCAGCCAGCAGCGCCTCGGGCAATTGCTCGATCCACTGAAGGAGCGCATCCAGTCCTTCGAAAAACGCGTCGAAGAAAGCTATCAGGCCGAGGCGCGGGAGCGATTCTCCCTGGGCAAGGAGCTGGAGCGGCTGCAACAACTGAACCTGCGCCTGAGCGATGAAGCCACCAACCTCACCCGGGCGCTCAAGGGCCAGAAAACCCAGGGCAACTGGGGCGAATTGATTTTGGAGCGTGTCCTGGAACATGCCGGCCTGGAGAAGGGCCGCGAATACCAGACCCAAGTCAGCCTCAAGGGCCCGGATGGTGAACGTTTCCAGCCAGACGTGTTGATCTACCTGCCCGGCGACAAGCAAGTCGTCGTCGATTCAAAAGTCAGCCTGACGGCTTACCAGCAATACGTGGCCGCCGAGGACAATGCCATCGGCCAGCTCGCCCTCAAGCAACACGTGGTGTCGTTGCGGGCCCACGTCAAAGGCTTGGCCGGCAAGGACTACAAGCGCCTGGACGGTTTGCACAGCCTGGATTTCGTGTTGCTGTTCGTGCCGATCGAAGCGGCATTTTCCGCGGCCCTGCAAGCCGAGCCTAATCTGTTCCAGGAAGCCTTCGATCGCAACATCGTCATCGTCAGCCCGACTACGCTGTTGGCGACCTTGCGGGTGATCGACAGCCTGTGGAAACAGGAACGCCAGAGCCAGAACGCCCGGGAAATCGCCGAGCGGGCGGGGTGGCTGTATGACAAGTTCGTCCTGTTCATCCAAGACCTGGATGAAATCGGCAGCCGCTTGCAGCAGTTGGACAAAGCCTACGCCGCTGCACGCAACAAGCTGACGGAAGGGCGCGGCAACCTGGTCAGCCGCAGCGAACAACTGAAGCTGCTGGGCGCCCGGGCGAGCAAGAGCCTGCCTGCGGAGCTGCTCGAGCGCGCAATGGCGGATGTGGATGGGTTGCCTGAAGAGACCGGCGAAGAAAGCCAGGGTCAGTAGCCTTCAAGGTTTGCACCGCCCCCCTTGTGGCGAGGGAGCTTGCTCCCGCTTGAGTGCGCAGCGCTCACAAATAAGAGGGCCGCTACGCAGCCCAGCGGGAGCAAGCTCCCTGGCCACAGGGGGTTACCTTTTCCCTGGATTACAACGGCAAATGCCGACTCAACAACGCTCTCAACGCGGCCGGTTTCACTGGCTTGGCCAAGTAATCCAATCCCGCCGCATGCACCTGGGCCACGGTCTCGGGCCGGCCGTCGGCGCTGATCACCACGCCCGGCACCGGTTCGCCCATCCGCGTGCGCAACCAGGCCATCAACTCGGTACCCGTTTCGCCGTCGTCCAGATGAAAATCCACCAGGGCCAGTTGCGGGCGGCCACCCTGGGTCAGCCAGCGCTCGCATTCCTCGCGGTTGCGCGCGGTCCACACCCGGCAACCCCAGCGGGTCAGCAGGCTGTCCATGCCAATCAGGATGCTGTCTTCGTTGTCCACGCACAGCACCTGCGCTCCGCTGGGCAAGTGACCGTTGGGCTCGACCACGACAGTGGGCGCCACGACTTGCGTGCTGGCCAGCGGCACGCTGACGCTGAACACACTGCCGCGCCCCGGCCAGGAGCGTACGCGCAATGTATGGCCAAGCACGCGGCACAGCCCATCAGCGATCGCCAGGCCGAGGCCGAGGCCTTTTTCGGCGCGGGTCTGATGGCTGTCGAGGCGTTTGAACTCTTCGAAAATCACTTGCTGTTTGTCTTCGGCGATGCCCGGCCCTCGATCCCAGACCTCCAGGCACAGCTCACCGTCGCGGCGGCGTACGCCCAGCAGCACCGGCCCCTTGGCGTAGCGGAAGGCGTTGGTGAGGAAGTTCTGCAGAACGCGCCGCAGCAACTTGATGTCGCTGTCGACCCGCAGCCGCGAACCACGAACCCGAAATTTCAGGCCTTGCTCCTGGGCCAGCGCCGTGAATTCGGCGCCCAGCGTGTCGAACAAATCGTTGAGGGCGAACGGCTTGCGGTCGGGGTTGATCTTGCCGTTTTCCAGCCGGGAAATGTCCAGCAGGTCAGTGATCAGGTCCTCGGCCGAGCGCAATGAGCTGTCCAGATGCTGGACCAACTGCCGGGCCTCGCCCGGCAAGCCGTCGTGCTGGTGGGACAGCGCGGCGGAGAACAGTCGCGCGGCGTTGAGCGGTTGCATCAGGTCATGGCTGACAGCGGCGAGGAAGCGGGTCTTGGATTGGTACGCGGATTCGGCCGTGCTCTTGGCTTCGGTCAGGGCCAGGTTCAGTTGCGAGAGTTCGCGGGTGCGTTCGGCCACCCGTTGTTCCAGCCCTTCGTTGGCTTCGGTCAAGGCCTGGGCGGCTTCGCGGAACGCGGTGATATCGGTGAAACTCATGACAAAACCGCCGCCGGGCATCGGGTTGCCGATCAGCTCGATCACCCGGCCGTTGGGGAATAGCCGTTCCGAGGTGTGCGCCCGGCCCTGGCGCATCCAGTGCAGGCGCCGGGCGACATGGACTTCCGCCTCGCCCGGACCACAGAGGCCGCGCTCGGCGTTGTAGCGGATGATGTCGGCGATCGGCCGACCGACGCTGATCAAGCCGTCGGGGTAGTTGAACAATTCCAGGTACCGGCGGTTCCACGCCACCAGCCGCAGGGACTGATCGACCACGCTGATGCCTTGGGTGATGTTTTCAATGGCGCCTTGCAGCAGGGCCCGGTTGAATTGCAGCACCTCGGACGCTTCGTCGGCGATCCGCACGACGTCTTCCAGTTGCATCTCCCGGCCTTCGATCGCCGCCTTCACCACCGCTCGCGTCGAAGAGGCCCCCAGGACGCCGGCCAGCAGGCGCTCGGTGTGGGCGATCCATTCGCTGTCGGCGTTCTGGCTTGGGTTGAAACCCTTGCCTTGGCGATAGGCAAAGCGGATGAAGCTCTGGCGCGCGCGTTCTTCGCCGACGAAGCGGGCGGCAAGTTGCAACAGATCATCGATCTGCACCGCCAGCATGGAGCGTGGATTGGGTCGGGCGCTGATCTCTTGGCCGATGAAGCGTCCAGCCTGCCAATGCTCCGACACGCGCGTGCGCGACAGCACCGAGACCCAGGCGAACAATATGAAGTTGCCGGCCAGGGACAGGACGACGCCTTGGGTCAGCGGGGTGATCGGCAGGTTCAGTGGGTTGCCATGCAGCCAGGCCAGACCGGGGAAACTGCCCAGCGACCAGCCCAGGCTGTGGGCGGCGATCGGCAGCACCAGAGTGTAGAACCAGAGGAATATGCCCATGGCGAGGCCGGCAAACACACCGCGCCGGTTTGCCTGTTTCCAGTACAGCGCGCCGAGCATGGCGGGCGCCAGTTGCGTCACTGCGGCGAAGGCGATCTGGCCGATGGTCGCCAGGCTCGCTGTCGAACCCAGCAATCGATAGCTGACGTAGGCCAGCAGGAGAATCACGACAATACTCACCCGGCGTACCGACAGCATCCATTGGCGGAATACTTCAAACGGCCGCTCGGCATTGTTGCGGCGCAGCAGCCAGGGCAACAGCATGTCATTGGAGACCATGGTCGACAGCGCGACACTCGCGACGATGACCATGCCGGTGGCGGCCGAGGCGCCGCCGATGAAGGCCAGCACCGCCAGCGCCGGATGGGCTTGGGCGAGCGGTAGGCTGATGACGAACGAGTCCGGCAACACCGAGCTGGGCAACATCATTTGCCCGGCGAGGGCGATCGGCACGACGAACAGCGCCGCCAGGGCCAGGTAGGCGGGGAACACCCATTTGGCCAGGCGCAGGTCCTGGGGTTCGATGTTCTCGACCACGGTGACGTGGAACTGCCGCGGCAGGCAAATGATCGCCATCATCGCCACCCCGGTCTGCACCACCATGGACGGCCAGTTGATGGTTTCTTTCCAGTACTGCTCCAGTCGCGGCGCCAGCATCGCCTGGTTGAAGAGATCGTCGAAGCCGTCATAAAGGCCGAACGTGACGAACGCGCCGACCGCCAGGAAGGCGAACAGCTTGACCAGGGATTCAAAGGCAATCGCCAGCACCATGCCGCGGTGGTGCTCGGTGGCGTCGAGGTTGCGGGTGCCGAAGACAATCGTGAACAGTGCCAGGATCAGCGAGACGATCAACGCCGTATCCTGCGCCCGGGTGCCCATGGCGTCGGCTCCGGCGCCGATCAACAGGTTCACTCCGAGCACGATCCCCTTGAGCTGCAAGGCAATGTAGGGCAGCACGCCGACCAGGCAGATCAGGGCCACCACCACCGCCAGGGATTGGGACTTGCCATAGCGGGCGGCGATGAAGTCGGCGATGGAGGTGATGTTCTCCTGCTTGCTGATCATCACCATCTTCTGCAGGACCCACGGCGCCAACACCATCAACAGGATCGGCCCGAGGTAGATCGGCAGGAAGGCCCAGAGTTGTTCGGCGGCCTGGCCCACTGCGCCAAAGAACGTCCAACTGGTGCAATACACTGCCAGCGACAGGCTATAGACCCACGCCCGCACGCGCGGCGGCAGCGGCGTGCTGCGTCGGTCGCCGTAGAAGGCGATGGCGAACATGATGGCCATATAGGCCAGGGCGACAACGGCGATCAGCCCGCTGGACAGCGACATGGAAACTCCCAGACAAATACGCCCGGGCTTGAGCCCGGCAAGACAGTCTCGCATGCCCGCTCGGGTTCGTCAGTGTCGACCAAGGTCGAGGCGCGGCGGGGTGTCGCGGGTGGGGAATTATTTAGTGTTCTTTCGGGCCGCTTTCGCGAGCAAGCCCGCTCCCACAATGGCTATTTATCGAATACAAGATTTGTGGCACACCGAAATCCAATGTGGGAGCGAGCTTGCTCGCGATGGCATTTTCACTGATCCAACGCCATATCCACCAACCGATACAACTCCTCGACCTCCAGCGGCGCCGTGGCGAAGAGGATGCGAAACACCGTCGGCGCGACGATCACGTTCACCAACCGCTCGATCCCGGGATTCGGCTCATCGGGATAACGGTCCAGGATGATCTGCAGTTGGCCGCTGATAATGCCCACGCAATACCCCGGCGTGGCGCAGGCCTGGATGTCGCGCATCATGTTGCGGCCGGGCTCGGAAGTCATTTCGTCCAGGTATTGCTCGGCCCAGGCGCGCAAGTCGCCGCGCAGGCTGCCGGTGTTGGCCGGTTCGCCGTCGGGGCGCATGCGCTCGATGGCGACGTCGGCCAGCAGCGCCGGCAGATCGCCCCAGCGCCGGTAAATGGTGGACGGCGTGACGCCCGCGCGCGCAGCGATCTGCGGCACGGTCAGGGTGGCGCGATCCTGCTCCTGGAGCAGGGCGCGCACCGCCGAATGAATCGACTCTTGGACCCGGGCGCTTCTGCCGCCGGGGCGTAAACCTTCTTTGATAGCCATGTGTCGGACCTTAACACAAAGAATTTGCTTTAAGCACACACCGGTAGCACACTCGGCAAAAGCAAAAAATTAGCTTTTATGAATGTCCTTGTGGAGCGTGCCCATGTCTCGTCCAGCTTCGACCCGCGTCAGCCTGATATTTCTGGCGATCACCTTGCTCGGTTTTCTGGCGGCGTCCAGCGCGCCGACGCCGTTGTACCACCTCTACCAGGAGCACATGCAATTCTCCCCGGCGATCCTGACACTAATCTTCGGCGTGTACGCGTTCAGTCTGTTGGCGGCCCTGTTGGTCGTCGGCTCGTTGTCTGATTACCTCGGCCGCAGACCGGTGATTTTCGTCGCGTTGCTGCTCAACGTGCTGGCGATGCTGCTATTTATCAATGCCGAGAGTGTCGCCTGGTTGATCGGCGCGCGGTTGATCCAGGGCTTCGCCACGGGCATGGCCACCAGTGTCTTGGGCGCAGCGTTGCTGGATTTCGATCGCCAGCAGGGCCCGCTGATCACCAGCGTGGCGCCTCTGCTGGGCATGGCATGTGGCGCGATGGGGTGTGGCTTGTTGGCAGAATTCGCGCCGATGCCGTTGCAACTGACCTACTGGATTCTGTTGGCGTTGTTTGTCTTCCAAGCCATTTACCTCTGGCGCCTGGCGGAAAGCGTCAGCCCACAACCCGGGGCCTGGCGATCGCTGCGCCCGACCTTACATGTGCCGGTCCAGGCGCGGCGCGCATTGTGGCTGATATTGCCCTTGGACTTGGCGGCCTGGGCGGTCGGTGGATTCTATCTGTCCCTGGCGCCGTCTTTGGTTCGGGCCGCGACCGGGTCGACGTCGAACCTGATCGGCGGTGCGCTGGTGGCCGTGTTGACGCTCACGGGGGCGTTGTCGATCTATGCCCTGCGTAACCGCGCGGCGGACATGATGCTGCGGCTTGGCGCCAGCCTGCTGGTACTTGGCCTGGCCCTGGTGCTGATCGCCGTGCACACGGCCAGCCTGCCCTTGTTTTTCATTGGCACGCTGATTACCGGCAGCGGTTTCGGTTCGGGATTCCTCGGTGCCCTGCGCAGCATCATGCCGCTGGCCTTGCCCCACGAACGGGCGGGGTTGATGTCGGCGTTCTATGTGCTCAGCTACTTGGCGTTCAGCTTGCCGTCGCTGCTGGCTGGGAACCTGACGCGTCTCTACGGTCTGATTCCGACCACCAATGGTTTTGGTGCAGTGCTGATCTTAATGGCCGTCGGCGCGCTGGCAGGCTTGCTGCGCCAACCCGCGAAACCGTTGGCTGATGGGCTTCGTTCTTGATCGTATATCTGAAAAACAGATTAGATATAGAGAAATTACCCGTTATATAGATATTCTTTCAGGTTCTAGCATGGCGTCACCTTATCCGAGGAGAGAAGTGACCATGACGTGCCGTGCTGAAAGATATCGCCTGCGCCCCCTGAGCCATCTGCCGAGTCCGCTGGAAGTCGTTCGGCAATTCACCCCGAATTGGTTCGCCGCCACTATGGGCACCGGTGTGCTGGCGCTGGCCTTGGCGCAGTTGCCCGGGGCGACCCCGGGCTTGCACCGGGTGGCTGAAGGGCTGTGGTTGCTCAACATTTTGCTGTTCATTGTGTTTGCCGGGCTCTACACCGCTCGCTGGGTGCTCTTCTTTGATGAGGCCCGGCGGATCTTCGGACATTCAACCGTGTCGATGTTTTTCGGCACGATTCCGATGGGGCTGGCAACCATCATCAACGGTTTCCTACTGTTCGGCGTCCCGCGCTGGGGGGAGGGCGTGCTGTCGCTGGTCGAGGTGTTGTGGTGGATCGACGTGGCGATGTCATTGGCCTGCGGCGTGTTGATTCCGTACCTGATGTTTACCCGCCAGGAACACCGCATCGACCAGATGACGGCCGTGTGGCTGTTGCCCGTGGTGGCTGCCGAAGTCGCCGCCGCCAGCGGTGGGTTATTGGCACCGCACCTTGGGGACGCCCATTCGCAACTGGTGACGTTGGTCACCAGCTACATACTCTGGGCATTTTCCCTACCGGTGGCATTCAGCATTCTGACGATCCTGCTGTTGCGCATGGCCCTGCATAAACTGCCCCACGAAAACATGGCTGCTTCGAGCTGGCTGGCCCTTGGCCCGATCGGTACCGGCGCCCTGGGCATGTTGTTGCTGGGCGGTGATGCGCCCATGATTTTCGCCGCCAATGGTCTGCCGGGCATGGGCGAGGTCGCTTCAGGCCTGGGATTGGTCGCCGGCATCACCCTGTGGGGCTTCGGTTTCTGGTGGATGTTGATGGCGCTGTTGATCACCGCGCGCTATTTGCGTGAAGGCATCCCGTTCAACCTTGGTTGGTGGGGCTTCACCTTTCCCTTGGGCGTGTATGCGCTGACAACCCTGAAGCTGGCGAGCCTGCTGAGCCTGGCGTTTTTCAGTGTGTTCGGCTGTGGGCTGGTGGCGCTGCTGGTGGTGATGTGGCTGATCGTTGGCTGGCGCACGCTGGTCGGCGCCTGGCACGGTGAGTTGTTTGTGTCGCCCTGCATTGCGGCGCTGGCGAAATAATCGGCAAAGACAGGTAATGTGTGGCCTGGATCGAAAAAGCGTCATTCCAATAAGCGTCCACGCCACTCAGGAACATGGAAGATGAGTCACCCTTCGCAGTTCAATTTGCTTCGCACGCGGCGCTTCCTGCCGTTCTTCATTACGCAGTCCCTTGGCGCGTTCAACGACAACATTTTCAAGCAGTCGCTGATTCTCGCCATCCTCTACAAACTGACCATTGAGGGTGACCGCTCGATTTGGGTCAACCTCTGCGCGCTCTTGTTCATCTTGCCGTTCTTCCTGTTCTCCGCATTGGCGGGCCAGTTTGGGGAAAAATTCGCCAAGGATGCGTTGATTCGCCTGATCAAGCTGGGCGAGATCGCGATCATGGCGGTCGGTGCGTTGGGGTTCCTGTTCGATCACCTGTGGCTGATGCTGGTGGCGCTGTTTGCCATGGGCACCCACTCGGCGCTGTTCGGGCCGGTGAAGTATTCGATTCTGCCGCAGGCCCTGCGCGAGGATGAACTGGTTGGCGGAAATGGCCTGGTGGAGATGGGGACGTTCCTGGCGATCCTCGCCGGCACCATCGGCGCAGGAATCATGATGTCGTCGGCGCACTACGCGCCAGTCGTGTCAGTGGCGATTGTCGGCATTGCCGCGGCCGGCTACCTGGCCAGTCGCAGCATCCCACGGGCAGCGGCCGCTTCGCCGCAGATGCGCTTGAACTGGAACATTTTCAGCCAGTCCTGGGCCACGCTGAAGTTGGGCCTGGGGCAGACGCCGGCGGTATCCCGTTCCATCGTTGGCAACTCATGGTTCTGGTTTGTCGGGGCGATCTACCTGACGCAGATTCCCGCCTATGCCAAGGAATGGATGCACGGCGATGAAACCGTCGTGACCCTGATCCTTACGGTGTTCTCGGTGGGGATCGCCTTGGGCTCGATGCTCTGCGAAAAGCTGTCGGGGCGCAAAGTCGAGATCGGCCTGGTGCCGTTCGGCTCGTTCGGGCTGACCGTGTTCGGCCTGCTGCTGTGGTGGCATTCCGGTGGGATCCCCGACAGCGTCGACGGCCACGGCTGGCTGCAGATTCTCGGGTTCGGCCACGCCTGGCTGGTGCTGATCGATATTCTCGGCCTGGGCATCTTCGGTGGTTTCTACATCGTGCCCCTGTATGCACTGATCCAGTCGCGTACCGTCGAAAACGAGCGGGCGCGGGTCATCGCCGCCAACAACATTCTCAATGCCTTGTTCATGGTGGTCTCGGCGATTGTCTCCATCGTCCTGCTGAGCCTGGCCAAGCTGTCGATTCCGCAGTTGTTCCTGGTGGTGTCGCTGCTGAACATTGGCGTCAACGCCTACATCTTCAAGATCGTCCCCGAGTTCAGCATGCGTTTCATGATCTGGCTGCTCAGCCACTCCATGTACCGCGTGGAGCATCGCAACCTGGACGCGATTCCTGACGAAGGCGCCGCGCTGCTTGTGTGCAATCACGTGTCGTTTGTCGATGCCTTGTTGATTGGCGGCGCGGTGCGTCGGCCGATTCGCTTTGTCATGTACTACAAGATCTACAACCTGCCGGTGCTGAACTTTATCTTTCGCACCGCCGGGACGATTCCGATTGCCGGGCGCCAGGAAGACATCCATATCTACGAAAAAGCCTTCAGCCGCATCGCCCAGTATCTGAAAGACGGTGAGCTGGTGTGCATCTTCCCTGAAGGAAAGTTGACCGCCGACGGTGAGATCAATGAGTTCAAGAGTGGCTTGACGCGCATCCTCCAGGAAACGCCGGTGCCGGTGATCCCGCTGGCGCTGCAAGGGTTGTGGGGGAGCTTCTTCAGTCGCGATCCGAGTAAAGGAATGTTCCGTCGTTTTTGGTCGCGAGTGACTTTGGTGGCGGGGACGGCGGTGGCGGTCGAGGCGGCTGAGCCTGCGAAGTTGCAAGCGCTGGTGGGGGAGTTGCGCGGGGCTGTGAGATAAGCCGAAACCCTGTGGGAGCGAGCTTGCTCGCGATAGCGGTCTGCCTGTGACATCGACGCCAGCTGGCTGATTGTAATCGCGAGCAAGCTCGCTCCCACAGAAACGGATCTAAGCGCTGACCTTGAGCCCGATCAGCCCGGCAACGATCAACGCGACGCTGGCCAACCGAACCAGCGCCATTGACTCACCAAACAGAATGATCCCGGCGATCACCGTGCCCACGGCACCGACCCCGGTCCAGATCGCGTAGGCCGTGCCCAGCGGCAATTCCTTCATTGCAAGGCCAAGCAGGCCGAGGCTGATCGCCATGGCGGCAATGGTCAGCGCAGTGGGGAGCGGGCGGCTGAAGCCGTCGGTGTACTTCAGGCCGACAGCCCAGCCGACTTCGAACAGGCCGGCAAAAAACAGAATGATCCAGGACATCACACACCTCATCGATGGATGGGGTCGTCCCCGGACAAGAAAAACTCCTATGGAGCAGCGGGGTCGTCCCCGCATTGGGCAGAAGGATGCCCAATGCTGACCGTTTGATCAAGTCGCTCGCTCAGTCCGCCGCCTGCCGGGCCAATTGCTCACGGTCCTGTTTTTCGCTCATGCGGCGGAACCAGGTCGAGAGCAGTGCCCCGGAAATATTGTGCCAGACGCTGAACAGCGCACTGGGCACCGCCGCCAACGGCGAAAAGTGCGCGCTGGCCAGCGCCGCGCCCAAGCCGGAGTTCTGCATGCCGACTTCCAGGGACAAGGTCTTGCGCTGGGCCAGCGGCAATCCGAACAGCCGACCGGTGAAATACCCCAGCAAGTAGCCGAAGCTGTTGTGCAGGACGACAATGGCCATGATCAGCAAGCCGGATTCGGCGATCTTCGCCTGGCTGGCCGCGACCACTGCGGCGACGATAATCACGATGCTGACCACCGAGACCAGAGGCAGCACTTCAACAGCGTGACGAACCCGCGCGCCCAACAGTCGCTGGGCAATGATGCCCAGAGCGATGGGCAACAACACAATCTGCAGGATCGACCAGAACAACGCGGAGAACGACACCGGCAGCCAAGCCGAAGCCAGCAGCCAGATCAGTGCCGGGGTCAGCAAAGGGGCGAGCAGGGTGGTGATGGCGGAAATCGCCACGGCCAGGGCCAGGTCACCGCGTGCGAGCCAGGTCATGACATTGGAGGAGGTGCCGCTCGGGCAACAGCCCACCAGGATCACCCCGACGGCGATTTCCGGCGGCAGGCTGAATACTTGGCAAAGCAGCCATGCCGTACCCGGCATGATCACGAACTGGGCAATCACGCCCAGGGCCACGCGTCCCGGACGACGCGCCACTTCGGCAAAGTCTTCAAGTTTGAGTGCCAGGCCCATGCCGAACATCACCAGCCCCAGCAGGGGCACGATGGCGACCTTCAGGTCGACGAACCACTGCGGTTGCATGAATGCCAGCACCGCAAAGAACAACACCCAGTAAGCGAACGTATTGCCGACAAAGCGGCTCAATGCAGCCAGTGCACGCATGACCTGATCCTTATTATTAAGAACACCACAAACCCAATGTGGGAGCGGGCTTGCTCGCGAAAGCGAAGTGTCATTCAACATCATCGTTGAATATCAGTCAGCCTTCGCGAGCAAGCCCGCTCCCACATAGAGACCAACAGTCTTTAGATCCCCTGCGGAATCTCTTCCCCGCCCAGCGCTTCCACCAACGCCGGCAGGAACTCGCCAAACGTCAGCATCATCAGGGTGAAACTGGCGTCCAACTGGCCAAGAGCCTCGTCGCCGCCATCCTGCTCCGCCTGGTCCTGCAGCAGGTCTTCGAATTTCAGGCGCTTGACCACCATCTTGTCGTCGAGCACGAACGACAACTTGTCCTGCCACGCCAGCGACAGTTGGGTCACCACCTTGCCGGTGTTCAGGTGCAGCTGAATTTCGTCGCTGGTCAGGTCCTGACGCTTGCAACGCACGATCCCGCCGTCTTCATGGGTGTCGCGCAGTTCACATTCGTCCAGCACGTAGAAATCGTCAGCAGCTTTCTGCGTCTTGACCCAGTCGGTCATGATCGCGGTCGGTGCGGTCTTCACGGTGAGCGGACGCACGGGCAGCGTGCCGATGACTTCGCGCAGCGTGGAGAGCAAGTCTTCGGCGCGTTTCGGGCTGGCGGAGTTGACCAGGATCAGGCCCTGTTTTGGCGCGATGGCGGCAAAAGTGGACGAGCGACGGATAAACGCGCGAGGCAGGAAGGCCTGGATGATTTCATCCTTGATCTGGTCCCGTTCCTTTTTATAGACCTTGCGCATTTGCTCGGCTTCGATTTCCTCGACCTTTTCCTTGACCGCGTCGCGCACGACGCTGCCAGGCAGGATGCGTTCTTCCTTGCGCGCGGCGATCAACAGGAAATCCTGGCTGACGTGCACCAAGGGTGCATCTTCGCCTTTGCCAAACGGCGCGACGAAACCGTAAGTGGTCAACTCCTGGCTTGCACAGGGGCGCGCCAGTTTGCTCGCCAGTGCTGTTTCCAACGCCTCGGCATCAACAGGCAGATCTTGGGTCAGGCGATAGATAAGCAGGTTCTTGAACCACATGGGGTGAGTCTCTCCTTTATACAAAGGGGGGCATTATTCTCTTCGCGGCGCCATAGGCCAACCCTTCGCTAAGCCTTTGGAAGGCCTGAAAAAATTAATTTAAAAAGTGCTTGCCAGCTCAGGGGCTGCTCCGTAGAATGCGCGCCACACCGAAAGTGAAGGGTGATTAGCTCAGCCGGGAGAGCGTCTGCCTTACAAGCAGAATGTCGGCGGTTCGATCCCGTCATCACCCACCATTCGCTTCCAGTGTTACGCGCAGCGGTAGTTCAGTCGGTTAGAATACCGGCCTGTCACGCCGGGGGTCGCGGGTTCGAGTCCCGTCCGCTGCGCCATATTCGGTTACCTGGAACACTGAACGCCAGGTCACCACGGAAAGCCCGCTAACGCGGGCTTTTTGCTGTTTGCAGTTCCTGCGGTGTGCGTCGCTCATGTTTTTTGCTGGATTTGTTAATTAAATCAGCACGTTACAAAAAACTGTGAGAGAATGCGCCCCGCATCGAAAGTGAAGGGTGATTAGCTCAGCTGGGAGAGCGTCTGCCTTACAAGCAGAATGTCGGCGGTTCGATCCCGTCATCACCCACCAAACTTTCAATGTTACGCGCAGCGGTAGTTCAGTCGGTTAGAATACCGGCCTGTCACGCCGGGGGTCGCGGGTTCGAGTCCCGTCCGCTGCGCCATATTCGGCACTTGGAATACTGAACGCCAGGTTGCCAACAAAAAGCCCGCTTATTTGAGCGGGCTTTTTGTTGCCTGTCTTTTTGCCTCTGTCCTACTGCTCGGCATTGCGGCTATGACGGTAATCGCTGACCGCCTCATAAACCGCCTTGCGCAAACGGTTGATACCGCCAATCGGACGATGGGCCTCGATACCGAACCACGGGTTGAACGACTGGTTATCACACGCCAGGTTCAGCTTGGGCGTATCGAAGTCCTGGGCCGGTACCTTGATCCGCGCCACCGTCTCGAACGGTGCATCGCTTTCTTTCCATTCGATACTGGTGTCTTCGATCGGCATGTACTTGTTCGGATCCTGGCGCTGGATCTGCAAGACAAAACAGGCCGGCACGCGATCGGTGGATAACTGCTGATTCAGCGCGCTACGCAAGAAGTTCGGCAGATCCTGGTTCTGCGGCGGCAAGGTGTAGCCCGGACAGCTGTCCGGGTCCGGTGCGACGCGAAACTTGGCATTGGCCTCGCCGAATTTGTAAGGCGATACCGAGAAGTAAGTGGTCTGGGTCGGGCTGGCCGGCGGTGGCGAAAGTGTCGCCAGGGCGATGAATAAATGTCGGATCTGCCAGGTGCGTGGGTCGAGGCTCGGAAAGAACGCCATTACCTTCTTTCCGTCAGCCTGAGCGGCCACATTCTGACGGTACTCGGCGACATCGCTGACAAAGAAATTCGGATGATTGAACATCACGAAATCCTGCTCACCCTTGGATTGCCGATCGGCCAGCAGTTGCCTGCCAGGCACGTCCAACAACTTGATGGCCATCCCTCGGGCATCGCGCAGGCTGTCGAATTGTGGATAGGCGTTGCCGTTGGAGAGGCGGATCGTCGCTTGCCAGGTCTTGCCCGGTTCGGCGAATACACCCTGGCGCAACGGCGTAGGCAAGTCACTGGGCACCTGGACTTCGGCCATGACGCAACCGTGGGCCTTGGCATGGGCGTCGCGCAGGTAACGCGTGCCTTCGCGGTGCTGATCAACGATGCGGATCGCGGTCTGGATGATGTCCTGGGTCATGGCGCTTTCGCCGGGCGGTATCTGTTCCTGGTCCGGGACCGGCCCGCTGTGCTGCCATGCAAACCAGGCTGTGGCCAAGGCCCAGCCGAGGAGCCCGAAACCCAGCAGCCACAGGAGCGTCTTGCCCAAAAAGGCGCCGAGGCGCAGCCAGAGCGTGATCAACATGCCAACATCCTTTTACTTATGAGGTTCATCATTACAGTTGCGCCTCCAGCGGCCCGCCAAGCACCTTCAGATATTCCAGCAAGGCCCAGCGTTCCTGCGGTTGCAGCAAGCGCCCGATGACGCCGTTGCCTCGTTCGCCAGCGCGGAATTCATGACCGCTGTTGTGATTGCCGGTGATCTTGGTGTCGAAGAGGAAGCCGTTGGCAAAGGCTTCGGTGCGATAGCCCAGATGTCGCGGATCGTATTCGAAGGTGCCTTTATAGAAGGTGGTCGCCCGTTCATCCTGCGGCGACAGCAATTGATAGATCGTCGGAACCGAGCCGTTATGCAGGAAGGGTGGCGTGGCCCAGACGCCCGCCAGTGGTCGCGCTTTGTAGGCGCGCAATTCACGAACGCCGATGGGCAGCCCGAAACCATCCAGGGCCGGGCGCTCGACGGGGGTGACGCCGGCATCGCGATAGGCGCGGTTTTCGACGAATGCAGTGACGTAGGCCAGGCCCTTGGCGACCGATACCTGGCTCAGATCCAACGGTTCCGTCGGGGTGGGGTGCAGTTGCACGTCGAGTTTGGCCAGCTCGGCCGGGTCCCACTGCAGGCTGGTCAGGTTGAAGCGATGGTCGGCGATATTGTTAGCCGTGCCGGGATCGGTGCCGATCACTTGCACCGGCAGCATGTGCAGTTGCTGGACTGGCCTGTCAGGTCCTTGTACGACTTTAGGAACGTGGCAACCGGCGCAGTTCTCGGCGAAAAGTGCCCGGCCCTTGGCGGCCAAGGGCTTGTCGATCGAGCCCAGCAGCGCTTCCGGCCATGCGGGAGGCTTGAGCAACTGCAAGGTTTCTTCGATCTTGTTCAGGTCCCGCACGCGTACGCTGGAGGGGTAGCGCGCTTCACCTTGCAACGGTTTGCCCTGGGCATCGAAGAAATTCAAGGTGGCACCGACCCCCAACGCCTCGCCGACGTTACGGGCCATCGGTTGCTGGGCCGAACCGTTCCACTGTACCCAGTCGAAGGTCCAGATTTCCCACAACTGAGGGTAATCCACCGGTGCGTTGGCGACCCGGTAGTTTTCCGCCGAAATGGCATCGCCGAAACTGGCATTGGCGATACGGCCAAAGGCGTCGGTACGACCCGGGCCTTCCTGGGTGGGGTAGAGGCCGCGGTGCGTGTCATTCCAGGCCGTGCGCAGGAAAGTGTCCAGGGAAACCTTGAATGCCTTGCGCAACGCTTCGTGGCGGGCGTCATAGTCCTTGCCCAGCACTTGGCGGGCGAAACGTTCGAATTTCCATGGGTTGTAGTAGGTCGAGGCGAGACTGGCGACCATGGCCTGTCCGAAACTGCCCCCGCGTAATGTCGGAACGGTCGACGGCAGGACGTGTTGGGCGGAACCGCCATCGATCCGTATCGCCTGGCCCTTGAAGTGCAGTTCGCCGGTGTGGCAGGCGGCGCAAGTGATGTCCAGATATTGCTCGCTGCTGCCCGCGTTCTGGTGTCGTGTGAAGCCTACCGGCAAGTTGCCGGGATTGTCCGGCGTGGCTTTTTGCGCCGGATCGACCAGGAAACCGAAGCGCGCCAGGTACTCCGGCGACGCGAAGCGCTGCTGCGAAAACGGCAGTTCAAGCGCGGTGAACCAGTCGTAACGCAGGCCTTTGACCTGGGTGCCCTGGGGCGTGAAATAGTAAGTCTGGCGCTCGCTGGCGCTCCATTGGTCAAGGTAGTGCACCTGTTCGACAGGCGTGTAGGCCGGCAGGCGTGGGTTGGCGACGTAATAAAGCACTACGGCCACGATCATGATGAGCAATGCGAGGATCAGCAAGAGGAGGCGAGAGAGGAGGCGCACGGTAACGTCCTTGTTTTTTTGATATGTCCTTATGCCTCAGTGCCGCCTGGCCGGCAAGTGGCCATTACCCTTGGGCTGCAGGGGGGCGGCAATCCGTCTCTGTACGAAATCGATGACAGATGCTTCATCTTCCTGGGATTAAAAAGCGTTTGCCGACCTGAACTTATCATCGGTTTGCGGCTCACATGCCGGTAGCCATTGGTCGTGGCCGCCTGATAAGCTCGCGGCTTTACTCGATTGCCCTTTAGGCGCATGAACAAGGAAATAGCATGAAACAGCATCGGTTGGCGGCGGCGGTAGCCCTGGTTGGCCTGGTACTCGCGGGTTGCGACTCGCAGACCAGCGTAGAGCTGAAAACCCCGGCGCAGAAAGCTTCCTACGGTATTGGCCTGAACATGGGCAAGAGCCTGGCTCAGGAAGGTATGGATGACCTGGACTCCAAAGCGGTTGCCCAGGGCATCGAAGATGCCGTCGGCAAGAAAGAACAGAAGCTGAAAGACGAAGAATTGGTCGAGGCCTTTGCCGCACTGCAAAAGCGTGCCGAAGAGCGCATGGCCAAGATGAGCGAAGAGTCGGCAGCTGCCGGCAAGAAATTCCTCGAGGAAAACGGCAAGAAGGCCGGCGTGACCACCACCGCTTCCGGCTTGCAGTACGAAGTGGTCAAGAAAGCCGACGGCGCACAGCCTAAGCCAACCGACGTAGTGACCGTTCACTACACCGGCAAGCTGACCAACGGCACCGTATTTGACAGCTCCGTTGAGCGTGGCAGCCCGATTGACCTGCCGGTTAGCGGCGTGATTCCGGGTTGGGTTGAAGGTCTGCAACTGATGCACGTCGGCGAGAAATACAAGCTGTACATCCCGAGTGACCTGGCCTACGGCGCCCAGAGCCCGAGCCCGGCCATTCCTGCCAACTCGGTCCTGGTGTTTGACCTGGAACTGTTGGCTATCAAGGATCCGGCAAAAGAAGACGCAGCCAAGTAATCGCGTCTGCTATAAAGACAACGCCTCGCTTATGCGGGGCGTTGTTGCATTCGGCTTTCGGTAGATGATGAAAAAAACCGAACGCCCGGCGCAGGCCATAGTCATAGGCAATACGGGCGCTGTGCTAGACGCAGTCGACCCATCAAGTCAATGAAATATTAGGTTTTTTTATGTGAGTAAAAAACGCCCGATCTAAGCCGGGCCCTTATAAAACGGGGGCTTCAGCGGTGAAACGCAGCTCTGTTCACAAGGTTATCCACAATTTGTGTGGATAACATTTCAGCGGGAGAAAAAATGAAGGCGCCGTGGAATTTCACGCGATTCCTGCCCTTGGCGGGACGGCTGCTGGCCCGCGGCAGATTGCCGACGTTGCTGTTTGCCGTTGCCAGCAAGGGTGCCCGGGAAGGCGGTCGACTGGGCAAGCTCAAGGACGACCTGCGCTTGTTGCAGGCGCTGTGCCTGGCCTACTGGCGTGGCGAATACCGGGCGGTGAGCGCCAAGTCGTTGCTCTCGGTGGTGGCGGGGCTCATGTACTTCCTCAGTCCCCTGGATGCGATTCCGGACTTGCTGCCCATGTTTGGCATGTTTGACGATATCGCCGTGCTGGCGTGGATCATGAAAACCCTCGACGACGAGCTGAGTGCGTTCCGTGCGTGGCGTGACTGCCAATCCCCCGAGAAACTCGCGCTGGTCGAAAGACTCCCCGACACCCCGGAACAGCTGCAGCTCCAAGGTCCAAAAAAGACCTGATTCAGTCCGTTTCCCTTCAGAACTTCATCGCCCCGCGACCTTGGCTGCTATTTAGGATTACACTTCCTAGGAAAAAAGCTGACTCGCAAAGTGTTGTTGTCCTACGGGGTGTTCATGGATATTCAAATAATCACACGCGACGGAGAGCCCGAGTACGCGGTTTTACCGTGGGATCAGTACCAGTCGTTATTGAAGGCAGCCGGCATCAATCAAGCTCCGTCGCGTGAGGCAAGCGTCTCGCATGCGGCGGCACCCGGCCAGGATCTCCCCGGCCTGGATCAACTGCGCAGTCTGCGCGAAGGGAAGGGCATCGCCATCGAGGCGCTGGCCCGCACGGTAGGCATCAGCCCGTCTTATCTGGCCATGATCGAAAGCGGTGAGCGTCAGCCCGACGCCGCGATCAAGCGCAGTCTGGCCTGGGAACTGACGGTGCCGGGTTGGAGGGATGAATCGTGAGTGTACGGATCAGTCGGCAACATTGGGACGGGTTGTTGGGTGAGTTGGACCAGGCGCGTCGCCAGCGCCATTTATTGACATACCGCGCCTTGCTGGAGCGCTTGCAACTTCCCAGCCCGGCCATGCAGACGTTGACCGCGGCGCTTGAACATCTGGCGGCGCTGGATGCGCGGGCCGAGCAACCGCTGCGCAGTTCGCTGGTCATCAGCCAGGGTGCCAGCCGACTGCCACGTACGGGCTTCTTCGAGTGCGTTGAACGTCTTGGGCGTTTTTCCGGCCCCTCCGACGGTGTGGCCGCCGCGTCCTGGCATGCTTCGGAAGTGGTCCGCGTGTTCGAATACGAGTACCCCGAATCGGCGGAGGCCTGAATGCTCTGGCGTATCAAGGCCCGGGCCGGTTATTGGCTCGCGCGCCGGTTGTTTCATTGGTCATGGTTCGTTCGGCAGCCACGCGGGTGGGCCTGGCTCGAAGGTCAATTTGCCCGCATGGCGAACCTGGGCGACGTCAGTGCTCAAAGCTTTTATGGCCATATCCTGACGTTTCGCGGCCAAGGCCTCGGCGCCAGGGAAGAGGGCGTTCGTCTGCTGCGATTGGCTGCATTGGCCGGTGATGGCAAGGCCGCCTATCAAGTGGGTGTCATCAGCCTTGCTGGCTCCACCACCAAGGCGCCCGATCCGGCCGAAGCGGCGCGTTGGTGGACCCTGGCGGCAAAGGCTGGGCACCCATTGGCCGACATCAAGCTCAAGGGGCTCGACGACCAGAATCCGTAGCGTTATCCACAGGCTGTCTGGCCAGTGTTGTTCCCCGTCTTGTGGGCCGGTCCTGTAGGGCCAATTAAAGAACGATCCTACGAGCTGCGTCTCCTTATCTGACTTATTTTTCCTGCCGTCCCCGGCAAAGTCTCGCGCTTCCCGATTTCTCGCGAGATGCTCCTCCATGTCCGACCGTTTTTTCCTGCTGCCTCATGGCCGAGCCCCGTCCTGATGGATCAGGTGCGCCGCATCGAGGAGGCACTCGACGACTTCAAGGACACCCTCCCTCTCTACCGCGAGCAGCTCAAAAGTTGGTACAGCCGGGCTGCGGACCGGGCCAGCCAAGCAACCGACCTGCCTTCACTGATGGGTATGGAGCGGCTGATTCGTTTCGGCGACGGCATTACCGCTGTCAGTATCGAAGACAAGGATTTTCTCTCTTCCGTCGCCCAGTGCCCGCAAGGCGGGAGCATGACGATCGAGAGCAAGCTCGAGTCTGTGTATGACATCCCGCTGGGCGACATCGTGGTCGATGTGGTGTCGGTGGACACGGGCGAAGTCACTCCAGTCACGCTTGACGCCCAGGGTATCGGGACTTTCAAGGGCGAGGCGGGGCGGTCCTATCGGGTTCACGTCCAAGGCGACGTATCCCCCAAGCAAATTGATGATCTGTTTTCTTCCTACGACGGCTTGAGCTCCGATCTGACGGACTGGCTGCGCGGCGAGTGGCAGGGTTTCAAGCCGCAGTGGGCCCAGCAGTCGTTGGCGACTTCGGCGGCAGCGGTGGGCAATGGCTTGCTCGCTGGCGGTTGGGCGGCGATCGAAGGCGTGTGGGACAGCATCGGTTTGCTGTCGGACATCCTCAAGGATCCCAGCCAATTTGGCGACCGGTTGGGCAGCAGTGCGGACGATTTGGTCAAGCTTGCCAAGTCGGCACCACAGGTCATGGCGAAGCTACAGCTACTCGTCAGTGACGAAGCGGCGCTCTGCCTGCTGGTGCGAACCGCCATGCTTTGGCTGGAGATGCTGCCACCCAGCGAATTAGCGGGCGGGACAGCGGCGGCAGTCGCCACGATGGTTGTGCAATTGGCGATTGATCTGCTGATCGGCGTGGTGCTGACCTTTGTCGGTGTGGGGGCGGGCATTGCCTATTTGACGATGCGCTTGTTCCGGTACGGCGCACGGCTGTTGGACGCGGTGAAGCGTTTTATCAGCGCCATTTTCGCGCTGGTGAACGGCTTCATGGGCTACGTCGACCGTTATAAAACCGTGGCGGCGCGAGGCATCGCCGTTGGTGTCAAGAAGGGACGGATGCAGTTGCGCTGGGACGCGCAGCGCAACACCACGCTGAAAAAGCAGGAACACCACGACGACGTCCCCACCCAATCGACAAACCCCAACGGCGACCCGGCCGACAGCGCCGCCCAGACCCGCACCCACGGCTGCCCGGTGTCGATGGTCACCGGCGAAGAACTGCTGACCTTGGACGACGGCATCCTCGACGGACGCTTGCCGTTTACCTTCACCCGCCTCTATCGCACCAGCGCCGCCGAGCTGGACATCGGCCTCGGCCGCGGGTGGAGCCATGCCCTGGCCCATCGCCTGCTGATCGAAGGCGAGCAGGTCATCTGGCTCGACCAGGAAAACCGTCGCACCACCTTTCCCCGGCCCAGCCTGCAACGCCCGGCCATCCACAACAGCCTGGCCCGCGCGGCGATCTACCTGAGCAATGAGCCGGACGAACTGATCATCGCCCAGCCCGGCGAAGACGCCCCTTTCCTACATTTTCGCGACGGTTGTCTGATCGCCCTGAGCGATCGGTACGACAACCGCCTGACCGTCCAGCGCAACATCTACGGCGACATCAGCCGGCTGGACAACGGCGCTGGACGCTGCCTGCGCTTGCGCTACGAACATCGCCACCTGGTCGCCATCGACTACCAGAGTTTTCACCCGGCGCCGACCCGCGACGAAAGTTGGCGCACTGAACAAACGCTGGTTTCCTACCGCTACGACGGCCGTTTCCGACTCATCGAAGCGACCAATGCGGCTGGCGAAAGCGAGCGCTACGACTACGACGACCAGCACGTCATCCTCCAGCGGCAACTGGCCGGCGGCGCGAGTTTTTACTGGGAGTGGCAGGGCTCCGGTCCAGCGGCGCGCTGCGTGCGGCACTGGGCGTCGTTCGCGCAGATGGACAGCCGCTACACCTGGAGCGAGGACGGCAGCGTCACCGTTCACAACCTCGATGGCAGCCAGGAAGTCTACGTCCATGACGACCGCGCGCGACTGGTGCGCCAGGTCGACCCCGCCGGCGGCGAACACCTCAAGGCTTATGACGAACAGGGCCGGCTGATCGCCGAGCAAGACCCGCTCGGCGCCGTCACCGAATACCGTTATGACGAAGTCGGACGGCTGGTGGCGCTGATTCCGCCTGAAGACGAGCCCACGTCCTACGAATACCGCAACGGTTTCCTGCACACCCGGCAGCGCGGCAAAGCCGTGTGGACCTACCGCCGCAACGACCACGGCGATGTCATCGAGGCCATCGACCCGGACGGCCAAAGCACCTGGTATCACTACGACGGCCAAGGGCAACTGAAAACCATCAGCTACCCGGACGCCAGCGCCCATTATTTTGTGCGCAACCGCCTGGGCCAGTTGACGGAAGAAACCCTGCCCGACGGTAGCCAGCGGTGTTTTTCCTACGACGCCCAAGGGCATTTGCTGACCCGCCAGGACGAACACGGCGCCATCACCCATTACCAATGGGACCCCGTGGGCCGCTTGCTGCAAACCACTTTGCCCGATGGCGCAACCCGCGCCTGGCGCTACAACGCCTACGGCAAGGTCATCGCCGAGCGGGACGAACTGGGGCGCACCACCCGCTACGAATACGCCGACGATTTGCACCTGATCAGCCGTCGCCTCAACCCCGACGGCAGCGAGCTGAAATATCGCTACGATTCGGCGCGGCTGTTGCTGACGGAAATCGAGAACGAATCCGGCGAACACTATCGGCTGGACTACACGCCCAACGGACTGATCCGACAGGAAACCGGTTTCGACGGCCAGCGCACCGGTTATGCCTACGACCTCAACGGTCACCTGCTGGAAAAGACCGAGTTTGGCGCCGATGGCAGTCAGCGCATCACCGCCTACCAACGCGACAGCGCTGGGCGCCTGCTGCGCAAGACCCTGCCCGACGGCACAGCGGTCGATTACCGCTACGACGCCCTTGGACGTTTGGTCAGCGTCGACGACGGCCATTGGCCGCTGGCCTACGAGTACGACGCCCAAGACCGTTTAGTCGCCGAACACCAGGGCTGGGCCACTCTGCGCTATCGCTATGACAGCGTCGGTCGTTTGATCCACTGCCGACTGCCCGACCGCAGCACCCTCGACTACCGCCACGCCCGCGGCGGCGCGCTGATCGCCATCGACCTCAACGGCACCTGCCTGACCGAACACCGTTTCAAGGGCGGCCGCGAAACCCAACGCCAGCAGGGCCTGCTGCTCAGCGACTACCGCTACGACGAACAAGGTCGCCTCAAAGCCCAAACCGTGTGGCAGACCCAGCAGCACCAATTGTTCTGGCGCGATTACTCCTACAGCGCCAACGGCAACCTCGCCGCACTTTCTGACAAGCGAAACCGTCGCAGCTACCAATACGACCCGCAAGATCGCCTGGTCCGCATCGACCATGCCCACAGCCAAGGCCCCGAACGCTTCGCCCACGACCCGGCCGGCAACCTCTTGTTGCAAGACCGCCCCGGCCCGACCACCCTCAAGGCCAACCGCCTGCTCATGGAGGGCGACCGCCACTACGACTACGACGCCTACGGCAACCTCATCCGCGAACGCCGCGGCAAAGCCCAATGCCTCGTCACGCACTACCGCTACGACAGCCAACACCGCCTCATCGGCGTCACCAGCCCGGACGGCAACGAAACGTCCTACCGCTACGACGCCTTCGGCCGACGCATCGAAAAGACCGTGGCCGGCCAGGCCACGGAATTCATCTGGCAAGGCGAGCAAGTCATCGCCGAAAGCAGCGACCGCCACTACCAAAGCTACGTCTACGAACCCGGCACCTTCCGCCCATTGGCCCTGCTCGAAGGCGAGGGCCCGGACAACGCCACGCCGTTCCACTACCACAACGACCACCTCGGCACACCGCAGGAACTGACCAGCCACCAAGGCGAAATCGTCTGGGCCGCGCGCTACAACGGCTACGGCAAACTCACCGAGCTAAAGCACGGCAACGGCAAGCGCCTGGAACAACCGCTGCGCTTCCAAGGCCAATACCACGACCAGGAAAGCGGCCTGCACTACAACCGGCACCGGTACTACAATCCGGAGACGGGACGGTATCTGACGCTGGATCCGAGCAAGCTCAAGGGCGGGCTCAACGGGTATCGGTACACCCTGAACCCGACGGGGTGGGTGGATCCGTTGGGGTTGGAGGATTGTCCAGGAAAAGGTAAATGCACTCCTGAACAGGGCGATCAAGCTCCTGGACACAAAACGAGTGTCAACGAAGGTACACCCAAGCTTCCAGATGTCGAATGGACAAATCACGGTAATAAGCATGTTTCTCCAAAAGCGCCTTGGCCCGCCGTTGTAAAATCTACTGCCAACGGTGGTGCTGCCAGATATTTACCGGGTACTGATATTGAAGCACTGGAGCGTTATGTTTTTGCAAACGGACAAAGTGTTAATAATGGGAAGCCATGGAAAATTATGGATCTGGGACGAACGGTCGGAGCAAACGACGGCAAAGAAACTCGATATATGAGAGTTGAATTGAGCGCCCGCACAATACACGGGCACCCGATATCCGAAGAATCGTTTAAAAAATTCACCAAGAAGAAGTAATTGATGAACACTCAGAAAATAAACGAGCTTGGCGGAAAAATAACATTTGATGATATTTCGCATTTAAACCAAACAGCGGAGCCAACGCTGCTTATAGATGACCTGAAAGAGGACCTGTTTCAAGTCAGCTTCCCCTTGGATCAAATTTTAGATATCGGTTGGTACCCGGAATTTTGTAAGGATGGCCACTTTAGAGTCGTTCTGATATCAGAATCTAACTGGGATACTCCAATACACTGTGAATACGCAAAGAACTGGGCGGAGCTGGAAGAAGTACTAACGAACGCGCTAAATAAACTAAAAAAGTAGGACTTGGCAATAGGGTCAGATGATTTGAGTTGATGCTGCCTGCTAAACCGCTTTCGCGAGCAGGCTCGCTCCCACAACGGATCAGCTAAAAGCCTGACACAGGCTACTCGGCCAACGGGGCTGCTACGCAGCCCAGCGGGAGCAAGCTCCCTCGCCACAGGATTTGTAGCTGCCATTCCGTTGGGGTGAAGGCAACCCACTTTCACACCGACAGCCCCAACTCCAGGACCGGTGCCTGCTCGATCGCACCATTAATCAAGTACACACTCCCGCCCACAATCTCCTTGGCATGATGCTTCGCCTGTGAAGCCATCTCCGCCAACTGGCTGGCATCCAGCTCTCCGCAGGCCTCGGAACGCAGGTGCACCACCCCAATCGACAGCGACAGCAACGCAAACTCCTGCCGCACTCCCTGGCGGTTCAGCGCGGTAAAACATCCAGCCTCGAGATGTTCGGGGCGGTAGAAGCGGCGGCAGTGGGTTTGGAAGTCGTTGAGGAGTTGGGTCAGGCGTTTGCGCCAGTCATCCGGGCCGAGGACCAGCAGGAAGTCGTCGCCGCCGATGTGGCCGACGAAGTCGCGGCTGGGGTCGATGCGTTCGTTCAGGCATTGCGCCAGGCAGAGTAGGACTTCGTCGCCGCGGCCATAGCCATAGATGTCGTTGAAAGGTTTGAAGCTGTCGATGTCGACGTAGCAGATCACCGATTCCTGCCGTTGCTGCAACAGGCGGGTCAGGCATTGCTGGATCGGCACGTTACCGGGCAGCAAGGTCAGGGGGTTGGCGTAGCGGGCTTGCTGGATTTTCAGCTCCGTGATGAGTTTGAGCACGTCGATGACCCGGCCCAATCCCATGTAGTTGCCGTTGAGGGTGATGATGAAATCTTCTTCGATGCGTTGCCGGGCGCGGCTGGTAATGAGCCGGCTGACTTGCTGCAGGGACTGGTTGAGTTCCACCGCGAGGAAGTCGTCGCTCATCAGGCGGCTGATGGGTTTGCGCGCGAACAGGTCGGTGGCGAAGGGTTTGAGCAGGGCGTCCGAAAGTGAATGGCGATGGACGATGCCGCACGGTTGGCCACGGTCATCCAGTACCGCCAGGGAGTTGAGGTTGGCCTGGCGGCGGAACGCGTCCAGGACTGCCGCCGTCGGTGTGTTGTGGGTCACTGCCGGTTGTTCGTTGAGCAATGCGCCAAGGTCGTTGACTTCGTCGCCCAGTGGCGTCGTGCCGCTGTCTGAGCGAGGCATCAGCGCCTTGGCGTCGTGGGATGGGTATTCCTGGGGCCGGGCGAGCAGGTAGCCCTGGACCAGATCGACGCCCATCTCGATCAACACGGCCAGTTCTTCCGGCAGTTCGATCCCTTCGGCGATCACCTGGGCCCGTGAGGCCTGGGCAATCTTCAGGATCGAACCGACGAACTCGCGCTTGAGCGCGTCCTGGTGAATGCCGTCGATGAAGTGGCGGTCGATCTTCACATAATCCGGCCGCAGTTCCGACCAGAGCCGCAAGCTCGAATAACCGGCGCCGAGGTCATCCAAGGCAATCGAAAAACCCATGGCCCGATAGTGATGCAAGGCGGTTTGCAGGAGCTGGAAATCATCGATCGGGGTTTGTTCGGTCAGCTCGATGACGACCTGGCTGGGCGAAATGCCGAAATCTTGCAAGAGCTGCAAGGTACGACCGGTCTGGTGCGCCGCTTCGAGCAAGGATTCGGGCGACACGTTGAGGAACAATTTGCCCGGTAGCTTTTGCTCATTGAAGCGCTGGCAGGCACTGCGTCGGCAGGCCAGTTCCAATTCGGTGAGCCGTCCGGCCTGGCGGGCCACGGACAGTAATGCGATGGGGGAGTGCAGCGGGCTGTTGGACGGGCCGCGTGTCAGGGCTTCGTAGCCAACGATACGTCGCTCGGAAAGGCAGATGATCGGCTGGAACAGACTGTGCAAACCGCTTTGAGTCAGGATTGAGCTCAAGGCACTCAGCTGTTCTATCGTGGTCATGGCGATCTCTGGCGATAAAAAAAGGACTGGGCGCAACCCCTGCTGGGGTGCACCCGGTCCTGTATTTCACGACAGACTGATGTCAGTTTGATGACACTCCGACGAGCGTCACCATTAAATGGCCATCATCTCAGTGCTTGGCGAGCGCCGTGTTGAGTTTCAGGTAATCCAACAGGATCCGCCCGGTTTCGCTCAGGTAGGCATCGTCCTCCGGCTTGGTCTTTTCCGGTTCGGTGATGAGGTCTTCGTCTTCTTTCTTCAGCTCTTTGAGCGGCTCTTCGCCCTTGGCCTTGCGACGCAGGTTTTCCATCGCCAGTTGCTTGGCCTCGATGTCGGCATGCTGCGCCCGGCGATCGGCTTCGTTGAGGCTGACGGTTTTCTCGGTCATCAGCTTTTGCGCCAAGGCCAGCTTGTCGCGAATGAACACAAACTCCGCGTCCTGGGCCGTGCGGGCGTCATGCTCGGATTTCAGCTGGGCCAGGTACGGCTTGAACGGATCCACGGCCGGCTTGATCGCGGGTCGGATGGTGTCCCACGGCATGGCCTCGGGCAAGGCGCTTTCACCGATTTCCTTGGTGTCGATGATCGACGGGTAATCGATGTCAGGCAGCACGCCCTGGTGCTGGGTGCTCTGGCCGGAGACCCGGTAGAACTTCGCCAGGGTCAGCTTCAGTTCGCCGTGGTTCAGCGGCTGGATGGTTTGCACGGTGCCTTTGCCGAAGGTCTGGCCGCCGATGATCAGCGCGCGGTGATAGTCCTGCATGGCGCCGGCAAAAATCTCCGAGGCCGAGGCCGACAGGCGATTGACCAGCAAGGCCATCGGCCCCTTGTAGAACGCGCCCGGATTTTCATCTTCCAGCACATCCACCCGGCCATCGGCGTTACGCACCAGCACGGTCGGGCCTTTGTCGATGAACAGGCTGGTCAGCTCGGTGGCTTCCTGCAAGGAGCCGCCGCCGTTGTTGCGCAGGTCGATCACGACGCCGTCGACTTTTTCCTTCTGCAATTCGGTCAGCAGTTTCTTCACGTCGCGGGTGGTGCTCTTGTAGTCCGGATCCCCGGCGCGGAAGGCCTTGAAGTCGAGGTAGAACGCCGGGATCTCGATGATGCCGAGCTTGTAGTCCTTGCCGTCCTGCTTGAGGTTGAGGACCGACTTTTTCGCGGCCTGTTCTTCCAGCTTCACCGCTTCACGGGTGATGGACACGACTTTACTGGTCTGGTCGTTCGGCGCATTGCTGGCCGGAATGACTTCCAGGCGAACCACCGAGCCTTTCGGGCCACGGATCAGCTTGACCACTTCGTCCAGGCGCCAGCCGACCACGTCGACCATTTCCTTGCTGCCCTGGGCGACACCGATGATCTTGTCTGCCGGGCCGACCTGCTTGGTCTTGTCTGCCGGGCCAGCTGGCACCAGGCGCACGATCTTGACCTGGTCGTTGTCGCTCTGCAGTACCGCGCCAATCCCTTCGAGGGACAGGCTCATGTTGATGTCGAAATTTTCCGCGTTATCCGGCGACAGATAATTGGTGTGCGGGTCGTAGGACATCGCGAAGGTGTTGATGTAGGCCTGGAAGACGTCCTCGGCGCGGGTCTGGTCCAGGCGCGCCAATTGGTTCTTGTAGCGCTTGGTCAGGGTTTCCTGGATCTGCTTGGAATCCTTGCCGGCGATCTTCATGCGCAGCACTTCGTCCTTGACGCGTTTGCGCCAGAGGTCGTCGAGTTCGGCCGTGCTTTTGAGCCAAGGCGCATCCTTGCGGTCGACCAGCAAGGTTTCCTTGGCATTGAAATCGATCTTGTCGACGCCCTTGTTCAACTCCGCCAGGGCGTAGTCCAGGCGCGCCTTGACGCGATCCAGGTAGCGCTTGTAGATGACGAAGCCGGCGTTCAGGTCGCCGCTCTTGAGGAAGTCGTCGAACTGGGTCTTCCACTTGTCGAATTCGGCAATGTCGCTGGCCAGGAAATAACTGCGCGACGGATCAAGCAGCTTCAGGTAGCTGTCATAGATGATGACCGAGCGTGCGTCATCGAGCGGCGGCTTGCTGTAGTGATGGCGCTTGAGCAGCTCGACGACGTTGAGGCTGGCGATCACCTCGTCGCGATCGGGCTGAAGCTTGTCCCAGCTGTTGGCCGCAAACGTATTGCTCGAAAGCGTCGAAACGCCGAGGCCAATGAAAAGGGCAAGTGCAGTACTGGGGAACAAGTGCTTCATGCTGATTCGACGCAGGGACAATTGATAACGCATATTAGGCCGTCTTTGAAGTCGCCGGTTCCATGTGGCCCGGGCGCATAATGCAAGAAAGCCCGGCGTTGAAGCAGCGGGCCCAGTCGAGACTCACTATGGAGGCACCGTGAAAGCATTGCAAGGCGTTGAAGGTCAAGTGGTATGGGCAGATGAGCCGAGTCCGGCCTGCGATGCGGGGCAAGTTCGCATCCGTGTGGCGGCCGCCGGCCTGAACCGGGCCGATTTATTGCAGAAAGCCGGGCATTATCCACCGCCTCCGGGCGCCAGCCAGGTGCTGGGGCTCGAGTGTTCCGGGGTGGTCAGCGAAGTCGGGCCTGGCTCTTCCTGGCAGGTCGGCGACCGCGTCTGCGCCCTGTTGGCGGGCGGTGGGATGGCCGAAGAAGTGGTGGTCGACGGCCGCCACGTGCTGCCGGTACCTGAAGGCCTGTCGATGGCTGAAGCGGCCGCGCTGCCTGAGGTCTACGGCACCGCGTGGCTGAACCTGTTCCAGCTTGCCGGGTTGCGGCCGGGTGAAAAAGTGCTGCTGCACGCCGGTGCCAGTGGCGTCGGCTCGGCGGCAATCCAGCTCTGCAAGGCGTTTGGCAACCCATGCTGGGTGAGCGTCGGTTCGGCGGATCGGCTGGCCTATTGCGAGGCGTTGGGGGCCCAGGGCGGCGTGGTGCGCACCGACGATATCAACAGCCTGAACGACTTCGCGCCGTTCGATGTGATCCTCGATCCGGTCGGCGCGAACTACGCCAGCCTCAACGTGAAACTTTTGTCAGTTGACGGCCGCTGGGTATTGATCGGCCTCATGGGCGGCCGCACGACCGAACTCGACTTGGCCCAGGTGCTGGGCAAGCGCATCCAATTGCTCGGCTCGACCCTGCGCAGTCGCAACGATCAATTCAAGGCCGATCTGATCAGCGAACTGGGGCAGCAGGTATGGCCGTTGTTCGCTGATAAACGCTTGAGCCCTCAGTTGGCCCGGACGTTTGCGGTCACCGATGCCGAAGCGGCGTTTGCGGAACTGGCGACGAACACGGTGTCCGGGAAGTTGGTGCTGGTGGTCGATGAAAGCTTGAGCTGATGCAGATCCTGTGGGAGCGAGCTTGCTCGCGATAGCGGCGTGACAGTCAACAAGGCTGTTGAATGCTCGACCGCCATCGCGAGCAAGCTCCCACACAGGAGGCAAGGGCGACTCCGGCACGCTGACCTTTGGTCGGCAGCCCGTATCCGATGCGCGCGCCCTGCTAGCGTTAATCAATGAGGGGATGGGGTAACCGCAGCTTTTATTTCACCGCCAGGTGAAGAGAGTGATCATGGCCATCGCCGAATGGCGCATGCAGGGCGTCGAGTTCATAGCCTGCAACTGCAATTGGGGCTGCCCGTGCCAATTCAATGCGCCACCGACCCATGGCCACTGCCAGGCAGTGGCGTCGATGCGGGTGGAACGCGGGTATTTCGAGCAAGTCACGTTGGACGGCTTGTGCTGGGCCGCCACCTTCGCTTGGCCGGGCGCTATCCATGAGGGCAAAGGCAGTTGCCAGGTGTTCATCGATGAACGCGCCGACGAGGCGCAACGCCAAGCCCTGCTGACTATCCTCTCTGGCCTGGAGAGCGACCCCGGGGCCAACGTGTTCCAGGTGTTCAGCAGCACCATGAGTGAGGCGTTCGAACCACAATTCGTGCCCATCACCCTGTCCATCGATGTCGACCAGCGCCTGGCGCACCTGGACATTCCAGGCGTGCTGCAGGCCAGCGGCGAGCCGATCCGCAGCCCGATCGACGGCTCGCCTCATCGCGTCCGCCTGTCCCTGCCCGAGGGCTTCGAGTTCCATGAGGCCGAAGTCGCCAGCGGCAGCTACCAGACGCATTCAGCCCTCAAGCTGCAATCCCAGGGCAGCCACAGCCACCTCGCGCACGTGCACTTTACCGGTCACGGCATAGAGCCGTAGCGATGGAAGCACCTCAGGCAGTGACCCAGGGCAGGCGACTGACTGGCGAGCAGTGGTTATTGGTGTTCTGCCTGCTCGCGCTGACCGCCCTGGCCTGGCTCATGCTGCTGCGCATGGCCCGCGACATGAGCGCGCCGGGTGGCATGGCTGATGCGGCAATGGCCGGTATGGTCATGCCCTGGAGCCCGGCCGATGCGCTGCTGATGTTCGCCATGTGGGGGGTGATGATGCTGGGCATGATGCTGCCCAGCGCACTGCCCATGTTGCTGATCTACCAGCAGATGCTGCGCAAGCGCATGCCGTCACCGAAGCGACACTTGGCCTTGCTGCTGTTCTGCAGCGCCTATGGCCTGGTCTGGGTCGGCTTCGCCTTGGGCGCCACGGCGCTGCAATGGGCTCTCGAACAACTGGCCTTGCTCAGTCCGGCGATGCGCAGCAGCAGTACTGCGTTGGGCGCTGGCCTCCTGCTGGTCGCGGGTGTCTATCAGTGGCTGCCCAGCAAGGCGGCCTGCCTCGAACATTGTCGCGGGCCGTTGCATTTTCTTCTCAGCTACTGGCGCCCCGACGTGCTCGGCGGCTGGCGCATGGGCCTGGCCCATGGCGCTTATTGCCTGGGCTGCTGTTGGGCGCTGATGGGGCTGCTGTTCGTAGTCGGCGTGATGAACCTGTTCTGGGTGGCAGTGATCGGGGCCTTCATCCTGCTGGAGAAAAACCTGCCCCAGGGGCTCTGGCTCAGTCGTATCTGTGGTGTGTTGTTGATCGGCTGGAGTTTTTGGCTGCTGCTGGGTTGAACCTGTGGGCGAGCAAGCTCGCACAGGTCTTGTATTCGCAGGCTTGGATCGCCCCCGTGGCGAGGGAGCTTGCTCCCGCTGGGTGGCGCAGCCGCCCCAATCGGGACGGCGCAACTATCCAGGTAGACCGCGTCAGCCGGTTTTACGACTGCTTCGCAGCCGAGCGGGAGCAAGCTCCCTCGCCACGGGGACCGGAGCGTTTTTCTCGTCCGGGGGTTATTTCCAGCTGTGGATTGGCCACCCAGCCAATTCAGCATGGGCCTTCAAAACCTGGTCCGGGTTCACCACATGCGGGTAATCCACCCGCAGCAGCAATGGCAAGTCGTTGCGCGAATCGGAGTAGAAGCTCGCGCCTTCAAGGTTCTCCTCTTCGGCATCCAGCCAATCCAGCAACCGGGTGATCTTGCCTTCGCGGTAGGTCAGGGTGCCCACGGTCTTGCCGCTGTACACCCCGTGGGCAACTTCAAGCTCGATCGCCAGGATCTCATCGATGCCCAGGCGTTCGGCAATCGGCTTGACCAGGTGCGTGCCCGACGCCGAGATCACCAGGATCCGGTCGCCGGCCTTGCGGTGTTCGGCGATGGTCTTGGTGGCGTCGCTGAAGATGATCGGCTCGATGAAATCCTCCACCCACGGCGCGACGAGGTGTTCGATTTCTTCCGGCGTGCGGCCGATCATCGGCTCCAGGCTGAAGTCCATGTACTCTTCCATGCGCAGCTTGCCGTGGCTGTAGGCGTCCATCAGCTCGTTGTTGCGCCGCATGAACGACTCCGGATCGACCCAGCCCAGGCGTCCCATCTGTTCGCTCCAGAGGGTGGCGCAGTCGCCGTGGATCAGGGTTTCGTCCAGATCAAAAATTGCCAGGGCCATCAGCGCGTTTTCCTTCTCAAAATCAACAAGGCCGTCAGGCTACCTCACACAGGGCCGACGGATCGATGGAAAGTGCCAACCGGGCACCGTCAGGATGCAGGTCGGCGGCCGAGCGATTGAGCACATCCACCACCAGTTCCACGCCACGGGCCTCGACCCGGTAGCGGATCACGTTGCCCAGCAGGCTGTGGCTGCGGATCAGCGCATCGGGTTCGCCGTTGCGACTCAGTTCGATGGCTTCCGGGCGAATCGCGATGCGACCGTTCACCGGGCGTTGCAGCAGTTTGGTGGCGCTGTCGGCGTCCAGCAGGTTGTAGTTGCCAATGAAACCGGCGGCAAACACATCGACTGGTGCCGTGTAGAGGGTCTCGGCATCGCCGCTCTGTACGATCTTTCCCTGGTTCATCAGGAAAATCCGGTCAGACATGGTCAGGGCTTCTTCCTGATCGTGTGTGACAAAGATCGTGGTCAGGCCCAATTCGCGCTGGATCTGTCGGATCTGTTCGCGCAGGTGCTTGCGAATCCGTGCATCGAGGGCCGACAGCGGCTCGTCCAGCAACAACAGGCGGGGCCGGGTCACCAGGGAGCGGGCCAGGGCCACGCGCTGGCATTGGCCTCCGGAAAGTTGATGGGGGTAGCGCGCGGCAAAGTCGTGCAGCTCCACCAGGCGCAGGATCTCCAGCACCCGCTGGCGGCTGTCCGAGGCGTCGACCTTTTGCATGCGCAGGCCAAAGGCGACGTTCTGCTCCACGGTCATGTTGGGGAACAGGGCGTAGCTCTGGAAGACCATGCCGATCCCGCGTTTTTGCGGGCTCAAGGGGACGATGTCCTGGCCGTCCAGCAGGATCTTGCCGTCATCCACCGCCGTCAGGCCGGCAATGCAGCGCAACAACGTGGACTTGCCGCAACCGGAAGGGCCGAGAAGGGTGACGAATTCGCCCTTGTGGATTTCACAGTTGATGTCGCTGAACACCGGCGTGCCGGCGTAGCTTTTTTGCAGGTGTTGGACGCTGACGTAGCTCATTGGCTTTTGTCCTTGTTCAAGATGTTGGCCGCCCAGGTCAGGACCAGTACGAAGAAAAAGTAGGAAATCACCAGCGCACTGGTGAAGTGACCGCTGCTGTTGCGCATGTTGTTCAGGTACACCTGCAACGTTTCATAGCGGGTGCCGACGAGGATGTTGGCAAACACGAACTCGCCAAACAGGAACGAGAAGGACAGCAGCAGCGCCACCATCAGGCCCTTGCGCAGGTTTGGCAGCACCACCAGCAACGCAGCCTGGAAGGTGCTGGCGCCGAGCAGTTGCGCGGCGTCCATCAGGTCGCGCAGGTTGATGGCTTGCAGATTGTTGGTGATCGCCCGGTACATGAACGGCAGGGCAACGGTGAAGTAACAGCCGATCAGGATCCACGGCGTGCCGACCATCGCCAGCGGCCCGGAACCATAAAGTTGCAACAGTCCCACTGACGACACCACTGGCGGCACCGCGAAGGGCAGCAGGATGAGAATGTTCATCAGCGCATCGAGCTTGGGAAAGTGGTAATGCACCACGAACAGCAACGGCAGGATCAGCACCACCGACAGCACCAGCGCCCCCACACAGACAATCAGGGATTGGCCGAAGGCATGGAGAAAACGCGGATCGCTCCACAACTGCACATACCATTTGAAGGTGAAGCCGCTGGGCAGCACGGTGGCCGACCAACTGCTGGCGATGGAGTAAATCAGCGTGCCGGCCAGGGGCAGCAGCAAAATGGCGAATAGCAGGTAAACCACTGCCCGATGATAGAGCCCGGCGGGGCCCGATTCAGCGCGAGACATGGTAGCTCCTCTTGAGCAGCAGTTGATGGACGATGGTTACCAGGGTCATCAACGCCACCAGCACCACGGCCAATGCACTGGCCATGTTCGGATCCAGGGAGATGTCGCCGGAGACCATGGCCGCGATGCGTATCGGCAACACGTTGAAGTTGCCGGTGGTCAGCGCATAAACCGTCGCGTAGGCGCCGAGGGCGTTGGCCAGCAGGATCACGAACGTGCCCAGCAGCGCCGGGGTCAGCACCGGCAAGCCGATGTGCCGCCAGAACTGCCAGCCGCTGGCGCCGAGCAGGGAGGCGGACTCGCGCCAGTCTTCACGCAGCGCGTCAAAGGCCGGGTAGAGCAGCAGCACCCCCAGGGGAATCTGGAAATAGGTGTAGAGAATGATCAGCCCGGTTTTCGAATACAGGTTGAAATCCTCGATGATCCCCGCCTGCTTGAGCATGATCGTGATGCTGCCGTTGAACCCCAGCAGGATGATGAAGGCGAAAGCCAGGGGCACGCCGGCGAAGTTGCTGGTCATGTTTGCGAAGGCGTTGACGAAGTTGCGCAGGCGCGAGTCGACGCGGCGCAGGGAATAGCTGCCGAGCACGGCGATGACGATGCCGAACACGCTGGACCAGAAGCTGATTTCCAGGCTGTGCTGGATCGCCTGCCGGTAAAACTTCGAACTGAAGATCTTGCTGAAATTGGCCAGGCCCCAGCCGAATTCTTCTGACTCCAGGCTGTTGACCAGCACCCACAACAGCGGGGCGATCTGGAACACGATGAAGAAAATCGCGAAGGGCACCAGGCACAACGCTGCCAGCCATTTGCCGCGCGTCATGGCGTTCACTTGAGCAACTCCTGGCAATAGGGTTTGTCGTGGGCGATGCCGAGCAATTGGCAAATCGTGCCGCACAACTCGGTCTGCCGAGGGGCAGCGTTGGCGTCCAGGCTGAAACCATCCCCGAGGACAAACAGCGGCACTTCCCGTTCTTCCGCCAGTAGGCCGTTGTGGGAGCGGTCGTTGTTCATGCCATGGTCAGACGTCACCAGCACCTGATAACCGGCGTCGAGCCAGGCTTGCAGGTAGACCGCCAGGTTGATATCGGCCGAGCGGGCGCTGTTGCGGTATTGCGGCGTATCGAGGCCATGTTTGTGCCCGGCGTCATCGATGTTCATCGGATGCACCAGCAGGAAGTTCGGCGAGTAGCGCTGGCGCAGGTGCTCGGCGTCGGCGAACAGATGGGAATCGGGGTAGTGGTCATTCCAGTAGAAATGCCCGTACTGAATCGGCAGGTCGGGGTTTTCGGTGTGACGATCACGACCGGCGACGAAGGGTGAAACGTTGTAGAGCTCACTGACCCAATGATAGGCAGCGGCTGCCGTACCCAGGCCGGCCTCGGTGGCGTAATGGAAAATGCTGCGCTGGTTCGAGAGGCGCGAGACATTATTGTGCACGATCCCGCTGTCGATGGGCACGACGCCGGTAAGGATGCATTCGTAGAGCGGGCGGGACAGGGCGGGCAGTTCACATTCCAGTTTGTAGAGCGCCGCGCGTCCTGCGCCGACATACGCCTGCAAATGTCCCATGGCGTGCCGGGCGACCTCGTAATTGAGGCCGTCGAGCACCACCAGGATGACGTTGTGCTTCATGGGGACCGGGACTCCGGACAAGAACCAAAAAAACCGGTTCACCAAGCGCCCAATGTGGGAGCGAGCTTGCTCGCGATTGCGGTGTGTCAGCCAATACTCATGTCGACTGATACTCCCTCATCGTGAGCAAGCTCGCTCCCACAATAGATCAGCGGTGATCCGGGAGCGGGAGCTAGCGCCTCACTTCATCTCGACGATGACTTCTTCGTTCCACTTCTGCGGCAGTGCCTTGGAGGTCTTCTCCCACGCATCCGCATCCTTGATCGGGGTCACGCCCTTGTACTGCTCGTTCGGCAGCAGCTTGGCCTTGACCTCTTCCGGCAGCTTCAGGTGCTCGGCGCGGATCGGGCGGGCGTTGCCCTTGGCGAGGTTGATCTGGCCAGCGTCGCTGAAGATGTATTCGCGGGTCAGCTTGGCGGCGTTCGGGTGCTTGGCGTATTTGTTGATGATGGTGGTGTAGCCGGAGATCACCGAGCCGTCGGATGGGATCAGTACCACGTAGTCATCCGGGTTGGCCATCTTGGCCTTGTAGCTCAGGCCGTTGAAGTCCCAGACCACGCCGACCTCGACTTCACCTTTTTCCATGGTCGCGATGGTCGGGTTGGCCATGGACAGGCGCCCTTGCTTGGCGATGTCAGCGAACATCAACAGCGCTGGCTCGATGTTCTTCTCGTTGCCGCCGTTGGCCAGGGCTGCGGCCAGTACGCCGTTGGCAGCCTGGGCCGCGGTGCTCACGTCACCAATCGAGACTTTATATTTACCCGATTTCAGGTCGGCCCATTTGGTCGGCACTTCGGAACCGTGCAGCAGTTTCTTGTTGACGATGAATGCGATGGTGCCGGTGTAGGCCAGGGCCCAGTTGCCATCCTTGTCCTTGGCCCAATCCGGCACTTGTTCCCAAGTGCTCGGTTTGTAAGGCTGGACCACGCCTTGCTTGACCGCGATCGGGCCGAAAGCGGCGCCGACGTCGCCGATGTCGGCGCTGGCGTTGTCTTTTTCAGCGGCGAACTTGGCGATTTCCTGGGCCGAGCTCATGTCGGTGTCGATGTGCTTCAAACCGTAGTTCTTGGCCAGGTCTTCCCAGGTGCCTTTCCAGTTTGCCCAGTCATCGGGCATGCCGACGCTGTTCACGGCGCCTTCCGCTTTCGCAGCGGCTTCCAACGTTTTCAGATCGGTATCAGCGGCCATGGCGGCGGTGCACATGGCAATGGTCGAGCCTAACAGTGATGCCAGGAAAAGCTGTTTCATCCGAAGCTCCTATGGGCGTTTTCAACGCTGCGATTGCGGTTGTGTTGGTCTAGGTCAGCAATACCTGAGCCAATGTAGGCGGGTCCCATGACATTTTGATGTCGGTGGGACGTTCGCCAGCAATCGTCGGGCTCACGGAGGGTCGCTGTGGGATAAGCGTAGACCATGAGTAACCGCCTGATCTGCAAGGCCTTGGCCGTTTATTTGCAAGCGCATGTGTTGACCGTTCGGCGGTTGTGTCATCTATCAGTCATGCACAGTGCCTAGGCTTGCAGGCATGAGACGTGGATCGATGCAGCATCGAATCCTGCCCCGAAACAGTGCTGGTCTAGTCCAGATAGGTAACGTTGATGCGCGTTGAAACAACCAAAGCGGTGACAACCATCGGGCAGGTCCTGCAGGAGCAGCTTGACCACGGCTTGCTGGCGCCGGGCAGCAAGTTGCCGGCCGAGCGCAAGTTGAGCGAGTTGTTCGGGACCACCCGGATCACCGTGCGTGAGGCTTTGTTGCAGCTTGAAGCCCAGGGACAGATTTATCGGGAAGAGCGCAGGGGCTGGTTTGTCTCGCCACCAAGGCTGGCCTACAACCTGATGCAGCGTAGCCATTTCCACGCGATGGTCGCTGCCCAGGGCCGAGTGCCTTCGACCCAGGTGATCTCGGCCCGCCTGCAACCCGCTTCGGCGGCGGTCTGTGCCTGGCTGCAATTGCCGGCGCTGTCCAGCGTCATCCAGATCTGTCGCACCCGGCGCATCGATGAGCGATTGGTGCTGTACGTCGAGCACTACCTGAATCCGGCGTATTTCCCGGGCATCCTCGACTTTGACCTCAACCAGTCGATGACCGAGCTGTATGCCCGCCATTACGACCTGCATTATGGCCGGGTGAAATTCGAGATCGTGCCTACGTCGCTACAGCCGGAAGCGGCAGCGGCACTGAAAGTATCGGTCGGCAGCCCCGGGCTTCGGATTGCGCGGGTCAACTATGACCAGCATCAACGGCTGATCGATTGCGACCTGGAATTCTGGCGGCACGACGCGATTCACGTGGGCGTGGACGTGCCGGAGCAACCCGCCTGAGGCGTGTTCAGGAGGACTCGTTGAGTTTCGCCAGGATCCTGAACAACACCGTCGCGAGGATCAGCAACATGCCGATCCACATGGCGAACACCCCGACGTTCTTGTCGCGGAAATTGAAGCCGATGGCCAGCAGGATCATGCCGGCGATGATGGGCACCAGCATGGCGTTGAACGAGGACATGGAGATCATGGCGACAGCCTTGTCGAGGGGATAAGGTCAGTCTAGTTGGGGTTTGGCTGGGGTGGGCTGATGTATGTCACAGCCTCCCCAGAATTTGAGACGGGCACTGTTGTGGCGAGGGGATTTATCCCCGCTGGGTCGCGCAGCGGCCCTAAATTCTACGGTCGCTGCGCAACCGAGCGGGGATGAATCCCCTCGCCACAGGAGGCTGCATGAACAGGTTCAGCGGTTAGGGCAATTCGCGAGAAGCGTAGAACGCGCTCAGCACTTTCACCAGGTGCGCCAAGTCATGGCTGCCGCACAGTTCGCGGATCGAATGCATGGCGAAGGTCGGCAGGCCGATGTCCACCGTGCGCACACCCAGCTGGCTGGCGGTGATCGGGCCGATGGTCGAGCCGCAGCCCATGTCGCTGCGCACGACGAAGCTTTGCACCGGTACTTCCTCGGCCATGCACAGGTGGCGGAAGAATCCGGCAGTTTCGCTGTTGGTGGCGTAGCGTTGGTTGCTGTTGACCTTGATCACCGGCCCGGCGTTGAGCTTGGGACCGTGGTTGGCGTCGTGTTTGTCGGCGTAGTTGGGGTGAACACCGTGGGCATTGTCCGCCGAGACCAGCAAGGATTTCTGGATGGCGCGCACGAACTCTTCACCTTCGGGCAACAGGCGGCGCAGGGTCTGTTCGAGCATCGGACCGTCGGCACCGCAGGCCGAGGTCGAGCCGACTTCTTCGTGGTCGTTGCACACCAGCACGCAGGTTTCTTCGGTGTCGGCGGTCAACAGGGCCTGCAGGCCGGCGTAGCACGACAACAGGTTATCCAGGCGCGCGCCGGCGATGAAGTCGCCATGCAAACCGACGATGGCGGCACTTTGGGTGTCGTAGAAACTCAACTCGTAGTCGAGCACCACGTCGGCATTCAAGCCGTGCTCCCGGGCCAGTTGATCGGTGAGCACGGCGCGGAAGTCGACGCGCTCGTCGCCGGCGAACTGGGCGAGTATCGGTGGCAGTTCATTCTGAGCGTTGATTGCCCAACCTTGATTGGCTTCACGATTGAGGTGGATGGCCAGGTTCGGAATGGTGGCGATCGGTGCCTTGAAATCGATCAACTGGCTCTCGACCTTGCCATCACGGCGGAAGGTCACGCGGCCGGCCAGGGACAGGTCGCGGTCGAACCACGGCGCCAGCAACGCGCCGCCATAGACTTCCACGCCCAGTTGCCAGAATCCGTGGCGTTGCAGTTCCGGCTGCGGCTTGACCCGCAGGCAAGGGCTGTCGGTGTGGGCGCCGACCAGGCGGATGCCGTCGTGCAGCGGTGAGTTGCGGCCCAACTTGAAGGCGATGATCGAGGAATCGTTGCGCGTGATGTAGTAACGACCGTTGGCCTCGGTGGCCCAGGTCTCGCGCTCATCAAGCCGCTGGTAACCCGCCGCCTCCAGGCGCTGGGCGAGGCTGGCGGTGGCGTGGAACGGGGTAGGGGAGGCCTTGAGGAAGTCGATCAGGCCCTGGTTCAACTCTGCGCGCATAAGTAACTCCAGACAGCGATGGGCGGGAGTTTACCGTATTGGTGGATGATGGGGAGGGGTTAGGGGTATGTATATGGGGAACTTGGGGATGTCGAACCCGTGGCGAGGGAGCTTGCTCCCGCTGGGCTGCGTAGCAGCCCCAACAGCGGCAACGCAATCAAGCAGGCATACCGAGATGCGCCTTTAGGGCTGCTTCGCACCCCAGCGGGAGCAAGCTCCCTCGCCACAATGACGGTGGTGTTTCTTAGAACGGTGCCGGGCACTCGAAGCGCAGGCGTTCGCCGCTCTGCGGATGGGTGAAGCTGAGCATGCTGGCGTGCAGGCACAGGCGTGGCCAGGCGGCCAGGGCTTGCGGGTGGGCATAGAGCCCGTCGCCCAGCAATGGGTGACCGATGGAGAGCATGTGCACGCGCAATTGGTGCGAGCGTCCAGTAATCGGTGTCAGCTCGACTCGGCACCAGTCGCCACAGCGTTCCAGCACGCGCCAGAACGTCAAGGCGTGCTTGCCCTGTTCGTGATCCACCACGTGGCGGGGCTTTGTCGGCGGGTCATAGCGCAAGGGTAGGTCGATGCTGCCGCTGTCCAGTTCCGGTTGGCCCCAGCACAATGCGGTGTAGGCTTTTTCGGTTTCTCGATCATGAAACTGCCGTGACAGTTCGCGATGGGTGTCGGGGTCGCGGG
Organism: Pseudomonas alvandae; assembly: GCF_019141525.1. Taxonomy (GTDB): domain Bacteria; phylum Pseudomonadota; class Gammaproteobacteria; order Pseudomonadales; family Pseudomonadaceae; genus Aquipseudomonas; species Aquipseudomonas alvandae. The sequence continues at coordinate 1,883,346 of NZ_CP077080.1, forward strand.
CCAGCAGGATGATGCCGGAGGTTTCCCAGTCCAGCCGGTGCACGATTCGTGCTTCCGGGTAGCCGTTTTCCTGCAGGCGAGTGATCAGGCAGTCCTTGTTATCGTCGGCCCGGCCGGGCACGGAGAGCAGCAGGGTCGGCTTGTCGACCACCAGCACGGCAGCGTCCTGGTGAATGATGCGGATGTTGGACAGGGGCATTGAAAACAGTCTCGTTACAAACGCCAACGGCGGCTCGGCCCCCACAGCCTTATCGTGGGAGCGGGCTTGCTCGCGAAAGCGGTTTTTCAGGCACATTGATTTTGAATGTGCCACCGTCTTCGCGAGCAAGCCCGCTCCCACAAAAGCTGGGGCCGAGCCGCCGTGGCTCCAGCCGGGTCGATCAGCGATCCGGCAGGGTGATGTTGAGTTCCAGGATCGAGCAACTGCCCTGGCTTTCCAGCGCCACGTGCACGTCATCGCTACCGATGTTGACGTACTTGCGGATCACCTCGACCAGTTCCTTCTGCAGGGCAGGCAGGTAGTCGGGTGTGCTGCGTTGGCCGCGTTCGTGCGCCACGATGATCTGTAGACGCTCTTTCGCGACCGAGGCGGTACTGGGCTTTTTGTTGGCACGAAAGAAGTCAAAAAGGTTCATTACCTACCTCCAAACAGGCGCTCGAAGAAACCTTTCTTCGTGACGTCGAGGAATCGATGCTCGACGGTTTTGCCCAGCAGGCGATCGACAGCATCGCTGTATGCCTGGCCGGCGTCGCTCTGGTCGTCAAGAATGACCGGCACACCGGAGTTCGAGGCCTTGAGTACGGCTTGGGATTCTGGAATCACGCCCAGCAGGGTCACCGCGAGGATTTCCTTGACGTCTTCGACGCCAAGCATTTCACCGTCGCTGACGCGTTGCGGGTTGTAGCGGGTCAGCAGCAGGTGCTCCTTGATCGGCTCTTCGCCTTGCTCGGCACGGCGGGATTTGCTCGCCAAGAGGCCCAGCATGCGATCGGAGTCACGGACCGAGGAGACTTCCGGGTTGGTCACGACGATCGCTTCGTCAGCGAAGTACATGGCCAGGTGGGCACCTTTCTCGATACCGGCCGGGGAGTCGCAGACCACGAACTCGAAGTCTTCCTTGAGCTGCATCAGGACCTTTTCCACGCCTTCCTGGGTCAGCGCGTCTTTGTCGCGGGTCTGGCTGGCAGCCAATACATAGAGGTTCTCAAGGCGCTTGTCCTTGATCAGGGCCTGTTGCAGGTTCGCTTCGCCATTGACCACGTTGACGAAGTCATAGACCACGCGGCGCTCGCAACCCATGATCAGGTCGAGGTTACGCAGGCCGACGTCGAAGTCGACGATGACTGTTTTGTGGCCGCGCAAGGCGAGGCCGGTACCGATAGCGGCGCTGGTGGTGGTCTTACCCACACCACCCTTGCCGGATGTAACCACGAGAATCTTGGCCAAGGTGTTTCACCCCTAAGGAAAAAGGACTTTGTCAGCCCCTGAAAAACATCTCTGGAAACTGCTGCAATTGGACAGGCTTGGTTGGAATCGGGGATTGGGCGGGGTCTACCTCCGGTAAACGCTGCCTGATCCTTTTTCCTACGTCGTATAAGCCGTATTCGCTAGGTTTTAGAGATGCTTGGAAAATGCGGCAGTATCCGTTAAAGCCGAATGATGTTCAACACGTCGCCCGACAGGCTGACCTGGACGCCGGCCCCCCATAACGGGTCGCGCCGCAAATCCTCGGAAACCTTGTATTGCCCGGCGATGGAGACCAGTTCAGCGCTCAACTGCTGACAGAAGATCCTTGCCTTGGTGTCGCCCTTGACACCGGCCAGCGCACGGCCGCGCATCGGGCCGTATACATGGATGTTGCCATCGGCCAGAAGTTCCGCCCCCGGGCTGACCGAGGACACGACGACCAGATCGCCACCCTGGGCATAAATCTGCTGTCCGCCGCGCACCGGCGAGGTGATGACCCGGGTGGGCTTGATGGTGGGCTCGGGTGGTTTTTCCGGTTTTTTCGGTTCGGCCGGGCTCAGTTCCAGCACCCGTTCACGGGCGCCCGAGGGTGGCAGCACCGGAATATCCACGGCAATGGCGGCGGCGATGTCTTCGATACGGCTGGCGCGGATCGCCAGGGTGCGCAGGCCGTGCTGGCGGCAAACGCGCATCAGGCCTGGCAAATCCACCGAGCCTTCGCCGGCCGGCAGCTTGTCCAACGCCAGCACCAGCGGGGCATTGCTGAAAAAATTCGGGGCCTGGGCGACTTTTGCCGCCAACTGCCGGTCAAGACCTTCCAGGTCGTTACGGGCCAGTTCCAGCACCGTAATGGCGAGCATGCTGCCCTTCAGCTGGAACACGGGATCTTGGTCTAGCGGTTCGGTTTGGCTCATGGTCGGCGTACAACGACTTGTCACTAAAAGTGCCGAGACTTATAACGAGATCGCCCGTCAGCCGCAACCCGGGTCGAACAATGTAGAATGCGCGGCCCATGTCTTAATGGAAGCTGTAATGGATCGCCCGCGTTTTCGAGCTGCATTTTTTCATCCGCGTTTCTGGCTGCTGTGGTGCGGCCTGGGGCTGTTGTGGCTGATCGTTCAGTTGCCCTATCCGCTGCTGCTGCGGATCGGCCGTGCGCTGGGGGTGCTGATGTACCGGGTGGCCGGCGACCGGCGGCGCATCGCCAGTCGGAATCTGCAGCTGTGCTTCCCCGAGAAGTCCGCCGCCGAGCGCAAGCGTCTGCTCAAGGAAAACTTTGCCTCCACCGGTATCGCTTTCTTCGAAATGGCCATGAGCTGGTGGTGGTCGCGTCCGCGCTTGGCGAAGCTGGCCCATGTCGAAGGGCTGGAGCACCTCAAGCAGGCCCAGCGCGACGGCAGGGGCGTGATCCTCATGGCACTGCATTTCACCACGCTGGAAATCGGCGCGGCGCTGCTCGGCCAGCAGCACACCATCGACGGCATGTACCGCGAGCACAATAATCCGCTGTTCGACTATATCCAGCGCCGTGGACGCGAGCGGCACAACCTCGATTCCCTGGCGGTGGAACGCGATGACGTGCGTGGCATGCTCAAGTTGCTGCGCGCCGGTCGGGCGATCTGGTACGCGCCGGACCAGGACTACGGTGCCAAGCAGAGCGTGTTCGTGCCATTGTTTGGCATTCAGGCCGCAACGGTTACCGCAACCAGCAAGTTCGCCCGCCTGGGCAAGGCGCTGGTCGTGCCGTTCGTCCAGGAACGGCTGGCCGATGGCAGCGGCTATCGCCTGGTGATCCAGGCGCCGTTGGAAAACTTTCCCGGCGAGACCGATGAAGGCGACTGCATTCGGATCAATCAATGGGTCGAGCGCTCGGTGAGCGCCTGTCCCGAGCAATATCTCTGGGCCCATCGGCGTTTCAAGACCCGTCCACCGGGTGAGCCGAAGTTGTACGAAAAACGCGGTTGAGTATGTAGTCCAATTGACTGAGCACGGAGCATCGCGATGACCCCAGCTGAACCGGTGACAGGATTGATTCTTTCCGGCGGCGGGGCTCGGGCGGCGTATCAGGTGGGCGTATTGGCGGCCATCGCCGAGCTGTTGCCGGACGGGGCGCGAAACCCGTTTCCGGTGATCGTCGGCACGTCGGCTGGCGCCATCAACGCGGTCAGCCTGGCGAGTGGGGCGACCGATTTCAAGACCGCAATCGAGCGGCTGACGGCTTTCTGGCAGGCGGTGCGCAGCCATCAGGTGATGCGCAGCGACTGGCGCGGCGTGCTTGCCCAGGCGACGCGTTTCATCAGCCACAGCCTGCTGGGCCTGGGGGCCAAGTTGCCGGTGGCGCTGATCGACAGTTCGCCACTGCGCGAGTTGCTCCAGGCGCAATTCCACGCGTCGGGTATCGAGCAGGCGATTGCCGAGCACCAATTGCGGGCGGTGGCAGTCACCGCGTTCGGCTACGAGTCCGGACAGGCGGTAACGTTCTATCAAGGGCGCGGCACCATCGATGCCTGGTTGCGACATCGGCGCATCGGTGTGCCCGCGCAGTTGTCGGTCGAGCACTTGCTGGCCAGCTCGGCGATCCCCTTGTTATTCGCGCCGGTCAAGATCGGTCCCCAGTACTTCGGCGACGGTGCGGTGCGCCAATCGGCGCCGATCAGCCCAGCCTTGCACCTGGGGGCCAATCGTGTGCTGGTCATCGGTGTCAGTGGCAACCCCCGCGGTGCGGGTGGGCAAACGCCCCAGGAGCGCAGCTACACCGGTTTGCAACCGACGCTCGCGCAGATTGGCGGCCACATGCTCAACAGTACGTTCATCGACAGCCTGGAAAGCGACATCGAGTTGCTCGAGCGTCTTAACCAGTTCAGTTACCTGCTGCCCGACGATGTACCGGCCCATGCGCTCGGGGCGGCTGCGGTGGAAGTGTTGGTGATCTCACCGAGCCAGCCGATCGATGAAATCGCCGCCCGTCATCGCCAGGAACTGCCGCGCGCGTTGCGGGTGTTTTTGCGTGGGCCTGGAGCGACCAAGACCAGCGGTGCCGGCGTGTTGAGCTATCTGCTGTTCGAGGCGGGATACTGCGGTGAATTGATCGAGCTTGGGCGTCAGGATGCGCTGGCGCAGCGTGAGGCGTTGAGTCGGTTCTTGGGGTTGTCCTGAGGCTTGATGCACGCAGGTGTTACCGCTATCGCGAGCAGGCTCGCTCCCACAAGGAATTTGCGGTGGACGCTAAATTCTGTGGCCTCCACGAAGCCAATGTGGGAGCGAGCTTGCTCGCGATGACGGCGGCACATCCAGCATCTGGGCAGGCTGACCCACCGCCATCGCGAGCAAGCTCGCTCCCACAGGGTATTGCTGCGGATTTGGAACCCGGGGTCAGAAATGGTACTTCAGCAAGAAGCTGGTATTGCTCTGGTTGGTCTTGAACCCATCGCTGTCTTCAATCGCGTATTTGTTCTTCCAGTAGTCGTATTCCACGCCGACATACAGCTGCTTGGCGCCCAGCTTCAAGGCCTTGCCCAAGTCATATTTGATCTGCGGGACGATGTGCAGGTTGGCGTGGTAGGTGCCCTTTGAGTTGGTGTCGTTGTCCACCACCCAGTCGATGAAGCCGTCGATGAGAATGTCGGACGAACCTACCGGCACGGTATAGGCCCAGACCGGGGTGATCTGCCAGACGTTGTCGCCGGCGCGAGCCCCCTGGGTCTGGCGGTTATAGAAATTCAGCTGGAAATAATCGAAACCGGGAATCGCCAGGTCGAAGCCCGGGCCGATCAGGTACGACTCGTTGTCGCCTTCGCCGAACTCGTAGGTCATTGCCAGCAGCACGTCCTTGACCGGGCCCATTTCCAGCTTCTGATCAAAAATCTTGCCGAACGACAAGCGTGGGCTGAACTCGCCGTAGTACGTGTTCGGGCCGGACTGGCTGTCGTCCTGGCCGTTATAGAAGATGCGGTCGAGGAAGAAAAAGTTGTCGCCGTATTTCCACGCATCGGCGTGCTCGAACGTCACGGTTTGCTGGATGCGTGGATTGATCTGAAAATCCTTGCCGTAGAGGTAGCTCAGGCTGTTGTTCTGCCATTGGAGCAGATCGCCTGCCAGGGCCTGTCCCCCGGCCAACAAGGATCCCGCAACGATCAGGCTGGTGCACGTACGTTTCATTCGGTTTGCTCCCAAAGGTAAGTGGTACCGCGTTTCTTTTTTCAGGTCAGCGCTCTGGTGTGGCGCCTTTTTTTCATGGATGAAAAACATCCGTTCGGTCAGCTTTTTGAGCGTGGCGAATGCTGATAGCAAGCGCTGAGCCAAGTTCGGCAAAAACTGGAAATGGCTTGCCCTGCAGTAATGGAACAGTCGGAACGTTGTGTTCAGGGGCGCGTTCAGGTCCGCCAGCGCCGCAATAAGCTGGCGGTCCGGTCAGGATCGGAAGGGATTTTGTTGTCGGCCCGCGTCGAACGGCCGCGCAGGATACGGACTTGCCTTGAAGGGCTCAAGTGCCCTGCAACGGCGCATGCGCGGCGAATCCTGGGCGTGATGGCGGGGCTGGATCATCTGATGCTTTCCTCTTGTTTTTATTGTTGAGGCGCAGACAGTCGCTGACGGGCGACCGGTAGTTGCCGGTCGGCCTGTCAGCGGTATGACATTTGTCGAAAAAAGTGGCTCAGTTGGTTTGCGCGCCCTGGTTGATCCAAGCGCCGATCAGATCGCGTTCTTGCTGGGTCATCTGGGTGATGTTGCCCAGTGGCATGATCTGGCTGGTCACGGCCTGGGCCTGGATGCGCGCGGCCTGTTGCTGGATCTGCTGCGGGGTGTCGAACATCACTCCGCCCGGCGCCGCGCTGAACAGGGGGCTGGTGGGCTTGGCCGAGTGGCAGACCGAGCAGCGTTCCTGGATCACGCTGTGGACTTTTTCGAATGACGGCCCCTGGGCATTGGACGCCTGTGCTGGCGCGGGTGCCTGCGCCGGTGCCGCCGGTTTGGCGCCGCCGCCCACGGCAGTCTCGGGCAGTGGTTGATATTCGATCGCACCCGGGACCTTGGCGACTTCCGGCGCGGTGGGCATCGGCTTGGGCCCGGTGACATACGCCAGGCAGATCATCGCCAGGGCGCCGACCGGCAGCGTCCAGGCGAACCGGTTGCTGTCATGGCGCGTGTTGAAATAGTGCCGCACCAATACCGCCGCCACGGCGATCCCGGCCAGGATCAGCCAGTTGTATTGGCTGCCGTAGGTGCTCGGGAAATGGTTGCTGATCATGATGAACAGCACTGGCAGGGTGAAATAGTTGTTGTGGCGCGAACGCAACAGACCCTTGGCTGGTAGCGCCGGGTCGGGCGTGCGGTTTTCGGCGATGGCTGCTACGAGCGCGCGCTGGGCCGGCATGATGATGCGGAACACGTTGCCGACCATGATCGTGCCGATGACGGCGCCGACGTGCAGGTAGGCACCGCGACCGCTGAACACCTTGCTGAACCCGTAGGCCGCGGCGATCAACAGCACGAAAAGGATCAGGCCGAGCAGGGCGGGGCGCTTGCCCAGGGCTGAATCGCAGAGCGATGAATAGACGAACCAGCCAACGAACAACGAGCCGATGCCCAGGGCGACGCCTTCAAGGCCGCTCAGGCTGCTGCCGGGGGCCAGCAGGTAGACGGTCGGGTTCCAATAGAACACCACGCACAACAGGGCGATGCCCGACATCCAGGTGAAGTAGGCTTCCCACTTGAACCAGTGCAGGTTGTCCGGCATGGACGGTGGCGCGAGTTTGTATTTTTCCAGGTGGTAGATGCCGCCACCGTGGATGGCCCAGAGGTCGCCGGCCAGGCCGCTCCTGGGGTTGACGCGATTGAGGTTGTTTTCCAGCCAGACGAAGTAGAACGACGCGCCGATCCAGGCAACGCCAGTGATCATGTGAACCCAGCGAATGCTCAGGTTCAGCCATTCCAGCAAATGTGCTTCCACAGTCTTTACCTCTCGCCCGTCACGCTTGTTTTCGCGTGATCGGACCTTCTCTTATTGGTGGGGGGCGAGGATCAGAAACTCATCCTCTTGGAAAAAATGCTCATCGCAGTTATTGCCTGTGCCACTGCGATCAACCACCAGGAAGTCATCCCGCTTTTCGATCGTCAGCACCGGGTGGTGCCAGACGCCGCGATGGTAATTGATGCCCTGCCTGCCGTTGGTGACGAAGGCGCGGACCAAACCTGATACAGGTGCATCGCCAAGTGGCGCGACCACGATCAGAAAGGGGTTGCCGAGCAGCGGAATGAAGGCCTGGCTGCCCAGCGGATGGCGCTCCAGCATGCGCACGGTCAGCGGCATGTCCAGCGCGTCGGCGCGGAAAATGCTGATGATCGCCTTGTCGTCCGGCGTCGCGGTTTCAACCGTCGCCAGGCGATGGAAGCGCATGGTCGAACCGTTGTTGATCATGAAGTGATCGCTGCCGTCGGTTTCGATCACGTCACCGAACGGGGCGAAGGCTTCTTTGGTCAACGGTTCGATCTTGAGTGTGCGCATGCTGGTCTTCTTACCTTGGATTCTGTGTTGTTTATTCTGCCGCCATCGCGAGCAAGCTCGCTCCCACAGGGGAATGCATTTCAAATGTGGGAGCGAGCTTGCTCGCGATTTGGGTTCACCCTTATTTCGATACCTTGCCGAGCACGCGCAGGCGACTTACGCCACCGTCTGGGAACACGTTCAGGCGGATATGGGTAATCGGCCCCAGTTCCTTGATCTGCTCGGCAAAGGTGTGTTCGGCGTGCATCTCCAGCTTCTGGCTCGGCAGCAATTCGCGCCAGAACAGCGACTGCGTTTCGATCTGGCTGTCGGTGCCGCCCTTGACGAATGCGCCCTGGATCGAGCAACTGTCCGGGTAGTTGCCTTTGAAGTGCAGCGTGTCGACGACGACTTTTTCAACGATACCGGCATGGCCCAGGGCGACGATCACCCAGTCATTGCCAGGTGTGCGACGACGGGCGGTTTCCCAGCCATCGCCCATGTTCACGCCACGGCCTGGGTTGAGGATGTTGCTCATGCGACCGAAGTGTTCATCGGAGCAGGCGAGGGCGCGTCCGCCATTGAGGGCGGCGGCCAGGTCGATCTGTTCGTTGTCGCCCACGGCCGACCAGTCGCGATACGGCACACCATAGACCCGCAGCCGGGCCACGCCGCCATCGGGGTAGATGTTGAAGCGCAGGTGGCTGAAGGCCTGGTCGTTGCTGATCTCGTGGTAGTGATGGCTGTTGCCCTGCAGCTCGACGGCCGACAGCACTTCAGTCCACTGGGTGTTTTCGTCCGGCTCGCCGTCCGCCAGGAAACACGCTTCCAGGGAAGCCGACGGTGGGTAGTTGCCGGTGAAGAATGAAGTGTCGATGTCCACGCCCTTGATCGAGCCCGGCACGCCCAGGCGGATGACCGCGCTGTCGTAGCCTTCGAAGCGCTTGCGGCGCGACTCCCAGCCGTCCATCCACTTGCCGTTGTCGTCGAACACGCCCTCCTTCCACACGGCCGGAGTCGGCTGGAACAGGCGATTGGCGTCGGCAAACCAGTCATCGGTTACCGAGATGATCTTGGTGCCCAGGCGGGCGTCGGCCAGGTTGACGAACTTTTCGAACGGTACGGCGTAAGCTTTCATTCTTCTTGTCTGCCTTTGATAAGTTGGCTGGGGATGCTTGCAGGACCTGATGTCAGGAACCGCTCGCTAAAGGGTCAGTAATCGGAACAACGCGATCTTGTTGATCTCCGCCAATGCGCACTTGAATTCGGCGTCTGCCGAGTGGTGGATGCGCGTTTCGAACGCGGCGAGGATCTGGTGCCGGTTGCTGCCTTTTACCGCCATGATGAAGGGAAACTTGAACTTGGCTTTATAGGCCTCGTTCAGCTCGGTGAAGCGCTGGAACTCTTCGGCCGTGCATTGGTGGATACCGGCGCCAGCCTGTTCGTTGGTGCTGGCTTCGGTCAGCTGGCCCTGGACGGCGGCTTTGCCGGCCAGGTCCGGGTGAGCGTTGATCAGGGCCAGCTGGCTGGCATGATCGGCGCTCAACAGGATGTCGCTCATGCGCTGGTGCAGGGTCTCGATCTGATCGATGGAGGGATCCTGGCCCAGGTCGAAGGCCTTTTCGGCCACCCATGGCGAATGTTCGTAGATATCGGCAAAGGCCCGGACGAACGCTTCACGGCTCAAGGTGGAAGGCTTGAGTGTCTGGAAAGCGGTCATTTGGACGCTCCCTGATACGGATGGGTCTGCTGCCAATGACGGGCGATGTCGACGCGACGACTGAACCAGACCTGTTCATGGCCCTTGGCGTATTCGAGGAAACGCTTGAGGGAGGCCAGGCGTGCAGGGCGGCCGATCAAGCGGCAATGGAGGCCGATGGAAAGCATCTTCGGGGCTTCGGCGCCTTCGGCGTACAACACGTCGAAAGCGTCCTTGAGGTATTGGAAGAAGTCGTCGCCCTTGTTGAAACCCTGCACCTGGGTGAAGCGCATGTCGTTGGTGTCGAGGGTGTAGGGGATCACCAGGTGCGGCTTGCCGGTGGGGTTGTTCGGCTCCCAGTAGGGCAGGTCGTCGTCGTAGGTGTCGCTGTCGTAGAGGAAACCGCCTTCTTCCATCACCAGGCGCCGGGTGTTTGGGCCGGTGCGGCCGGTGTACCAGCCCAGCGGACGCTCGCCAGTGATTTCGGTGAGGATGCGGATCGCTTCGAGCATGTGCTCGCGCTCCTGGGCCTCATCCATGTATTGATAGTCGATCCAGCGATAGCCGTGGCTGCAGATTTCGTGACCGGCGGCGACCATGGCGCGGATCACGTCCGGGTGGCGCTGGGCGGCCATCGCCACCGCGAAGATAGTCAGCGGAATGTCAAATTCCTTGAACAACTTGAGGACCCGCCAGACGCCGGCACGGCTGCCATACTCGTACAGCGATTCCATGCTCATGTTGCGCTCGCCCTGCAGCGGTTGCGCCGCGACCATCTCGGAAAGGAACGCTTCGGATTCCTTGTCGCCATGAAGGACGTTGCGCTCGCCGCCTTCTTCGTAATTGAGCACGAAGGACAGGGCGATGCGGGCATTGCCCGGCCAGTGTGGGTGCGGAGGGTTATTGCCGTAACCGATCAGGTCGCGTGGGTAGTCAGCGCTCACTGCAGTTTTCCTTCTTGTTCGAACCATGTGGGTGGCGCCCTGGCGATGAGTCTCAGGCTGGCGTCACGACGATGGAGTGATTGTATACAATTTTATGCGCGATTTGTAAGCCTGATTTTTTGCATTTTTCACCGTGTCCCCCACAATGTCTACACTGCAAGAAACCTGCCCATTTGGTCAATTTATCGCCTGGAGGGTCACGTATCCGTTGGTTTGGCTTGAACACGACGTTGAGCTGTCGTCGCGTGACCTGGGGGTAAAATAAGTATTTTTTATTGTGTACAATTTGCGTTTAAAGTGTCTTAATTCGCTCATCGCCGTAGCGTTTCGTGCTCCGAAACGGTGCGGCCTGTCTTTCAACTGATTCAGGAGGCGTCGGGCCGGACTGTTCTGCAGCGAGGCGCGCACAATCAATGGGACGTTTGACTACTCATGTTTTGGATGCAGCGCACGGCTGCCCTGGAAGCTCGATCAAGATCGAGCTGTACCGTGTCGAGGGTTCGCAATTGCGGTTGGTTGCCAGTGCTTTGACCAATGGCGACGGCCGTTGCGATGTGCCGCTGCTGCAGGGGGATGATTACCGCAGCGGGGTCTACCAGATCCAGTTCCACGCCGGTGACTACTACCGCGCCCGTGGCGTTCAACTGGCCGAGCCGGCGTTTCTCGATGTGGTGGTGCTGCGCTTCGGTATCTCGCAAGAGCAGGAGCATTACCACGTGCCGTTGCTGATTTCGCCCTACGCCTATTCAACCTATCGAGGCAGTTGATCCCCCAAGCAGCTGCCTTGCCCTGGAAGCGACTGCGCATAGAGCTTCTTTGGTTTTTAGCCCGCCCACACTGCGGGCTTTTTTTCGCCCATGAGAATACGGTGTCTGGGAGGGTGCCTTCACGAGCAAGCCCGCTCCCACACTGGATTTTTGTCGTTCACAAAAACCTGTGGGAGCGGGCTTGCTCGCGAAGCTTTTGCTTTTTTAGCGGCTCAACAAGGATGCGGCCCCCGCGCCACCAAACAAACCGGCGCTGACCCGGTTGAACCAGCTCTGGCCCTTACCGGTGCGCAGATACCGGGCAGCGCCATGGGCACCCAGCCCATAAGCCAGCTTGCATAGCAGGTCCAGCACGGTCCAGGTCGCAATCATGACCAGCAACTGCGGCAGGAATGGCTGTCCGGCGTTCAAGAATTGCGGCAGGAACGCGGCGAAGAACAAGATGTCCTTTGGATTGCTGGCACCCAGGACGAACGCCCGGCCGAACAAGGCGCGAAAGCGCGGAGTGGCGGCCGCTTGTGGTACCTCGGCGCCCTGGGAAGGCTGGCGCGATTGCTGCCAGCTCTGCCAGGCAAGGTAGAACAGGTATAACGCACCGACGATCTTCAGGGCACTGAACAATTGCTCCGACGCCATCAACAACGCACCAAGCCCCAGCGCCGAAGCGCTCAACAGGCAGATCGACGCGATCACGCCACCCAGGAACGCCGGATACGAGCGGCGCAGGCCATAGTTCAGGCTATTGCCGATCATCAGCAATGACAACGGGCCGGGGATGAGGATCACCACCAAGGCGGCGCCACTGAACAATAACCAGGTTTCCAGATTCATTGCTTGCTCCTGATGTACAAAAGCCTCACCCAAGGGGTGAGGCGGGTGGATACGGCAGCGCTTACAAGAAGATGAACTTGGCGATGAAGATCGCGCAGAGCACCCACAGGCTGACGGAAATTTCCTTGTGTTTACCGGTACCGGCCTTGAGCACCACGTAGGTGATGAAACCCAGCGCGATGCCATCGGCGACCGAGAAGGTCAGGGGCATCATGATGGCCGTGACGATGGCCGGGATGCTGTCGGTGGGTTCGTCCCATTCTATATGGGCCATGCCGCCCATCATCAGCATGGCGACGTAGATCAAGGCGCCGGCCGTGGCATAGGCCGGGATCATCCCGGCCAGCGGTGCGAAGAACATGGCGGCAATAAATAGCACACCGACAGTCACGGCGGTAAGCCCCGTGCGGCCACCGGCGGCGACCCCGGCGGCGCTTTCCACGTAGCTCGTCACCGGTGGCACCCCGACCATGGCGCCGAATACGCTGGAGGCGCTGTCGGCTTTCAGGGCGCGGGACAGGTTCTCGATCTTGCCATCGGCCTTCACCAGGCCGGCGCGCTGGGCGACGCCCATCAGGGTGCCGGCGGTGTCGAACATGTGCACGAACAGGAAGGCCAGCACCACGCTGATCATGCTGATGTTGAACACACCGGCCACGTCCATCGCCATCCAGGTCGGGGCCAGGCTTGGCGGTGTCGACATGACGCCGTTGTACTGCACCAATCCCAGGCCCCAGCCGGCCAACGTCACGGCGATGATGCTGATCAGGATCGCGCCGAACACGCGGTGATAACTGAGCACGGCGATCATCAGGAAGCACACCGCGGCCAACAACGGACCGGGCTCACGCAGCGAGCCGAGCTTGATCAGGGTGGCGGGGCTGTCGACGATGATGCCGGCGGTCTTCAGGCCGATCAGCCCGAGAAACAACCCGACCCCTGCACCCATGGCGAACCGCAGGCTCACGGGAATGCTGTTGAGCAGCCATTCACGCACCCGCGACAAGGTCAGGATCATGAACAGCACACCGGATATAAACACCGCGCCCAGCGCGGTTTCCCAGTTGTAGCCCATGGTGCCGACCACGGTGTAGGTGAAGAAGGCGTTCAGGCCCATGCCCGGTGCCAGGCCCACCGGCCAGTTCGCATAGAGCCCCATCAACAGGCAACCCAGGGCGGCGGCGATGCAGGTGGCGACGAACGCTGCACCATGATCGATGCCCGCGTCGGCCATGATGTTGGGGTTGACGAAAATGATGTAGGCCATGGTGATGAAGGTCGTCAGACCGGCGATCAGCTCGGTCTTCACCGTGGTGCCATGCAAGCTGAGTTTGAAGAGGCGCTCCAGCCAGCCACTGCGTAGTGGCGGCGAGAGGTCCAGGGTCTGGGCTTCGGGTTTGCGGCTTTCCACAGCGAGTACTCCTCAAGAGTTTTATTGTTATTTCCAGCCCCGCACGCCCCCTGAGGGTGACGGCGAAGCTTTGAGGCAGGTAAGGCTGGCGTAGTAGTTGACCTGATGGTCAGGAACTCGCACGAAGCGAATTATGCTTTTGTATACAAATAATGCAAATAATGTTTTCTGTTTTGTCGACGAAATTTATGGATATGGGGATATATCGGCCATGCGGATGCCTTCGCGAGCAGGCTCGCTCCCACAGCGGACTGTGATGAATGCAAGATTTGTCTTCACCACTGAACCCCTGTGGGAGCGAGCTTGCTCGCGATAGCGTCTGATCAGACGCCTTCAATCACTGGATTTCCCCAGTGCCAGGTTCACCGCCAACCACCCATCCACCGCCGCTTCCCCGGCTTCGGCAAACACCCGTTCCAGCAATTTCACCTGTTCACGGCGCAGCGCCTGTTCGAATCGCTGGCCCTCCGCCGTCAATTCCAGCAGCCGCTTACGCTTGTCGGTTTCGGACGCGACGCTGCTGACCAGGTGCATCTCCATCAATTGCCGCAAGGGCATGTTCAACGCCTGCTTGGTCACGCCCAGCAATGCCAGCAGTTCCTTCACGCTCAAGGAGGGGTAGCGGGCGATGAAAAAAACGATGCGCTGGTGCACCCGGCTCAGCCCGCGACGCTCGAGCATTTCATCGGCCTTGGCGGTGAACGCCTGGTAACCGAAGAAGAATGCTTCCATGGCCATTTGTTGGGAGGACGGGTTTTTAAGGTCAAGCATATTGACGTTTCCAAGGGCGGCGAGGTAATTTCGGTCAAACAGTTTGACTCATTTTTCCAAGGCCTCGCTACAGGTGACCCCCATGGCTTTTTCCGAACGTGTCTCGCGCCTCAAAAGTTCTTTGATTCGAGAAATCCTCGCTGCGGCGCAGCGCCCGGAAGTGATGTCGTTCGCCGGTGGCCTGCCGGCCGAAGCCATGCTGCCCAAGGTGGAGTGGGGCGCGATGCCGCTGTCCATGGGCCAATACGGCATGAGCGAGGGCGAGCCGGCCCTGCGCGAAGCATTGGCCGCCCAGGCGCGGTCGTTGGGCCTGGCTTGCGAGGCGAGCCAGGTGCTGGTGGTCAGCGGTTCCCAGCAAACCCTCGACCTGGCGGCCAAACTGCACATCGACGTCGGCACCGAAGTCATGCTCGAAGCGCCGACGTATCTCGCGGCCCTTCAAATCTTTCAGCTGTTCGGCGCCGACTGCATCACCGTCCCCCTTGAGGCGGACGGCCCGGACCTGGAGCACATGCGGGCTCGGCTGGAGCGGCATCGACCGGCCTTCATCTACCTGATTCCAACGTTCCAGAACCCTTCGGCGGTGCGCTACAGCGAGGCCAAGCGCGATGCGGTGGCGGCGCTGCTGGATGAGTTCGGCGTGACGCTGATCGAAGACGAACCTTACCGCGAGCTGACCTTCGACGGCGGCAGCGCCACGCCTATTGCCAGTCGCTTGAAGAAGGCCAGTTGGATCTACACCGGCACTGTGTCGAAAACCCTGTTGCCGGGCCTGCGGGTGGGTTATCTGATCGCCAGCCCGGACTTGTTCCCACACCTGCTTCGGCTCAAGCAATCGGCGGACCTGCATACCAATCGCATCGGCCAATGGCAGGCGCTGCAGTGGATTGGCACCGAGCAGTACCGCAGCCACCTGCAAGCGCTGCGGGATTTCTACCGGGATCGGCGCGATCGGTTCCAGGCTGCGCTACAGCGGCATTTTTCCGATATCGCGGATTGGAACATGCCACAGGGCGGGTTGTTTTTCTGGCTGACGCTCAAGCAACCGCTGGACACCCGGACTTTGCTTGCCGAGGCGTTGGCGGTTGACGTGGCGTTCATGCCGGGTGAGCCGTTCTTTCCAGAGCCGGACAAGCACCTGGGGCACTTGCGCTTGAACTTCAGCCATATCGATCCGGCGCGACTGGACGAGGGCCTGAAGCGATTGGCCGGGGTGGTGCGGGGCGCTTTGGCGGCCAAGGCGGCTTGAAATATCCGGCGGCTGGGCCGATCCCATCGCGAGCAAGCTCGCTCCCACAGGGAACCGTGCGTGATTGCAGATTTATAATCCGCATTGGCCTCCTGTGGGAGCGAGCTTGCTCGCGATGAGGCCCTCAGCCCACCATCAAATCCTCAGACGGCAGAAAACCGCTTATCCAGATAATCAATGATCACCTTGGACTCATACATCCAGGTGGTCTCGCCATTCTCTTCAATGCGCAGGCACGGCACCTTGATCCGGCCACCCTGTTCCAGCAGCGTCTGGCGATCCTGTTGGTTATTTTTTGCATCGCGCAGGGCTACCGGTACGTTGAGGCGACGCAGGGTCCGGCGCGTCTTCACGCAGAACGGGCAGGCATGGAATTGATACAACGTCAGGCCGCGAGCTGCCTGTTCGACTTGCGCCTGGGCGTCGGCCGGACGCTTTTTCTTGCCCGGGCGGGTGATGAAGTCGATGAAGATGATGAGCTGGCCCAGGCCAACTCGAAGCGCTTTGACGATCACGTTATAGCCTCACGGCGGAAAGAAGAGGGCGCGCAGCTTACCTGATTTTTCGCGGGCGAAAAAAAACCGGCGATCAATGCCGGTTTTCTTCGCGAGACGCTTTACTTGATCAGGCTGAGGAATTCCATGCGGGTTGCCGCATTTTCCCGGAACTCACCGAGCATCACCGAAGTGATCATCGAGGAATTCTGTTTTTCCACGCCGCGCATCATCATGCACATGTGCTTGGCCTCGATCACCACCGCCACGCCCAGGGCGCCGGTCACCTGCTGGACCGCGTCGGCGATCTGGCGGCTGAGGTTTTCCTGGATCTGCAGGCGACGGGCATACATGTCAACGATGCGCGCGACCTTCGACAGGCCCAACACCTTGCCGCTCGGGATGTAGGCCACGTGGGCCTTGCCGATGAAAGGCAGCAAATGGTGCTCGCACAGAGAGTACAACTCGATGTCCTTGACCAGCACCATCTCGCTGTTGTCGGAGCTGAACAAGGCACCGTTGGTGACCTCTTCCAGGGTCTGTTCATAACCGCGGCAAAGGTACTGCATGGCCTTGGCAGCGCGCTTGGGCGTGTCGAGCAGGCCCTCGCGGGAAACGTCCTCGCCCAGTTGGCCGAGAATCGCGGTGTAATTCTGTTCCAGAGACATGAAACTACCTGTGGGGATTTACGCAAAGGGCAAGGGTACGGTGGCGGACACGGCGCTGCAAGCTCGGCAATCAGGGGCTACTCGTCGCGGCCTTCCATCATGGTGCGCTTGAGCATCACGTAGACCGCCCCGGCGCCGCCGTGCTTCGCCTGGCAGGAGGTGAAGCCGAGCACTTGTGGGTGTTGGCGCAGCCAGGTGTTGACGTGGCTCTTGATCATCGGCCGCTTGCCGTCCAGCCGCACGGCCTTGCCGTGGGTGACGCGCACGCAGCGGATTTCGAACTTGGTGGCTTCGGCGAGAAACGCCCACAGGGTCTCGCGGGCCTTTTCGACGGTCATGCCGTGCAGGTCGAGGCTGCCTTCGAAGGGAATCTGGCCAACCTTCAGCTTGCGCATCTGGCTTTCCTGGACGCCGTCGCGCGCCCACATCAATTCGTCTTCGGGACCGACGTCAATGACGAACTGATCGGACAACCCGTCCACGGTGGTGGCGTCGGTGCGTACGGTGGCGGCCTGGCGCAGCTTGGCGATCTGTGCGCGATCGGCCTTGGGTTTGCCCGTTTCGGCGCGATCGTGTTTGATTGGTTTTACGCCCTGGATCGCACTTTTGAACAGGGAAAAGTCGTCGTCTTGCATGTCAGCCTCCGCGAAGGCCGGCCAGTTTACCCAACTCCGGTAGGATAGGGCGCGACAAAACGTCGGATGGCGGATCAGTCGTGCTTTTTCATCAGGTGCGGAGCCATGGCCAGCTCCAGGGATTGGCGGGCGCGTCGGCGGCAACGGCGCCAGAGCCAGACGCCCAGCAGCAGTACCAACAGACCGATTGCCAGGATGACCGCCGAACCCAGCGGGGTGGCATTCAACTCGCCCAGTGCGGGCGGACGACCAAGCAGGCTGGCGGCACCTGCCATTGCCAGCAGCACACCCAGTGTTGCCAGCAGCGCCGCGATGCCCGCGCCGATACGAAATCGCCAGTTGCTCGGGCCTTTGGGCCGCAAGCGACGTGCGTCAAAACCATCGGATATCTTCATTCCGACCTTCCTCAATGGGTATCGGCCCTTCGACCGGAAGATGTTCGGGTTGTTCCTGAAGCCAAGCCTATTGCGGCAAATGAGAGGCTTTTGCGGATGAGCGGCACAGCGACCGCTCATCCAGGGCGGGATCAGGCGAAGTCGCGGGTCATGGCCAGCGTGGCGAAGTTGTCCGCCATGATTGCCATTTCGGTCTGGTGCACGTGTTCGGCGCTGAGGACGCCGCCCTTGTGCGGCAGGTCGCGCGTGGCGCAGGCATCTTCCACCAGGGTGCAACGGAAACCCAGGTTCTTGGCGGCGCGCACGGTGGTGCTGACGCTGGAATGGCTCATGAAGCCGCAGACGATCAGGTCCAGTGGACCCAGCTCTTCCAGCCGCTTCTTCAGGTCGGTGCCGTGGAAAGCGCTGGGCAGCAGCTTTTCGATCACGGTTTCGTCGCCTTGTGGTTCAAGGCCTGGAATGAATTCCCCGCGTTCACCCTGTGGATCGAACAGCCCGCCATGGGTGCCCAGGTGGCGCACGTGCACGATCGGCCGTCCGGCGGCGCGGGCTGCACCGAGCAGTTGCTTGATGTTCGCGACCGCCGCATCCATGCCGCTCAGGGCCAGGGGGCCGGCGAGGTATTCCTTCTGGGCGTCGATGATGATCAGGGTCGCTTGACTCAGGTTGGCCGCCGCATAACCACGACCACTGAGTTGAAACATCGTTTTTGGAACGGACATTCTGGGGCTCCTTCGAGTGGGGCTTTTGCGACATTCTCCTCTGGCTGAGCGGTTCTGTGAATCGCTTCCATCGCAAGGGCCGTCATTGCTGGCCTACAGCCTTGTCAAGATCTGCGCTTTGTTCAATGGGCCGCGCATAAAACGGAAGAATCCTACAGTTTGTCCGGCATATTTCGTCCTGACTTCAGGCACGTTTGGGTGACCGCGTGTTTGGCTGATAGACTCGCCCGTCGATTTTTCTGGAGTTTGCCGCCGTGATCACTTCCCGCCTTCGCACCCTGCGCGACCATATCCGTTGGGCCGTCAGCCGTTTCCATGGGGAGGATCTGTTCTTTGGCCATGGCACCGACAACGCCTGGGACGAGGCACGCCAGTTAGTGTTGGGCGCGCTGCACCTGCCATGGGAAATTGCCGACAGCTACCTGGATTGCCGCCTCGAAGACGAGGAGTTGGTGCATGTGCAACGCCTGCTGCGCCGGCGCATCGCGGAACGCATTCCGACCGCGTACTTGTTGGGTGAGGCCTGGTTCTGCGGAATGTCCTTCATCGTCGACGAGCGCGTGCTCATTCCGCGTTCGCCCATCGGCGAGTTGATTGAAAAACGTTTCGAGCCTTGGTTGGGCCAGGAGCCTGCACGAATCCTTGACCTGTGCACCGGCTCCGGTTGCATCGGGATCGCTTGCGCCTATGAATTCCCCGAAGCCGAGGTGGTGCTGGCGGACTTGTCGTTCGAAGCGCTGGAAGTCGCCAATCAGAACATCGAGCGCCACGGTGTCGATGAGCGTGTATTCACGGTCCAGGGGGATGGTTTCGATGGGCTGCCGGGGCAACGTTTCGACCTGATCGTGTCGAACCCGCCCTACGTCGATGCGGAAGATTTCGCCGACATGCCCCAGGAATACCAGCATGAGCCGGAGCTAGGCCTGGCCTGTGGCGATGATGGCTTGAACCTGGTTCGGCGGATGCTGGCCGAGGCGGCCGATCATCTGACCGACAAGGGACTGTTGATCGTTGAAGTGGGCAACAGCCAAGTGCACGTCGAAGCGCTGTACCCGGAAGTCGACTTCGCCTGGCTGGAGTTCGAGCGCGGCGGCCACGGTGTGTTCATGCTCAGCGCCGAGCAGTGCCGTGAGCACCAGGCGTTGTTTGCGTCCAAGGTTTGATCCCGGCGGTGTTGGCGACCGCTTTTGTGGCGAGGGGATTTATCCCCGTTGGGGTGCGAAGCGCCCCTAAATCTAACGCCGCAGTGTATCAGAACGAGTGTTGGGGGCTGCTGCGCAGCCCAGCGGGGATAAATCCCCTCGCCACCGGGTGCGTCAGACACTTCTGATAGCCGTCAATGCCGCGTCGCAATCCAGATCAACAGCCCTGCCTGGAACATCGCAAACGCTACCAGGCAAGTGATCGTGAAGCGCAACCCGGTGTCTTCGCGCTTGAACTTGTTGACCTTCTCTTCCTGCTGCTTGAGCTTGACCTCCTGTTCCGCCAGGTTCTGCTCGGCTTGCTGGAGCATCTGTGCGGCTTCGAGGATTTCAACGAATTGCAGTTTTTCGGTGTTCCAGTCGCCCGTTAGATCGCCGACCTGGGCTTGTTTCACGCTGCCCTTGAGGTGCTGCGCGTCGGCGTAGACCACTTCGAAACCGTGGGCCTTGAGGAAGTGATCACGGCGCAGGCGCGTGTCTTCGTTCAGTGCGTCCTTGTTGTTCAAATCGGTGCCGTCAACCCGATAGCTCGACCAACGCTTCTTGGCCCAGGTGATGCCCTGGGCGGCGAGGAAGCGGCCGATGCCCCGATTCAGGGGCTCGACTTGCAAACTGTCGGGCGAGAAGAACAGGCGTTTCTCGACGTGGTCGGCCCAGACGTCGAGGTGGTTCTGTTCCTTGCGCACCCGCTGGCCCGGCAACTTGATGCTCATGCGCAGCAAGCTGCGTTCCTTGCTATGGCGTTCGGCATAGCTGAACTCGACAAACCGCAGGGGTCGC
Organism: Pseudomonas alvandae; assembly: GCF_019141525.1. Lineage (GTDB taxonomy): Bacteria > Pseudomonadota > Gammaproteobacteria > Pseudomonadales > Pseudomonadaceae > Aquipseudomonas > Aquipseudomonas alvandae. The sequence continues at coordinate 1,903,866 of NZ_CP077080.1, forward strand.
ACGCCAGTGGAGCGATCGGTCTTGAGCGGGGCCAGCCGGAGCATTTTGTGATGCTCGGCCTGCACGTCCGCCCAAGGCAGTTCCGCTGCGGCTGGGGTGGCCGTTTCGGCAGCGGTGTCGGGTGAAGTTTCAGTCTCAGTCATAACGGCAAAATCCTGTCCAGGCCGGCTTGTCGGCAGCCGTTGCGCTGTCCGACACCGGTTTATCGGCCGGATTTGCCAAGACTGGAGGGCTATAGGCCACTAAATCCGCTTAACGGGCGGCCAACGTGCCAATAAAACCCAGGATGCGAGTACTGAGTTCGGCTGCCAACGGCAGGTTGGGATCCTTATACGAAGCCAATTGCCGCTTCACATCGTTGGGCACGATGCGCATTACATGGTTCATGCCCTCGATCAGCGCCAGTTCGGCGTCAGGCTTGGCGGCTTTCAACTGTCTGGCGTCGTCGACGCTGACCTGGATATCGTGGCTGCCCTGGATGATCAAGGCCGGCATCTTCAATGCCGCGAACGCCTGGGCCGGGTCCTGGCGGAACAGCGAAATCAGATACGGCTGCACGCTTGGCCGGAAGATGACCTGCAGTTGCGGCGGAACGTTGGGGGCGGGGCGACCGGCCTTGAGGCTGTCGAGCAACTCGTTGCTGCGCAGCATCAGCGGCGGTGGCAAGCGGTTACCGAGCTGCTGACGCAGTACCTGGTCAATCGGACGGGCGCTGCCGGCCAACGAGATGACCGCCGCCGCGTTGGCCTGGGGCGCGGCGAGGCTGGCGATCAGTGCACCTTCGCTGTGGCCCAGCAGAATCAACGGGCCCAGTCGCGGATCGGCGGCCAGCTTGTGGCTCCAGGCCACGGCATCGGCAACGTAGGCTTCGACGCTCAGGTTGCGCTCGTTCGGTGTCGCCGCAAGGCTGGCGGCCACGCCGCGCTTGTCGTAGCGCACGCTGGCGATGTTGTGCTTGGCCAGCACCCAGGCCAGGCGCTTGAGACTGTCATTGCGCCCGCCCTCGGGGTTGTTTCCGTCACGATCCGTAGGACCTGACCCTGAAATGATCAGGACAACGGGCACCGGTGTGTCGGACTTGGGCAACAACAGCGAGCCGAAAAGTTCACCGTTGCCGGTGTCGAGGCTGATGGGGCGTTGCAGCACGGTGGCCTGGGCGAAGCCCGAAAGCAGGCCGGTCAACAGGGTAAGGCTCAAGGCAAACGCTCTTAACATCATGACGCCATTAGTTACGAAGGTGCCGGTTGGACTGGCGGGCACCGATAAGGTTCGAGGATGAACTACTCGGGGAGCCTGCGTATACTGGCGCCCATCTCGACTCTCAGCGATTTCACGGAGCGCCCTGCATGTCCGGCAATACCTACGGCAAGCTGTTCACCGTCACCACCGCGGGCGAAAGCCATGGCCCGGCGTTGGTCGCCATTGTCGACGGCTGCCCGCCGGGCCTGGAGATTTCCCTGGAAGATCTGCAGCGTGACCTGGACCGCCGCAAGCCCGGCACCAGCCGCCACACCACCCAGCGCCAGGAAGCCGATGAAGTCGAAATCCTTTCCGGCGTGTTCGAAGGGCGCACCACCGGCTGTGCGATCGGGCTGCTGATCCGCAATACCGACCAGAAGTCCAAGGACTACTCGGCCATCAAGGACCTGTTCCGCCCGGCCCACGCCGACTACACCTACCACCACAAATACGGCGAGCGCGACTATCGCGGCGGCGGGCGCAGTTCGGCCCGGGAAACCGCGATGCGCGTGGCGGCCGGGGCGATTGCCAAGAAATACCTGGCCAGCCAGGGCATCGTCATCCGTGGCTACATGAGCCAGTTGGGCCCGATCGAAATCCCGTTCAAGACCTGGGATTCGGTGGAACAGAACGCCTTCTTCAGCCCCGACCCGGACAAAGTGCCGGAGCTGGAGGCCTACATGGACCAGTTGCGCCGGGACCAGGATTCGGTCGGCGCGAAGATCACCGTGGTCGCCGAAGGCGTGATGCCTGGCCTGGGCGAGCCGATCTTCGACCGCCTCGACGCCGAACTGGCCCACGCGCTGATGAGCATCAATGCCGTGAAGGGCGTGGAGATCGGCGCCGGTTTCGCCTGTGTGGCCCAGCGCGGCACCGAGCACCGTGATGAACTGACCCCGCAAGGTTTCCTCAGCAACAATGCCGGCGGCATCCTCGGCGGCATCTCCTCGGGCCAGCCGATCGTCGCGCACCTGGCGTTGAAGCCGACCTCCAGCATCACCACGCCGGGACGCTCCATCGACGTTCATGGCAACCCGGTCGACGTCATCACCAAGGGCCGCCATGACCCCTGCGTGGGCATCCGCGCCACGCCGATCGCCGAAGCGATGATGGCGATCGTGCTGATGGATCATCTGTTGCGCCATCGCGGCCAGAACGCCGACGTGCAAGTCGGTACGCCGGTGCTGGGTCAGCTTTGATGGCTGGCCTGCCGACCGCCCTGGCCTGACGCGCATGGCGGCGTTGCCGTACTGGCGGCTTTCCAGTTTCTACCTGTTCTATTTCGCGTTGCTCGGTTCGACCGCGCCGTTCCTGGCGCTGTACTTCGATCACTTGGGGTTCAACGCGGCACGCATTGGCGAGCTGGTGGCGATCCCCATGCTGATGCGCTGCGTGGCGCCGAATCTCTGGGGCTGGCTGGGGGACTATACCGGCCGGCGCCTGGCGATCGTGCGGTTCGGCGCGATCTGTACGCTGTTGAGCTTCTCGCTGATCTTCATCGACAAGAGCTACGCCTGGCTGGCGATGGTCATGGCGCTGCATGCGTTCTTCTGGCACGCGGTGCTGCCGCAGTTCGAAGTCATTACCCTGGCCCACTTGAGTGGGCAAGCCTCGCGCTACAGCCAGATTCGCCTGTGGGGCTCCATCGGTTTCATCATCACCGTGGTGGTCCTTGGCCGCTTGTTCCAATGGCTGAGCCTGGACATTTATCCCGTCGCCCTGGCCTTGATCATGGGCGGCATCGTACTGAGCAGCTTCTGGGTGCCCAACGCCCAGCCGGTCCAGGGGCCGCGAGTGGCCGGGGACGGTTTCCTGCGGCAATTGCGCAACCCGGGGGTGCTGGCGTTTTATGCCTGTGTCGGCCTGATGCAGATGAGCCATGGGCCGTATTACACCTTCCTGACGTTGCACCTGGAGCGCCTGGGTTACAGCCGTGGATTGATCGGCGTGCTCTGGGCCGTCGGCGTGGTGGCCGAAGTGTTGGTGTTCCTGTTCATGAGCCGGATCCTGGCGCGGTTCTCCGTGCGCCGGGTGCTGATGGCGAGTTTCCTGCTGGCGGCGCTGCGCTGGTTGCTGCTGGGGTCGCTGGCCGAGTTCCTCTGGATACTGTTGTTTGCCCAGGTGCTGCACGCGGCGACGTTCGGCAGCTTTCACGCCGCTGCCATCCATTTCGTGCAACGTAGTTTCGGCCCGCGCCAGCAAGGCCAGGGCCAGGCGCTTTACGCCGCGCTGGCCGGGACCGGCGGGGCGTTGGGCGCACTGTATTCCGGCTACAGCTGGAATGCCTTGGGCGCCGGTTGGACATTCAGCATCGCCAGCCTCGCAGCCTTCGCTGCAGCCGTTATCATTGCCACACGCATGCAAGAGGACAGGCCATGAGCCTTACCCGTGAACAGCTCGCCCAGCAGATCATTGACGCCGGGCGTTTTTTATACGGTCGCGGTTGGTCGCCGGCCACCAGCAGCAACTATTCGACCCGGTTGTCCGCTGACCAGGCCTTGCTCACCGTGTCGGGCAAGCACAAGGGACAGTTGTGCATCGACGATGTGCTCGCCACCGACCTGGATGGCAACAGCCTGGAGCCAGGCAAGAAACCGTCGGCCGAAACCCTGCTGCACACCCAGTTGTATCGCTGGCGTCCGCAGATCGGTGCGGTGTTGCACACCCATTCGGTGAACGCCACGGTGCTGTCGCGCCTGACCGGCGAAGCGTTCATTGACTTTGAAGACTATGAACTGCAAAAAGCCTTCAGCGGTGTAACCACCCATGAATCCCGCGTCCGTGTGCCGATTTTCGACAACGACCAGGACATCGCCCGCCTGGCCGCCAAGGTCCAACCCTGGCTGGAAGCGCATCCCGATTGCGCCGGTTACCTGATCCGCGGCCACGGCCTGTACACCTGGGGGCCGGGCATGAACGATGCGCTGCGCCAGATCGAAGCGTTTGAATTCCTGTTCGAGTGCGAGCTCAAGACCCGCGCACTCCTGAACCGATAATTGCTGGAGCCATTGCCATGAGCAGCCTGTCCGTCTACCACGTTTCGAGTCCCGATATTCCGAACAAGGTCCTGACCCACTTCGAGGACATCGCCTCGACCCTGGCCGAAAAAGGCGTGCGGTTCGACCGTTGGGAAGCCGCGACGAAAATCCAGCCCGGCGCCAGCCAGGATGAAGTGATCGCCGCCTACAAGACCCAGATCGACCAGCTGATGACCGAGCGCGGCTACGTCACGGTCGATGTCATCAGCCTCAACAGCGACCATCCGCAGAAAGCCGAACTTCGCGCCAAGTTCCTTGATGAACATCGGCACGGCGAGGACGAAGTGCGATTTTTCGTCGCCGGTCGTGGGCTGTTTACCTTGCACATCGACGATTACGTCTACGCGGTCCTGTGCGAAAAGAACGACCTTATTTCCGTGCCCGCCGGTACGCCGCACTGGTTCGACATGGGCGAACACCCACATTTCGTTGCCATTCGCCTGTTCAACAACCCGGAAGGCTGGGTCGCCAAGTTCACCGGCGACGACATCGCCAGCCGCTTCCCGCGCCTGGAGGACTGACTTCGTGACAATCAAAGCCATCCTCACCGACATCGAAGGCACCACCAGCGCGGTGAGTTTTGTCTTCGACGTGTTGTTTCCCTATGCCGCCGAGCACCTGCCGGATTTCGTCCGGCAGAACGCCGGTCGCGCCGACGTGGCGGAACAATTGGCCGCTGTGCGTCGCGACAGCCATGAGCCGGACGCCGATGTGGAGCGGGTCATCACAATCCTGCTGGGCTGGATCGCCGAGGACCGCAAGGCCACGCCGCTCAAGGCGTTGCAGGGCATGGTCTGGGAGCAGGGCTACCAGGCCGGGCAGTTGAAAGGTCATGTTTACCCGGATGCGGTGCAGGCACTGAAAGATTGGCACCAGCAAGGCTATCGGTTGTTTGTGTATTCCTCGGGCTCGATCCAGGCGCAAAAACTGATTTTTGGCTGTTCCGAGGCGGGCGACCTGTCGCCGTTGTTCAGCGGTTATTTCGACACCACGTCCGGGCCCAAGCGGGAGGCGCAGTCCTACCAGCGCATCAGCGAGGCGATGGGCATCGCGCCAGGGGAGATTCTTTTCCTGTCGGACATCGTCCAGGAACTGGACGCGGCCCGTGACGCCGGGATGGCCACCTGTGGCCTGGCGCGTGAAGGTGGCGAACTGGCCGGTCACGAAACCCTGGCAAGCTTTGCGGACATCGAGCCGTCCCGGTTCGGCGCCTGAACGGCAGGCAAAAAAAATCAGGCCATGGAACCGTAAGGCTCCAGGCCTGATCCCAACACAGCGTGTCAGGCGCTGTGGTAGGTCGGTAGCGCGAAGCGGTGCTGGCTTTGCAGCATCGCCACGGGCGGCAACTCGCTGGCTTGCTCAGCCAGATCGCGGCGAATCGCACTGATGGCCCAAGACAACTGGTCCCCGGCGTGCAATTGCGCGTAGGAAATCGTGCGCTTGAACAGTTTGCCGTCGCTGTTGCGCAAGGTCAGCAGGATGCCTCCATCCGGGCGTGCCTGGGTGGTGACTTCGTAGTTGGAAAACAGCGATGCAAACTTCTCTTGAATCATATTCATCGTTCATTGCTCCATGGTGTGGCAAACCGTGGAGGGGTAGTTGCAGTGTCTGTGCCAGCATTCGATTAATTTAAAAACCATTAAAAAACAACGAGATACGGATTTCGCGTATTTTTGCTTTCGTGCAACTTGCATGAACGGCCATCGTGCATCCTGCATTTTGCGTGGTCGGGCGTTTATTTATGGAACCAAACCGTGTCCTCGCGCTCACGCCTCGCCTGTGCCGGGCCGTGGATACAAAACATTGCAAAAACCGCATGTACAGCCGTCAAACGGCTGGGTACTTTCGAGCCGAAATCCGCACACGCCCATGACAAGAACCACGGCCCACGAGGTCGAGCGGGGAAGGATCACCCATGAGTCGTACACCCAGCGACGCCATTACCTGGGGCATGATGCTGCGCAAGCTGCCCACCATCGCCAGGGCGGTTCCCCGCATTGTCAAAGGCATGAAACTCGCCAACGTCCAGGACCCGACGCAGCCCTGCGGCCTGGGCTGGTGCTTCGAGCAGGCCACGCAACGCAATCCCCAAGGCCCGGCGCTGCTGTGCGGCGACGCGGTGCTGAGTTATGCACAGGTCAACGAGCAGGCCAATCGCATCGCCCATTACCTGTCGGCGCAAGGCGTGGGCAAGGGCGATTGTGTAGCGATCTTTATCGAGAACCGTCCACAGTTGCTGATCACCGTGCTGGCCGTGGCGAAGGTTGGTGCGGTCAGCGCGATGATCAATACCGCGCAGACGGGCGATGCCCTGGTGCACAGCCTTGCGTTGGTCACGCCGGTGGCCGTGGTGGTCGGGGACGAACGGGTTGCGGCGTTCGACGACGTGCGTGGCCGGGTCGGGCTATCGCACGGGCGAACCTGGTGGGTGGCGGATCAGGAAAACGTCCCTGCGCCGTCCGGATTCGTCGACTTGATGCGTGCAAGCGAGCAATACCCGGGCGAGAACCCGGCCAGCAGCCAGCACGTATTCTTCGATGATCCCTGTTTCTATCTGTACACCTCCGGCACCACCGGGCTGCCCAAGGCCGGGGTCTTTCGCCATGGCCGCTGGATGCGCACCGCCACCAGTTTCGGCCTGATTGCCTTGGACATGCAGCCCGAGGACATCGTCTATTGCACGCTGCCGCTGTATCACGCCACCGGCCTGTGCGTGTGCTGGGGCGCGGCGGTATGCGGTGCTTCGGGTTTCGCCATGCGCCGCAAATTCAGCGCCAGCCAGTTCTGGAGCGACGTGCGACGGTATCAGGCAACCACGCTGGGTTACGTCGGTGAGTTGTGCCGTTATCTCGTTGATCAGCCCGCCAGCACCACGGACCGGGCGCACAGCGTGACGAAAATGATTGGCAACGGCCTGCGCCCCGGCGCGTGGGCTGCGTTCAAGACACGTTTCGGCGTTGACCATATCTGTGAACTCTACGCGGCCAGCGACGGCAATATCGGTTTCACCAACATCCTCAACTTTGACAACACGGTCGGGTTTTCCCTGATGGCCTGGGCGCTGGTGCGCTACGACCACGACAGCGGCGCGCCATTGCGCAACCTGCAGGGACGCATGCAGAAAGTCCCCAGGGGTGAGCCGGGCCTGCTCTTGGCTCGCATTGATGACAAGGCACCGCTGGACGGTTACACCGATCCGACCAAGACCGAGAAAATCATCTACCGGGACGTCTTTATCCCGGGCGATCGCTACTTCAATACCGGTGATCTGCTGCGCAACATCGGTTTTGGCCATGGGCAGTTCGTCGATCGCCTTGGCGACACCTACCGCTGGAAAGGCGAGAACGTTTCCACCACCGAAGTCGAGAACGTGCTGCTGCAACATCCGCAGATTGCCGAGGCGGTGGCCTATGGCGTTGAGATCAACGGCACCAATGGCCGTGCCGGCATGGCCGCGATTACGCCGGCCGAATCCCTGGCGACCCTGGACTTCAGCGAGCTGCTGCGGTTTCTGCAATGCAAGTTGCCTGCTTACGCGGTGCCACTGTTCTTGCGCATCAAGGTGAAGATGGACACCACCGGCACCTTCAAATACCAGAAGACCCGTCTCAAGGCTGAGGCCTTTGACCCCTGCCTCACGGGTGATGAGCCGATCTACGCCTGGCTGCCTGACAGCTCGACCTATGTGCGTGTGGACCGGCAATTGTCGACAGGGATCCAGGGCGGCCAGTACCGCTATTGATTCTGGCTATGACCGCTGCAGATAAAAAAGGGATGACAGGCCCCGGGTCCCTCGGGAAACTAGCGGCTTTGCAACGAACCGATGGAGTTTCCATGTCCGATACAAGCCGCCAGATGACCCCTGAAGAGGCTGCGGAGTTTGCCGAGCAGGTCTTCAACGTTGCCCGCCAGGGCGACGCCGCGATGATGGCCGCGCTGCTGAGCAAGGGCTTGCCGCCGAACCTGCGCAATCACAAGGGCGATACCTTGCTGATGTTGGCCGCGTACCACGGGCATGTTGAAACGGTGAAAGTCCTGCTGGAACACAAGGCCGATCCGGAGATCCGCAACGACAACGGCCAGAGCCCGATTGCCGGGGCGGCGTTCAAGGGTGACCTGGCGGTGGTTTCAGCCTTGGTGGACGGTGGCGCGCAAGTGGAAGGTTCCTCGTTCGATGGCCGCACGGCGTTGATGATGGCGGCGATGTTCAACCGGGTGGAAATCGTCGATTACCTGATCAGCAAAGGCGCCGACCCCAAGGCCAAGGATGCCAACGGCGTCTCGGCACTGGACGCCGCCAGGACCATGGGCGCGGTGGACACCACGGCGCAGTTGGAAAAATTGTTGAGCTGACAATGAAGCTTTTTGTGGCGAGGGAGCTCTTGTGGCGAGGGGATTTATCCCCGCTGGGGCGCGAAGCGGCCCTAAATCTGGCAACTCGGTATGTCAGATTAATCGGGGGCCGCTTCGCAGCCCAGCGGGGATAAATCCCCTCGCCACAGCAAGCTCCCTCGCCACGGGACCCTGACTTGGCCTGGGGGATGCGCTATCCTTCGAGGCCGCAAAAATACATCGCCACAGGAATAGCCCCATGAAAGCCGCACTCGTCGAACTCATCAGCAAAATCAGCTCCGGCTGCCTGGGCGAGGCGGACATCGAGAAGATCGCCGATGAAGCGGCCCAGGCCTACGCCGACCCGGTGGCTTTCCTGGCGGCCAACCCGGACATCAACTACGACGACACTTTCCCGATCCCGCTGGGCGAATGGGTGGTGGTCGGCAGCCTGCCGGACACCGTGTTGTTCCAGGCCGATACCTACGTCGAATTGTTCGAACAGATCGTCGCCTCGTTCGGCCCCGGCGTTGCGTTCAACCTCAAGCCCAAGCAACTGGCAAAGACTGAAGCCCTGACCGCGCTCAACCGCATCCAGATCCAGATGAGCAGCCTGAACAAGGAAAACGGCGGCTATGTGCTGATGAACATCAGCCAGTTGCTCGACGATGAATTACAGATGGTGCTGGTGTACGGCAATGACCTGCCACGCGTGCTGGAGTTGTGTGCCGAAGTCGGCATCGCTGCGGCGCCGGCCCTCGAAGCCCTCAAGGTTGCGGTCCACGTCTGAAGCAATAAAACGGAACCCTTGCCCAGGCCCCGCTATCCTAAGTGGGCATGTCACCATTTGGGAGCGACACCATGGGTTCCACCTTCAACGGCCTGATCGGCCTGATTATCCTGGCGCTCGATATCTGGGCGATCATCAACGTACTCAAAAGTGGCGCGGAAACCGGGATGAAAATCCTCTGGGTGCTGCTGATCCTGCTGTTGCCGGTGTTGGGCCTGATCATCTGGGCGATTGCCGGGCCGCGTGGCAACGTGCGGGTCTGACCGTTCGCCAATAACTCCCTGATAAAAAGAATGCCCGACAGGTCGTGACCTGTCGGGCATTTTTTTGCGCGACGGTTTCAGGCGGTCGCCAGCGAAGCCTTCTGCGAAGCGCTCAGGAAGCGCAGCAATGCCAGCAGCGGGAAGGCGCTGCCAACGATCACCACCCACAGCCAGCCGCCGTGTTCATAGACCGCACTGGCGATCGATGAGCCAAATGCACCGCCGATGAAAATGCTGGTCATGTACAGCGCATTCAGTCGGCTGCGGCTTTTCGCGTCGAGGGCGTAGATGGTGCGTTGGCCCAGGACCATGTTCATCTGTACACAGAAATCCAGGACCACGCCGGTCACTGCCAGGCCAATCACGCTGTAGATCGGGTGGATGAACGCCGGCAGGAAACTCAGGCTGGCGAACAACATGGCCAGCAGCGAAGCGATCCGGGTGTGTCCGGCGTCCGCCAGGCGGCCGGCAATGGGCGCGGCGATGGCGCCGATTGCTCCGACCAGGGCGAACAGCGCGATCTCCGTCTGGGACAGGCCATGGTTACGCGCCAGTTCTAGCGGTACGGCGGTCCAGAACAGACTGAATGTGGCGAACATGCAGGCTTGGTAGAAGGCCCGTTGCCGTAGCTGCGGCTGCTGGCGCAACAAGGTGCCGAGCGAACCCAGCAGTTGGCCGTAGGACGCGCTGTGGTCGGGCTGGCGCTTGGGCACGGTCAACGCCAGGACGACGCTGATGGCCGCCATCAGCGCGGCGGCGATGATAAACATGGCCCGCCAGCCGAAATGATCGGCCACCACGCTGGACACCGGCCGCGCCAACAGAATCCCCAGCAACAGGCCGCCCATGATCCCACCGACGACCCGTCCCCGGGATTCCTCCGGCGCCAGGTGCGCGGCCAGCGGAATCAGGACTTGTACCGAGACGGAACTGAAACCCACCAGCAGCGAGACCAGCAGGAACACATTCGGCTGATCGGTGAAGGCCGCCCCCAGCAAACTGGCAATCGCGACCACGGTGGTGAGGATCATCAAGCGCCGGTTTTCCAACAGGTCGCCCAGCGGCACCAGGAAAAACAGGCCCAGGGCATAGCCGATCTGGGTCAGCGAGACGATCAGGCTGGCCATGGTGCTGCTCAGGCCGACGTCGGGTGCGATCAGTTCGATAATGGGTTGGGCGTAGTAGATGTTGGCAACGATGGCGCCGCAGCAGAAAGCAAACAACAGGACCATGCCGCGGGTCAGGGTGCTGCCGGGCGAGGTGGGATGAGCACTCATGGCAATCTCGTCGATCAATTGAAAGGATGGCGTGAGGCTAAAGACTTGCAGGGCTCTGGAACAGGGCTTTGTGGCTGATATCAGTCATGCTTGTTGTTAATGATGGATCTCAATATGTAGGAAAGCTGTGTGGCGAGGGGATTCATCCCCGCTGGGCTGCGCAGCGGCCCCAAGAGAGCGGCTCAATGCAATCAGTCTGATACACCGGAGCTTGCGCTTTCAGGGCTGCTGCGCAGCCCAACGGGGATGAATCCCCTCGCCACAGGACCGCGCGCAGCTCATTGTTCCTTTATTGCCCGCTATAGATCTGGTCGAAAACCCCACCGTCATTGAAATGAGTCTTTTGCACGGTGCGCCAGTCGCCGAAGGTTTTCTCGACCGACAGGAAGTCAACTTTCGGGAAACGGTCGGTGTACTTGGCCAGCACCGCCGGGTCCCGTGGACGAAGGTAGTTGGCGGCGGCGATTTCCTGGCCTTCAGGCGACCACAGGTATTTGAGGTACGCCTCGGCGGCTTCGCGGGAGCCTTTCTTCTCGACCACTTTATCCACAACGCTCACCGGTGGCTCGGCTTCGGCGGACACGCTTGGGTAGACCACTTCGAACTGGTCGCGGCCAAACTCGCGGGCGATCATTTCCGCTTCGTTTTCAAAGGTCACCAGCACGTCGCCGATCTGGTTGGTCATGAAGGTCGTCGTCGCTGCGCGGCCACCGGTGTCCAGCACGGGGGCTTGCTTGAACAGCTTGCCGACGAAATCCTTGGCCTTGTTCTCGTCGCCACCGTTCTTGAGCACATAGCCCCACGCCGACAGGTAGGTGTAGCGGCCGTTGCCGGAGGTTTTCGGGTTGGGCACGATTACCTGCACGCCATCCTTGAGCAGGTCGGGCCAATCCTTCAGCGCTTTCGGATTGCCCTTGCGCACGATGAACACCGTGGCCGAGGTGAACGGCGCGCTGTTGTTCGGCAGGCGGGTGACCCAGTTGTCCGGAACCAGCTTGCCGTTGTCCGCCAAGGCGTTGATGTCGGTGGCCATGTTCATGGTAATGACATCCGCCGGCAGGCCGTCGATGACCGAACGCGCCTGCTTGCTGGAACCGCCGAACGACATTTGCACGGTGATGTTCTCGTTGTGTTCGGCTTGCCAGTGTTTCTGGAACGCGGCGTTGTAATCCTTGTAGAAGTCGCGCATCACGTCATAGGAAACGTTCAGCAGGGTCGGGGCGGCGTGGGCCAGGCTGCCGAAGGTCAGGCCAGCGGCAAGAAGAGAGGCGCCAAAGAATTTCTTCACAGCGAATTCCTTTTTATTGGAAAGGGGGCGGGCGATAAGCCAGCACACTAGCGATAAGCTTATAAGCCTTCAAGCACTAAAAAGTGCTTTGCTTATTCCATTTTCTTGAACAGCGCGTTGCCACAACGGGAGCAGAAAGCCGCACCGTGCTCATGGTTGTTTTTGCTGCACACCGGGCAGTCATGCTGGAGTTGATCGCCGCGCATGGCCGTGGCGAGTTCAGCGGTGAAGATACCCGTCGGTACGGCGATGATCGAATAGCCGGTGATCATCACCAGGGAAGAAATGACCTGGCCCAGCGGCGTCTTCGGCACGATGTCGCCGAAGCCCACGGTAGTGAGTGTCACGATAGCCCAATAGATCCCCTTGGGGATGCTGGTAAAGCCATGCTCGGGCCCTTCGATGACATACATCAGCGTGCCAAACACCGTCACCAGGGTCGATACGCTGACCAGGAACACAATGATCTTCTGCTTGCTGCCCCGTAGCGCGGCCAATAGGTAATTGGCCTGCTTGAGGTACGGGCTGAGCTTCAGCACCCGGAAGATCCGCAACATACGGATGATCCGCACGATCAGCAGGTATTGGGCATCGCTGTAGTACAGCGCGAGGATGCCCGGCACGATCGCCAGCAGGTCTACCAATCCGTAGAAGCTGAACGCGTAGCGCAGCGGCTTCGGCGAGCAGTACAGGCGCAGGCCGTATTCGACCAGAAAGATGAAGGTGAAGCCCCACTCGATGTAAGCCAGCAGGGCCGCGTAGTTCTTGTGAACGCTGTCGATGCTGTCGAGCATCACGATCACCAGGCTGGCCAGGATGATCAGCAACAGGGTGCTGTCGAAGCGTCGGCCCGCCACGGTATCGGTCTGGAAAATAATGACGTAGAGGCGTTCCCGCCAGTTGTTGCTGCTGTCCATGACTTTCGCCTGAATCAATAATCAGCGAAGCCTAGGGCGATTGCCCTGCGCAGTGCAAGGCGCGGTATCGAGGATTACCTGATGCCAGAGCCGCCCAGTCGCCTGAACCAGCCAGCAGGCGAGGATGAACGGTGCCGTCAGCGGCGCCACGCCCAGCGCTGCGAAACCTGGTGTGAGAAAGACTGCCAGAGCAATGCCCGTCAGTGGCGGCCATGGTTTGCGGGTGTGTTGGCCGAGGGCCAGGGCCACCAACGCCGGGTTGTAGCCGCCCAGTCCCGACAGGGCCAGGTTGCCGTCGTGATGCAGCCAGGCGAATGCAACGCCGACGATGGACCCGAACAGCGCCCAGCCAGCGGCGCGACGATTGGCGACCAGCAGGCCGATTGCAATCAGCGCGCCGGCCAGTGGGTGGTCGAGAAACATCACTTGGCCCAGGCCGTTCAAAGGAGCCAGCAGCAGATTGGGCGAACTGATCTCCACCGACGCGGGCGGTGGGGAGGGCGGGGCCAAACCCAGCAGCAACCAACCCAGCCCCACGAATGGCGCGGTATAGGCGGGCAGGCAGTGAGGGCCAGGGGTTCGCTTGAGCCATTGCTGGGTCAGCATCGCACTGATGCCGCCGCCGGCAATGATCAGCGGTGGCAACAAGGGCGACCAGGGCAGCTTCAGGCTCAACATCAATCCCAGCAGGATCCCGTTATAGCTGAAGAGGCCGGCTTGCCGATGCTCCTTGGCATAACCGCGTCGCTGCGCCGTCAGCAATCCCGCCACACCGCCCAGCAGCGCGCCGCCGAGCAAGGCCGGCGCGGTGAGCAGGATTGCCAACAGGCACAGCAAGCCGCACAGCGGATGGCGCTGGAGGAAAATCTGGCTGAAGCCGTTGAGCAGGGCGGTGGCCCAGTCGGGGCAGTGGGTGTTGGACATGATAGGTGAGTGTCAGAGGGACCGGGTCGACTTCATCGCGAGCAAGCTCGCTCCCACACTGGGTTTGCGGCGTTCACAAAACCCTGTGGGAGCGAGCTTGCTCGCGATGAGGTCAGTACAGGCGCTAGATCAACGTCTCGATACGCAGCGAATTGGTCGACCCCGGCTGCCCGAACGGCACGCCCGCGGTGATCAGCAAAGTGTCGCCACGCTGGGCCATGCCTTGGGCCTGGGCGATTTCCAGCGCCGTGGAGCACACCTCATCGACCTGCTTCAAACGGTCATTGACCACCGAATGCACGCCCCAGGCTACGGTCAGTCGGCGGGCGGCCTGCAGATTCGGCGTCAGGTTGAGGATCGGTACCGTCGGCCGTTCCCGCGCCGCCCGCAGGCTGGAACTGCCCGACTCGCTGTAGTTCACCAACACCGCCACTGGCAGGACGTTGCTGATCCGGCGGATCGCGCAACTGATGGCGTCCGACACCGTGGCCTCGGCTTTCGGCCGGCTGACGTCCAACTGCGCCTGGTAGTCCGGGCCGTTTTCTACCTGGCGGATGATCTTGCTCATCATCTGCACGGCTTCGAGGGGGTAGTCGCCGGAAGCGGTTTCCGCCGACAGCATCACCGCATCGGCACCTTCGGCCACGGCGTTGGCGACGTCGGTGACTTCGGCGCGGGTTGGCGCCGGGGAGAAACGCATCGATTCGAGCATCTGCGTGGCCACGACCACTGGTCTGCCGAGGGCACGGCAGGTGCCGATGATGGTCTTCTGGATCTGCGGCACGCTCTCGGCCGGGACCTCGACGCCAAGATCCCCGCGGGCAACCATGATCGCGTCGCTCAGTTCAGCGATCTCGCGCAGTTGGGTGACGGCCGATGGTTTTTCGATCTTGGCCATCAGGAACGCCTTGTCGCCGATCAGCGCGCGGGCTTCGCGGATGTCCTCGGGACGCTGCACGAACGACAGCGCCACCCAGTCCACGCCCAGCTCCAGGCCGAAGCTCAAGTCGCGACGATCCTTGGCGGTGAGTGGGCTCAGGTCGAGCACGGCCTGGGGCACGTTCACGCCCTTGCGGTCCGACAGCTCGCCGCCGTTGAGCACCTCGGTGTCGATGGCGTCGCTGTGCCTGGCGGTCACGCGCAAGCGCAGCTTGCCGTCGTCCAGCAGCAAATCCATGCCCGGCTCCAGCGCCGCGATGATCTCCGGGTGGGGTAGGTTGACCCGGCGCTGGTCGCCGGGTGTCGGGTCCAGGTCCAACCGCAGGGCCTGGCCGCGCTGCAGCAGGACCTTGCCGTCGGCGAATTTGCCCACCCGCAGTTTCGGTCCCTGCAAGTCCATCAGGATGCCCAAGGGGTAATTGAGCTGCTGCTCGACTTCGCGGATCCACTGGTAGCGCTGGGCGTGGTCGGCATGGTCGCCGTGGCTGAAGTTCAGGCGAAAGATGTTCACACCGGCCTGCACCAGTTCGCGGATGTCATCGATGCCACGGGTGGCGGGGCCGAGGGTCGCGAGGATCTTGACCTTTTTATCAGGCGTCATTTTTCGGGTTCTCGAGGATCAGGATGGCGCGAAAGTCGTTGACGTTGGTGCGGGTCGGCTCGGTGACGATCAACGCATCCAGCGCGGCGAAGTAGCCGTAGCCATTGTTGTTATCCAACTCGTCGCTGGCGCACAGGCCCAGCTCGGCGGCGCGGCGATAGCTGTCCGGGGTCATGATTGCTCCGGCGTTGTCCTCGGAACCGTCGATGCCATCGGTGTCGCCGGCCAGCGCGTGGATGCCGGGATGGCCCTTGAGGCTGTCGGTCAGGCTCAGCAGGAATTCGGCGTTGCGTCCGCCACGGCCATTGCCGCGCACGGTGACAGTGGTTTCGCCGCCAGACAGGATCACGCACGGCGCCGCCAAGGGTTGGCCATGCAGGGCGATTTGCCGGGCGATGCCGGCGTGGACCTTCGCCACTTCCCGGGATTCGCCTTCCAGGTCACCGAGGATCAACGGGCTGAAACCGGCCTGGCGTGCTTTCACGGCTGCGGCTTCCAGGGATTGCTGGGGGCGGGCGATCAGTTGGAAATGACTGCGGGCCAGGCTCGGGTCGCCGGGCTTGATGGTTTCCGATTCCGGGCTTTGCAGCCAGGTGCGCACCGTGGCCGGGATCTCAATGTCATAGCGCTTGAGAATCGCCAGGGCCTCGGCTGAGGTGCTGGGGTCGGCCACGGTGGGGCCGGACGCGATGACTGTGGCCAGGTCACCGGGCACGTCGGAAATCGCATAGGTGTAGACCGTCGCCGGCCAGCAGGCTTTGCCCAGGCGTCCGCCCTTGATCGCCGAGAGATGCTTGCGCACGCAATTCATCTCGCCGATGGTCGCGCCGGATTTGAGCAAGGCTTTGTTGATCGATTGTTTGTCGGCCAGGGTAATGCCGGCCGCCGGCAAGGCCAGCAACGCCGAGCCCCCGCCGGACAGCAGGAAAATCACCCGGTCGTCTTCATTCAGGTTGCTGACGAGTTGGAGCACCCGTCCAGCCACTTCCAGGCCGGCGGCGTCCGGCACCGGGTGAGCGGCTTCCACTACTTCGATTTTCTGGCAGGGCGCGCCATGGCCGTAGCGGGTCACCACCAGGCCGCTGACCTCGCCCTGCCAGCAACGCTCGACCACTTGCGCCATCGCGGCCGCCGCCTTGCCGGCACCGATGACGATTACCCGGCCGCTGCGGTCGCTGGGCAGGTATTGTTCGAGGACGTGCTGCGGATGCGCCGCGTCGATGGCTGTGGCAAACAGCTCGCGCAGCAGTTGTTGCGGATCGACCGACATGGCGGGCTCCCGATTTTTATTATTGGAATTGACGCAGACCCTGTGGGAGCGAGCTTGCTCGCGATAGCGGTTTTACATTCAACAATGATGTTGGCTGGGCTACTGCTATCGCGAGCAAGCTCGCTCCCACAGGTAAAGGGCAGGGCTTATTTATCGCGAATGGAGAAATTCGCCATGTGCTCCAACCCCTTGATCAACGCCGAGTGATCCCAGTTGCTGCCACCGATGGCCGCGCACGTGCTGAACACTTGCTGGGCGTTGGCGGTGTTGGGCAGGTTGATGTTCAGTTCCTTGGCGCCTTGCAGGGCCAGGTTCAGGTCCTTCTGGTGCAGGCTGATGCGGAAGCCGGGGTCGAAGGTGCCCTTGATCATGCGTTCGCCGTGGACTTCGAGAATCTTCGACGAAGCGAAACCACCCATCAGTGCTTCACGAACCTTCGCCGGGTCAGCGCCATTTTTTGCGGCGAACAGCAGCGCTTCGGCCACCGCCTGGATGTTCAGGGCAACGATGATTTGATTCGCGACTTTCGCGGTCTGGCCATCGCCGTTGCCACCGACCAGGGTGATGTTCTTGCCCATGGCCTGGAACAACGGCAAGGCGCGCTCGAAGGCGGCGCTGTCGCCACCGACCATGATGCTCAGGGTCGCGGCCTTGGCACCGACTTCACCGCCGGACACCGGGGCGTCGAGGTACTGGGCGCCTTTTTCGTTGATTTTCGCCGCGAAGGTCTTGGTGGCGGTCGGCGAGATCGAACTCATGTCGATCACCACTTTGCCCTTGCCCACGCCAGCTGCGACACCGTCGGCGCGGAACAGCACGTCTTCGACCTGCGGAGTGTCCGGGACCATGACGATGATGAACTCGGCTTCCTGGGCCACTTCCTTCGGATTGGCCAATGCCACCGCGCCACCGGCCAGCAGGTCGGCCGGGGCCGGGTCGTGGTGCTGGGACAGGAACAGGCTGTGACCGGCTTTTTGCAGGTTCAGTGCCATTGGGTGGCCCATGATGCCGGTGCCGATGAATCCGATTTTAGCCATGAAAAAATCCTCTCTTATTAAAGTGCCCGCGGACGCTTGTGGTCAGATCGCGTTATGGGTTTTCAGCCAGCCCAGTCCCGCTTCAGTGGTGGTCAGCGGCTTGTATTCGCAGCCGATCCAACCCTGGTAGCCGATGCGGTCCAGGTGTTCGAACAGGAAGCGGTAGTTGATCTCGCCCGTGCCCGGCTCGTTGCGGCCCGGGTTGTCCGCCAGTTGCACATGGTTTATCTCGCCCAGGTGCGCCGACAGGGTCCGGGCCAGGTCGCCTTCCATGATTTGCATGTGATAGATGTCGTATTGCAGGAACAGGTTGGCGCTGCCCACCTGCTCGCGGATCGACAGGGCCTGGGCCGTGTTGTTCAGGTAGAAGCCCGGGATGTCGCGGGTATTGATCGCTTCCATCACAAGCTTTATGCCTTCGCCTTGCAGCTTTTCGGCGGCGTACTTCAGGTTGGCGAGGAACGTTTTTTCCGCCAGAGCCTCGTCGCACTTCTGCGGACGAATCCCGGCCAGGCAATTGACCTGGGTATTGCCCAGCACTTTTGCGTAGGCAATCGCCAAGTCGACCCCGGCGCGGAATTCTTCGACCCGATCCGGCAGGCAGGCGATGCCGCGCTCACCCTTGGCCCAGTCGCCGGCCGGCAGGTTGAACAGCACCTGGGTCAGGCCATTGGCGTCGAGCAGGGCCTTGAGTTCGGCGGAGCTGTAGTCGTAGGGGAACAGGTATTCGACGCCACTGAAACCGGCCTTGGCGGCCGCTTCGAAACGGGCGAGGAAATCCTGCTCAGTGAACAGCATGGACAGGTTGGCGGCGAAACGCGGCATGGTGGTCTCCTGTAAATAGTTGGCAGGCCTCCCTTGTGGGAGCGAGCTTGCTCGCGATAGCGGTGTGCCTGCTTGCATTCCTATTGAATGTAGCGCCGTCATCGCGAGCAAGCTCGCTCCCACAGGGACGCCGGTCGGTCAGTCGAGTAACGAAATGGCGGTCGGTGCATCGTTGCCCACCAGCGCCAGGTCTTCAAATTCATTGACGGCGTTGATCTCGGTGCCCATGGAAATATTGGTCACCCGTTCGAGGATGATCTCGACGATCACCGGCACCTTGAACTCTTCGATCATCTCCTGGGCCTTGCGCAGCGCCGGTTGGATGCCGGACGGTTCGAACACCCGCAACGCCTTGCAGCCCAGGCCTTCGGCCACGGCGATGTGGTCCACGCCGTAACCGTTGAGCTCCGGTGCGTTGAGGTTGTCGAATGACAGCTGCACGCAGTAATCCATGTCGAAGCCGCGCTGGGCCTGGCGGATCAAGCCCAGGTAGGAGTTGTTCACCACGACATGGATGTACGGCAGCTTGAACTGCGCGCCCACCGCCAATTCCTCGATCATGAACTGGAAATCATAGTCGCCCGACAACGCGACGACCTTGCGGCTCGGATCGGCCTTGACCACCCCGAGCGCGGCCGGAATGGTCCAGCCCAGGGGGCCGGCCTGGCCGCAGTTGATCCAGTGGCGTGGCTTGTAGACGTGGAGGAACTGCGCGCCGGCGATCTGCGACAGGCCGATCGTGCTGACGTAGCAGGTGTCCTTGCCGAACACCTGGTTCATTTCCTCATAAACGCGCTGCGGCTTGACCGGCACGTTGTCGAAGTGGGTCTTGCGTTGCAGGCTGGCCTTGCGTTGCTGGCAATCCTGGAGCCAGGCGCTGCGGTCCTTCAGCTTACCGGCGGCTTGCCATTCGCGGGCCACTTCGATGAACACGGTCAAGGCCGAAGCCGCGTCGGAAACGATGCCCAGGTCTGGAGTGAACACGCGGCCGATTTGCGTCGGCTCGATGTCCACGTGAATGAACGTGCGGCCTTCGGTGTAGACGTCCACCGAACCGGTGTGACGGTTGGCCCAACGGTTGCCAACGCCCAGCACCACGTCGGATTTAAGCAGCGTTGCGTTGCCATAGCGGTGGGAGGTTTGCAGACCGACCATGCCGACCATCAACGGGTGATCGTCGGGGATCGTGCCCCAGCCCATCAAGGTAGGGATGACCGGGATACCGGTCAGCTCGGCGAACTCCACCAGCAGTTCGCTGGCATCGGCATTGATGATGCCGCCGCCGGCCACCAGCAACGGGCGTTCAGCCTGGTTGAGCATCGCCAGCGCTTTTTCGATCTGCACACGGTTGGCCGCGGGTTTGGCCAGGGGCAGCGGCTGGTACGCATCGATGTCGAATTCAATCTCGGCCATCTGCACATCGAACGGCAGGTCGATCAGCACCGGGCCGGGGCGGCCGGAGCGCATTTCGTAGAAAGCTTTCTGGAAGGCATACGGCACCTGGCCCGGTTCCAGGACGGTGGTCGCCCACTTGGTCACTGGCTTGACGATGCTGGTGATGTCCACGGCCTGGAAATCTTCCTTGTGCATACGGGCGCGGGGCGCTTGCCCGGTGATGCACAGGATCGGGATCGAGTCGGCAGAAGCGCTGTAGAGCCCGGTCACCATATCGGTACCGGCCGGCCCCGAAGTACCGATGCACACACCGATATTGCCGGCCTTGGTGCGGGTGTAGCCCTCGGCCATGTGCGAGGCGCCTTCAACGTGCCGAGCGAGGACATGATCGATGCCGCCAACTTTTTGCAGGGCGGAGTACAGCGGGTTGATCGCAGCACCCGGGATGCCGAAGGCAGTGTCCACGCCTTCACGGCGCATCACCAGGACGGCGGCTTCGATTGCTCTCATTTTGCTCATTATTTTGTGCCTCTTACGTTTTGTAATTGTATACAAGTGGCTTTGCGGCAGAGTGTATTCATGGCGAATGGCGCAGGTCAATCCCTTTCCTCAAGCACGCGTTTAATTCGTTGGGAACCTGATTCTACTGCGGCCTTTTGTCGCTGAAGGTGATTTGCGTAAATTATTGTATACAAAAATATATATTGTTGTGTTCTATTTGTGGCGTTCGGTTTTTCTGAAAGTGAAGCCGCCAAGGCTTTCCCATAACAAAAGAAGGACAGCATCCATGAGCGTTCTAACCTTGAAAATTGCCATCAATCTGGCGGGGCAGGCCCTCGCCGCAGGTCGCGAAATCAGCGCGGCACCCTTGACCGTCGCGGTCCTGGACAGCGGCGGGCACCTGGTGGCCTTGCAGCGTGAAGACGGCGCCAGCCTGCTGCGCCCACAAATCGCCATCGGCAAGGCATGGGGCGCCATCGCCCTGGGCAAGGGCTCCCGCCTGCTCGCCCAGGACGCCCAACAGCGCCCGGCGTTCTTTGCGGCTTTGAATGGTCTGGGGCAAGGCAACATCGTGCCGGCGCCGGGCGGGGTATTGATCCGGGATCAGGAGGGCAGGGTCCTGGGGGCGATCGGGGTGAGTGGGGATGTTTCGGATGTGGATGAGCAGGTGGCGGTGAGGGCGGTGGAGGCGGTGCAGTTGAGGGCGGATGTGGGGGTTGCTGTTTGATTTTGCGGTGAATTGACGGGCGTCTTCGCGAGCAAGTCGGAGCGCACCGCACCGCCGCTCCCACAGGTTTTCGGTGCTCGACACAGCATGTATGAACACAGCAAGTCCCTTGTGGGAGCGGGCTTGCTCGCGAAGGCGATCAACCATACACATCCGGCAAAAAGACTAATTCCGATGTGGCATTCACCGAAGCTAGCCTTTCCAGACTTCATCAAAAAGGGGGGGGGGCGACGGAATGCCTGCACGCTCAGCTTCACACCGCCTGCGTATCGGTCGCTATGCAGAGCAGAACCGCATCTATTTATTGACCGCCAATACTCTGGAGCGCGAACCAGTCTTCAAAGACTATCGCCTGGGAAGGGTCGTCATTCATCAGTTCAGGGCGGTCCATGAGCAGGGGATTGCGGACTCCCTGGCTTTTGTCGTCATGCCTGATCATGTCCATTGGTTGATTCGACTGCATCGAGGGTCGTTGGGGCAGTTGATGTGCCAGGTGAAGTCCATCAGTGCCAAGGGGGTCAACGAGGCGGCTGATAGGGCTGGTAGCCTATGGCAGCAGGGATATCACGATCGAGCGCTACGGCGGGAAGAGGACTTGGTAAAGCTGGCTCGCTATGTTGTGGCAAATCCACTGCGGGCAGGCCTGGTAGAGCGGCTTGGCGACTATCCGCTGTGGGATGCCATTTGGCTTTGACTTGAAATCGAGTCGCCGCCTTCGCGAGCAAGCCCGCTCCCACAAAGGGATCGTGGCGAACATTGGATCAGTGAACACTGGGGACCCTGTGGGAGCGGGCTTGCTCGCGAAGACGGCGGCATGTTCAGCATATGCACAAACTGACCCACCGCTTTCGATAAAGGCGATGGGGTTCCAAACCTAGCGATCCACCTCACACCCCTTCAAAACCAACCGAATAATCGTCTGCGCCGCCGCTTCGTAATCCGCCTCATCCAGCTTGGCCTTGCCGGTCACGGCGCTGATCTGCCAGTCGAAGTCGGCATAGGTCTGGGTGGCGGCCCAGATGCTGAACATCAGGTGGTTGGGGTCGATGGGGGCGATCTGGCCGCGGTCGATCCAGGTCTGGATGCAGTCGATGTTGTGCCGGGCCTGGGCGTTGAGCTGTTCGACGAGGTCGGCGCTCAGGTGCGGGGCGCCGTGCATGATTTCGCTGGCGAAGACTTTCGAGGCGAAGGGCAGGTCGCGGGAAATGCGGATCTTGGAACGGATGTAGTGGCTCAGCACTTCGCCCGGCTCGCCGTCGGCGTTGAAAGGGGTGGAGGCCTGGAGAATCGGTTCGATGATGCTTTCCAGCACCTCGCGATAGAGGTTTTCCTTCGACTTGAAGTAGTAGTAGACGTTGGGTTTGGGCAAGCCCGCCTTGGCCGCGATGTCGCTGGTTTTGGTCGCGGCGAAGCCCTTGTCGGCAAATTCTTCGCTGGCGGCACGCAGGATCAGTTCTTTGTTGCGCTCGCGGATAGTGCTCATAAACCCTGGGGTTCCTTGCCGATTATGGCGGTGGCGCATGGTAGCACCGGCCTCGCGCGGCGCTCAAGAATGCCCCAAGGACGCGTCGCTCGCGCTATGCTGCGCAGCATTATTGTTCAAGGAGTCCCTCCATGGCTGGAAGCAGTTTGCTGGTTCTGATCGACGACATTGCCACGGTACTCGACGATGTGGCGTTGATGACCAAGATGGCCGCCAAGAAAACCGCCGGTGTGCTCGGTGATGACCTGGCGCTCAATGCCCAGCAAGTCTCGGGCGTGCGTGCCGAGCGGGAATTGCCAGTGGTCTGGGCAGTCGCCAAGGGCTCGTTCATCAACAAGCTGATCCTGGTGCCATCGGCGCTTGCCATCAGCGCGTTCGTCCCTTGGCTGGTGACGCCGTTGTTGATGGTCGGCGGCGCCTACCTGTGTTTCGAAGGGTTCGAAAAACTTGCCCACAAATTCCTTCACAGCAAGGCTGAAGACCAGGCCGAACACGCGCAACTGGTCGAGGCGGTAGCGGATCCGGCGGTCGATCTGGTGGCCTTCGAGAAGAACAAGATCAAGGGCGCGGTGCGCACCGACTTTATCCTCTCGGCGGAAATCATCGCCATCACCCTCGGCACTGTCGCCGATGCGCCGCTGACTCAGCAGGTGATCGTGCTGTCGGGCATCGCCATTGTCATGACCGTCGGTGTGTACGGCTTGGTGGCGGGGATCGTCAAGCTTGATGACCTGGGCTTGTGGCTGACCCAGAAGCCAGGGCAGGCCGCCAAAAGCATTGGCGGAGCCATCCTGCGCGCGGCGCCCTACATGATGAAAAGCCTGTCGGTGATCGGTACGGCGGCGATGTTCCTGGTGGGCGGCGGCATCCTGACCCATGGCGTACCGGCGGTGCACCACTGGATCGAAGGTGTCGCGGCGAGTGCCGGCGGTGCTGGGTTCATCGTGCCGATGCTGCTCAATGCGGTGGCGGGGATTGTCGCGGGGGCGGTGGTGTTGGTGGGTGTGATGGCGGTGGGTAAGGTCTGGAAGGCCCTGAGGAGTTGAAGCGTCGCTTTTTAAGACAATGCTTTCAGGCTTTTCCTACTTTTATCGATTGAGGGCTTCCTTAAACTCCCCCGCGCTATTCGGCCGGTATTGGCTCGAATAGATTTTCCGCCAGCTAAGGGAGCGTTTGATGAAATGGTATTGGCAAGTGATGCGGCAGTACGCAACGTTTAGAGGGCGTGCAAGCAGAGAGGAGTATTGGATGTTCTTCCTGTTGGAGCTCTGCTTGTGGCTGCTTTTCTTTGGGTTTGGTATCGCCACCGGATTGAACAAAGAGATTTATTTCCTATTGTTGTATCCGGCTTATTGTCTCCTGACCGCTTGCCCTCGATTGGCTGTTACGTGGCGGCGTTATCACGACATGAATAAAAGCGGGCTGAATATTTTCTGGGGAGCAGTGCCAGTGGTTGGTCCGTTCATCGTGCTTATCAGCTTGGCGGCAAGCGGTACGAAAGGTCCGAACAATTACGGCCTGGACCCGTTGAACCAGCCGGTAGCAGATAGCTGAATAAGGCTGGACGCTTAGACAGCGGTAATAAAAAAGGCCATTCGTTTTTCATCGAGTGGCCTTTTTTTGTCAGGGCGTGTGCCTACTCGGCGATCTGCAACTTGCGCGACTCGGTGTACACGTAGCGCACCTTTTCATACTCGAACGGCGAGTTTAGCTGGCCGTAGCGGAAGCTGGTCTGGTAGCGCTTGTCCACGCCGCGCAGGAGCAGCAGTTCCGGGTGGTTGGCGCTGACTTCGGAGACGTTCAGGAAGTTGATCGCCGATTCAGCGGTGTAGTCCACCAATAGCCCCGAGGTGTCGCGCAGGTTCGACGGGCCGAAGATCGGCAGTACGAAATACGCGCCGGCCGGTACGCCATAGAAGCCCAGGGTCTGGCCGAAGTCTTCGCTCTGGCGCGGCAGGCCCATGGCGGTGGCCGGGTCCCACAAGCCGGCGACGCCGACGGTGGTGTTGAGCAGCAGCCGAGCGGTGGTTTCCATCGAACGCTTGCCCTTGAATTGCAGCAGGCTGTTCATCAGGTTCGGCACGTCGCCCAGGTTGTTGAAAAAGTTGCTCACACCGGTGCGCACGAAGCCCGGGGTGACATAGCGGTAGCCATCGACCACGGGCAGGAATACCCATTGGTCGAAGCGGTAGTTGAAGTGATAGACGCGGCGGTTCCAGGATTCCAGCGGGTCGTAGACGTTCAGCGCGTTGAGCGTCGAACGTTCGAATTCGCGTTGGTCCAGGCCCGGGTTGAACTTGAGTTTGGTCAGCGGCTCCTTGAAGCCGTCCGAGTCCACCACTACGGGCGCGTTGGCCTTGCTGTTGTCGGCGTGGACCATGCCCGCGCTCATTAACGCGGCGATCAGCAGGAGATATTTAGCCACGGAAGAACTCCAGCATGGCGTCGCTGTTGACGCGGTAGTTAAGGTTGCCGCAATGGCCGCCCAATGGATAAACCGTCAGGCGATCACCAAAGGTCTTGCGCAGGAAGCCCAGGTCACCCGGGCCCAGGATCACATCGTCGGCGTTGTGCATGACTGCAATCTTGGAGCTGCCCTGCAGATAATCCTTCAGCGCGTACAGGCTGACCTGGTCGACCAATTGCAGCAGGCTGCCGCCGTCGGTGCGCGCGCGCCACATCGGGATTACTTGTTCGGTGAGGTAGCAGTCGAAATCGCATTGCAGCGCACGCTTGAGGAACGGTGTCAGGCTGGTGCTTTCGGTGATCGGGAACTTGGGTGGGATGATCAGGCCGCGACGGTTGATCAGGTCCGACGTGAAGGCGATGTCGGCCGCCGAGAAGCGGAACGAGGTGCCGATCAGCATCGCCATCTGCTCGTTGCTCAAGTGTTGCTTGGACTGCTGGAAGTCATAGAGCAGGGCATCGTTGAGGTCGATGTAGCCTTTTTGCTGGAAGTAGCGGGTCAGCTTGTTCAGCACCAGCTCATAAAAGGTGGTGGTGCTGTTGATGCCCTTGACCTCGGTCTGGACCAGTTTGTCCAGGTTGGTGATCGAGGTGTAGAGATTCACCGGCGGGTTCAGCAGCAGGACTTTCTTGAAGTTGAAGCTGCGGCGGGTTTCGTCCAAGTGCGCGACGAAGGCAGCGTCCAGTGCGCCGAGGCTGTAGCCGGTCAGGTAGTACTCGGTGACGGGCACTTTCGGATTCTGCGCGCGTACGGCCTGCATCACCCGGTACATGTCTTCGGCGTCTTCCTTGGTGATGCCTGGGGTGGCGAAGCGCGAGGCGGCGCTCATGAAGTCGAAGCTGGTGGGCGAAGACAGCTGCACCACGTGATATCCGGCCTTGTAGTAGAGGCGCTTGAGGTACTCGTTGAGGGTGCTGTCGTAGCGCGCACCGGTGCCCGCGATCAGGAAGATCAGCGGTGCGGGTTTGTCTTGGGTGGCCATGCGGTAAGTGAGGCTTTTCACCGGCCAGAAATTGTCTGGCAGGATGAATTCGCGTTCCGGGCGCAGGGTCAGGCTGTGGTCCGATTGATTGATGTCCTCGATCAGCGGCAGCTCCGGACGCAGGTCCGGCGGCGTGGTGGCGATGGTCGCCTCGAATGGGTTGGTCAAGGGGTAGCCATAGCTGGCGGCGTCAATATCTGCCGCCAGCGCGGACGCACTCAAGATAAGGCCGCCGAGTAGGGCAGCGAAGCGCAAGGAACGGAGCATGACTGGATCCCTTAGAGGAAGGTGCCGAATGAGGTTCGCAGCCTATGACCACCGCAGCGAAGCCAAGTGCCATGACGGCTGCAAAACAAGCGCGAATGGGGCGCAATAGTAGCGGGACAATACACGTTGGGGCGTGGTGGCGGCTAGTGACCTGGCGGCTTGGCTGGGTCGTGCATGCAAGATTTGATCGAAATCTACGGACTCGGGCGCCGGGAATGGCTTGCTGGCTTTCTGATGTCGTTTCTCGTTGCTTCGGCGTCGCAGACAGAGCAGGTTCCAGATCGGCGCAGGTTGATGATCAGTCGGTCAGTACTCCACTGGCGTTCCGACCGGTTTGCAGGCGAGCGTGATGGGGGCGCTGTGCACCATAACAATACGTTGAAGCCGCTCGGCATCCGTCGGGCGCAGCACTTTCGGGGAAGTAACGATGAAGATGCGACGAATCTTGGGCGCAGGTGCCGCACTGGTACTGGCGATCAGCTCCACCCTGGCAAGCGCCGAGACCAAAACCTTGAGCATTGGCTACGTTGACGGCTGGTCCGACAGCGTCGCGACTACCCACGTGGCTGCCGAGGTGATCAAGCAGAAACTCGGCTATGACGTGAAGCTGCAAGCCGTCGCGACCGGAATCATGTGGCAGGGCGTTGCCACCGGCAAGCTCGATGCGATGCTATCGGCCTGGTTGCCGGTGACCCATGGCGATTACTGGACCAAGAACAAGGACCAGGTCGTCGACTATGGCCCTAACTTCAAGGATGCGAAAATCGGCTTGATCGTGCCGGAGTACGTTAAGGCCAAGTCGCTCGAAGACCTGAAGACCGATGACTCCTTCAAGAAACGCATCGTCGGCATCGACGCCGGTTCAGGCGTGATGCTCAAGACCGAACAGGCGATCAAGGATTACGACCTGACCGGTTATCAACTCAAGGCCAGTTCCGGCGCCGGCATGATCGCCGAGCTGACCCGTGCCGAGAAAAAACAGGAATCCATCGCCGTCACCGGTTGGGTGCCGCACTGGATGTTCGCCAAATGGAAACTGCGCTTCCTGGAAGACCCGAAAGGCGTCTATGGCGCGGCTGAGACTGTGAACAGCATCGGCAGCAAGGGCCTGGAAGCCAAGGCACCGGAAGTGGTCGAGTTCCTGAAGAAGTTCCAGTGGGCGTCGAAAGACGAGATCGGCGAAGTCATGCTGGCGATCCAGGAAGGTGCCAAGCCGGAAGCGGCTGCCAAGGATTGGGTCGCCAAGCACCCGGACCGCGTGAAGGAGTGGACCGGCAAGTAATCGGCCCGGTCTGGCTGTTCCGAAAGCCGCATGACGTTGTGTCATGCGGTTTTTTTGTGCCTGCAATTCTGCGCGCAACGCAAACCCCTGTGGGAGCGAGCTTGCTCGCGATAGCGGTGTGTCAGCTTGCATCTACACTGACTGTGCTACCGCCATCGCGAGCAAGCTCGCTCCCACAGGGGAGGGGCTTGGGTTTTTTTGCGGGAAACTGGCAAAGCCGTCATGTCGTTCTAATACTAAGGTCGTCTGGAACCTGGCCTCGAGCCGCATAGAGTAGAGCTGTTCCAAATAAATCTGTGCTGCGAGGATAAAAACAATGAACGACAGCATTTACCTCTCGATTCAAAACAGCCCGCGCTTCAAGGAGCTGGTGAAGAAACGAGAAAAATTCGCCTGGATTCTCTCGGCGATCATGCTTGGGCTGTATTCCGGCTTCATCCTTCTGATCGCCTACGGGCCGCATATTCTCGGGGCCAAAATGTCCCCCGGATCCACCATCACTTGGGGTATCCCTATCGGGGTCGGCCTGATTCTCTCGGCCTTCGTCCTGACGGGCATTTACGTGCGACGTGCCAACGGCGAGTTCGACGACCTGAACAATGCGATTCTCAAGGAGGCTCAGCAATGATCCGGCGTCTACTGGCTCTTCTGAGCATTGCAGCATTTGCACCGGGCGCCTGGGCGGCTGAAGCGCTGACCGGTGCCGTGCAGAAACAACCCCTCAACGTTGCCGCTATCCTGATGTTCGTGGCCTTCGTTGGCGCGACCCTGTACATCACATACTGGGCGTCGAAGAAAAACAACTCGGCGTCCGACTACTATGCGGCCGGCGGCAAGATCACTGGCTTCCAGAACGGCCTGGCAATTGCCGGTGACTACATGTCGGCGGCGTCTTTCCTGGGGATTTCCGCGCTGGTGTTCACTTCGGGCTATGACGGCCTGATCTACTCCATCGGCTTCCTGGTAGGCTGGCCGATCATCTTGTTCCTGATCGCCGAACGCCTGCGCAACCTGGGTAAATACACCTTTGCCGACGTGGCGTCCTATCGCCTCGGGCAAACCCAGATCCGCAGTCTGTCCGCCTCCGGCTCATTGGTGGTGGTGGCGTTCTACCTGATCGCGCAAATGGTCGGCGCCGGCAAGCTGATCCAACTGCTGTTCGGCCTGGACTACCACGTTGCGGTCATCCTGGTCGGCATCCTGATGTGCCTCTATGTGCTGTTCGGCGGCATGCTGGCCACCACTTGGGTGCAGATCATCAAGGCTGTGTTGTTGCTGTCGGGTGCGTCGTTCATGGCCCTGATGGTGATGAAGCACGTCAACTTCGACTTCAACATGCTGTTCGCCGAAGCGGTCAAGGTCCACCCTAAAGGTGAGGCGATCATGAGCCCTGGCGGCCTGGTGAAGGATCCGATCTCGGCCTTCTCCCTGGGCTTGGCCCTGATGTTCGGTACCGCTGGCCTGCCACACATCCTGATGCGCTTCTTCACCGTGAGCGACGCCAAGGAAGCTCGCAAGAGCGTGCTGTATGCCACTGGCTTCATCGGCTATTTCTACATCCTGACCTTCATCATCGGCTTTGGCGCGATCCTGCTGGTCAGCACCAACCCCGCCTTCAAGGACGCGGCAGGTGCCTTGCTGGGCGGCAACAACATGGCGGCGGTGCACCTGGCCAACGCGGTGGGCGGCAGCATCTTCCTGGGCTTCATCTCGGCGGTGGCGTTCGCGACCATCCTGGCGGTGGTAGCGGGCCTGACCCTGGCCGGTGCCTCAGCGGTGTCTCATGACCTGTATGCCAGCGTGATCAAGAAAGGCAAGGCCAACGAGAAGGATGAGATCCGCGTCTCGAAGATCACCACCATTGCCCTGGCAGTGCTGGCGATCGGCCTGGGCATCCTGTTCGAGAAGCAGAACATCGCGTTCATGGTGGGCCTGGCGTTCTCCATCGCGGCGAGCTGCAACTTCCCGGTGCTGCTGCTTTCGATGTACTGGAAGAAGCTGACCACCCGTGGCGCCATGATCGGCGGCTGGCTGGGCCTGGTCAGTGCCGTGGGCCTGATGATCCTCGGCCCGACCATTTGGGTACAGATCTTGGGTCACGAGAAGGCTATCTTCCCGTATGAATACCCGGCGCTGTTCTCGATGATCATCGCGTTTACCGGCATCTGGTTCTTCTCCGTCACTGACAAGTCGGCTGAAGGTGCCAACGAGCGGGCGCTGTTCTTCCCGCAGTTCGTGCGTTCGCAGACTGGCCTTGGGGCGAGTGGGGCGGTTAACCACTAATGCAGCGATAAGTGCTTGAAGAAATACCCCGGTCGAGAGGCCGGGGTATTTTTTTGTGCCGGGTTCGTGGGTGGCAGGCCTGCCGCCATCGCGAGCAAGCTCGCTCCCACAGGGGATCTCCAGTGAGCACAAGTTTGGGTTTCACAACAGGCCAACTGTGGGAGCGAGCTTGCTCGCGATGGCGTCGGTTCTGCCAATGCAGTTTCTGGATCGGATAAAAGAGGCATAAACAAAACAGCCCCCGCTTATATAAGAAGCGGGGGCTGTTTCGGTGCAGTCAGGAACCTAGCGCAAGGCAAGCCTTACTTGCGGTCTTCCAGCTTGGTGATGTCGCGCGACTCGTAGCCGGTGTACAGCTGGCGTGGACGGCCGATCTTGTACGGGCTGGAGAGCATTTCCTTCCAGTGGGAGATCCAGCCGACGGTCCGCGCCAGGGCGAAGATCACGGTGAACATGCTGGTTGGAATACCGATCGCCTTGAGGATGATCCCCGAGTAGAAGTCGACGTTCGGGTACAGCGAGCGCTCGATGAAGTACGGATCGGTCAGGGCGATCTCTTCCAGGCGCATGGCCAGTTCGAGTTGCGGATCGTTCTTGATTCCCAGTTCCTTGAGCACTTCGTCGCAGGTCTGCTTCATGACGGTGGCGCGCGGGTCGCGGTTCTTGTAGACCCGGTGACCGAAGCCCATCAGCTTGAACGGATCGTTCTTGTCCTTGGCCTTGGCGATGAACTTGTCGATGTTCGAGACATCGCCGATTTCATCGAGCATGGTCAGCACCGCTTCGTTCGCACCGCCGTGGGCAGGGCCCCAGAGTGCGGCGATACCGGCGGCGATACAGGCGAACGGGTTGGCACCCGACGAACCGGCCAGGCGCACGGTGGAGGTAGAGGCATTCTGCTCGTGGTCGGCATGGAGGATGAAGATCCGGTCCATGGCCTTGGCGAGCACCGGGCTGATCGGTTTGATCTCGCACGGGGTGTTGAACATCATATGCAGGAAGTTCTCTGCATAGGTCAGGTCGTTGCGCGGGTACATCATGGGCTGGCCCATGGAGTACTTGTAGACCATGGCTGCCAGGGTCGGCATCTTCGCCACCAGGCGGATCGCGGAGATTTCGCGATGC
The DNA here is from genome assembly GCF_019141525.1 of Pseudomonas alvandae. Taxonomy (GTDB): domain Bacteria; phylum Pseudomonadota; class Gammaproteobacteria; order Pseudomonadales; family Pseudomonadaceae; genus Aquipseudomonas; species Aquipseudomonas alvandae. The sequence continues at coordinate 1,935,118 of NZ_CP077080.1, forward strand.
TGGGGATTATTGATGTCCAGGGAGTCGTGGTAGAAGGCCGAGAGAGCGCCGACAACGCCGCACATGACGGCCATCGGGTGGGCATCGCGACGGAAGCCGTTGAAGAAGGTCTTCAACTGTTCGTGAACCATGGTGTGGTTCTTCACGGTGCTGACGAACTGGGCCTTCTGCTCTGCGGTCGGCAGTTCGCCGTTGAGCAGCAGGTAGCAGGTTTCCAGGTAGTCCGATTTTTCAGCCAGTTGCTCGATCGGGTAGCCGCGGTGCAGCAGGATGCCGTTGTCGCCGTCGATATAGGTGATTTTCGATTCGCACGAGGCGGTCGACATGAAACCCGGGTCAAAGGTGAAACGGCCCGTGGCCGTCAGGCCCCGTACGTCGATTACATCGGGACCAACGGTGCCGGTTAAAATGGGCAGCTCGACGGGGGCTGCGCCCTCGATGATCAACTGCGCTTTTTTGTCAGCCATGTGGCCTCCTATTAATGCTTGGAATCATCAGACAGACCCCCCACGCAGGGCCCGCACCACTATAGTGAGATAAATCCGAATGTCAATTTGCCTAAAGTCTTGCTCCAGAAGGCTTTAACCGGACTTTTTCCGCGAAATTGCCTGCCGTTTACGCCTTTTGCGCCATATGTGCAATGCGCTATTAGGGGAAGGTGAACGCGTTGTCATTAGTAGCCTAACTGTCTATACTCGGCCACCGACCGCCAGGGGCTTTTGGGCCTGCTTTCTTGGGGGTCGTCACTCCCTGGGTGGTGAGTACCTGACCAGTGCGCGCCCCAACAACTTTGCCCTGATTGTTAGGGGCTCTTCAGTGTGAAAAAAAAGCCGTGAAAAGCCAACGACCTGTAAACCTAGACCTAAGGACCATCAAACTCCCAGTCACTGCTTACACGTCCATTCTTCACCGTATTTCCGGTGTCATCCTCTTCGTCAGCCTGGCCATCATGCTTTATGCATTGGACAAGTCGCTCGATTCGGAAGAAGGCTTCGGTCAGGTGAAAGCGTGTCTGACCAGTCCGCTAGCCAAGCTAGTGATTTGGGGCATCCTGTCCGCCTTGCTGTATCACTTGGTTGCCGGTGTGCGCCACTTGATCATGGACATGGGCATCGGTGAGACGCTGGAAGGCGGCAAGCTGGGCTCGAAAATCATTATCGCCGTGTCTGCGGTGCTGATCGTTCTGGCAGGAGTCTGGATATGGTAACCAACGTCACGAACCTTTCGCGTTCGGGCCTCTACGACTGGATGGCCCAGCGTGTGTCTGCGGTCGTTCTCGCGGCTTACTTCATTTTCCTGATCGGATATGTCGTGGCAAACCCTGGCATTGGCTACGCCCAATGGCATGAACTGTTCGCAAACAACTGGATGCGTATCTTCAGTCTGCTGGCACTTGTCGCACTGGGCGCTCACGCCTGGGTCGGCATGTGGACCATCGCGACCGACTACCTGACGCAAATGGCGTTCGGCAAGTCGGCGACTGCCGTACGTTTCCTTTTCCAGGCGGTATGCGGCGTTGCGATGTTCGCTTACTTCGTCTGGGGTGTGCAGATTCTCTGGGGTATCTGATCCATGGCTAACATTCCAACGATTTCTTTCGACGCCATCATTATTGGTGGTGGCGGTGCCGGCATGCGCGCTGCGCTGCAACTGGCACAGGGCGGTCACAAGACTGCCGTGATCACCAAGGTTTTCCCGACGCGTTCGCACACGGTTTCCGCCCAGGGTGGCATCACCTGCGCCATCGCTTCGGCCGACCCGAACGATGACTGGCGCTGGCACATGTACGATACCGTCAAGGGTTCCGACTACATCGGTGACCAGGACGCTATCGAATACATGTGTCAGGAAGGCCCGGCCGCGGTGTTCGAGTTGGACCACATGGGCATGCCATTCTCCCGTACCGAGCAAGGTCGCATCTACCAGCGTCCGTTCGGTGGCCAGTCCAAGGACTACGGCAAGGGCGGCCAGGCTGCGCGTACTTGCGCGGCGTCCGACCGTACCGGTCACGCCCTGCTGCACACCCTTTATCAGGGCAACCTGAAAGCCGGTACCACGTTCCTGAACGAGTACTACGCCGTTGACCTGGTGAAGAACCAGGACGGCGCGTTCGTCGGTGTGATCGCGATCTGCATCGAAACTGGCGAAACCACCTACATCCGCGCCAAGGCCACCGTACTGGCGACCGGCGGTGCGGGCCGTATCTACGCATCCACCACCAATGCCCTGATCAACACCGGTGACGGCGTCGGCATGGCCCTGCGTGCTGGCGTGCCGGTACAAGACATCGAAATGTGGCAGTTCCACCCGACCGGCATCGCCGGCGCCGGTGTACTGGTCACCGAAGGTTGCCGTGGTGAAGGCGGTTACCTGATCAACAAGCACGGCGAGCGTTTCATGGAACGTTATGCGCCGAACGCCAAGGACCTTGCTGGTCGTGACGTCGTGGCTCGTTCGATGGTTAAAGAGATCATCGCCGGCAACGGCTGTGGCCCGAATGGCGACCACGTGATGCTCAAGCTCGATCACCTTGGCGAGGAAGTGCTGCACAGCCGCCTGCCAGGTATCTGCGAACTGTCCAAGACCTTCGCTCACGTCGATCCTGTTGTCGCGCCGGTTCCAGTGGTTCCAACCTGCCACTATATGATGGGCGGCGTTGCCACCAACATTCATGGCCAGGCAATGACCCAGAACGCCGAAGGCGTGGACGAAATCATCCCTGGCCTGTTCGCGGTGGGTGAAGTGGCTTGCGTATCGGTCCACGGTGCCAACCGCCTGGGCGGCAACTCGCTGCTCGACCTGGTGGTCTTCGGTCGCGCCGCCGGCCTGCACCTGGAGAAAGCGCTGTCCGACGGTATCGAATACGACGATGCCACCGACGCCAACATCGAAACCGCCCTGGCGCGCCTGTCTGCTCTGAACGAGCGTACCGAAGGCGAAGACGTGGCAACCCTGCGTCGCGAGTTGCAAAACTGCATGCAGAACTACTTCGGTGTGTTCCGTACCGGCGAATACATGCAGAAGGGTATTGCCCAGCTCGCACAATTGCGTGAACGAATCGCCAACGTGAAGATCAACGATAAGTCGCAGGCGTTCAACACTGCCCGTATCGAAGCGCTGGAATTGCAGAACCTGCTGGAAGTGGCCGAAGCCACCGCCATCGCCGCAGAAGTGCGCAAAGAGTCCCGTGGTGCCCACGCCCGCGAAGACTTCGAAGACCGTGACGACGAAAACTGGCTGTGCCACACCTTGTACTTCCCGGGTGAAAAACGCGTCGCCAAGCGTGCCGTGAACTTCTCGCCGAAGACTGTTCCGACTTTCGAACCAAAAGTCCGGACTTATTAAGGGTGACCGCTATGTTGCAAGTCAGTGTTTATCGCTACAACCCTGATCAGGACGCCGCGCCGTTCATGCAGGACTTCCAGGTCGATACCGGTGGTAAAGACCTGATGGTGCTGGACGTGCTGGCCTTGATCAAAGAGCAGGACGAAGGTTTCTCCTATCGTCGCTCGTGCCGCGAGGGCGTTTGCGGCTCCGACGGCATGAACATCAACGGCAAGAACGGCCTGGCCTGCATCACGCCGCTGTCGGCCGTGGTCAAGGGCAACAAGCTGATCGTTCGCCCGCTGCCAGGTTTGCCGGTCATCCGTGACCTGGTCGTCGATATGAGCATCTTCTACAAGCAATACGAGAAGGTGAAGCCATTCCTGCAGAACGACACGCCGGCTCCGGCCATCGAGCGTCTGCAGTCCCCTGAAGAGCGTGAAAAGCTCGACGGTCTGTACGAGTGCATCCTGTGCGCCTGCTGCTCGACCTCGTGCCCATCGTTCTGGTGGAACCCGGACAAGTTCCTGGGCCCGGCCGCCCTGCTGCAAGCGTACCGCTTCCTGGCAGACAGCCGTGATACCAAGACGTCCGAGCGTCTGGCCGCACTGGATGACCCGTTCAGCGTATTCCGCTGCCGCGGGATCATGAACTGCGTCAACGTCTGCCCGAAAGGCCTGAACCCGACTAAGGCCATCGGTCACGTACGTAACATGCTGCTGCAAAACGGCGTGTGATTCAGCTGCTGTACCCGTAGAACCGCTGTACCCGTAGAGGCGAGGGCGTGGGCTTCAACCCACGTCCTGGCTATAACCAGAACAGCCGCTTACAAAGCGGCGGTTCTTATTTTGAAGAAATGAGACAAGCAGGGGCATCCGGGCTGGTACCCGGACTATCAGCGTGATCCTAAGTGGCTTGTTTTAGTCGCTGCACTCGGACTTCTGCAAGTTTGCTCGGTGTTTTCGCCGGTGGTGTTCCCCTAATCGAGGGTGACCAAGCATGCAAGAAAGCGTGATGCAGCGCATGTGGAACAGTGCCCACCTCTCCGGTGGTAACGCTGCCTATGTGGAAGAGCTCTACGAGCTCTACCTGCACGACCCTAACGCTGTGCCAGAAGAATGGCGCACCTACTTTCAGAAGTTGCCGGCTGACGGTAACTCTGCCACCGATGTTTCGCACTCGACGATTCGCGATCATTTCGTGCTGCTGGCAAAGAACCAGCGCCGCGCTCAACCGGTGTCTGCCGGCAGCGTGAGCTCCGAGCATGAGAAGAAGCAAGTTGAAGTGCTGCGACTGATCCAGGCCTACCGGATGCGTGGCCACCAGGCAGCCCAGCTTGACCCGCTGGGGCTGTGGCAGCGTCCTGCACCTGCAGACCTGTCGATCACTCATTACGGCTTGACCAATGCCGACCTTGATACGACCTTCCGTGCCGGCGACCTGTTCATCGGCAAAGAGGAAGCGAGCCTACGCGAAATTCACGAAGCGTTGCAGCAGACATATTGCCGCACCATCGGCGCTGAATTCACGCACATCACCGATTCCGAGCAGCGCCAGTGGTTCCAGCAGCGTCTGGAAAGCGTTCGTGGCCGTCCGACGTACTCCGCCGACATCAAGAGCCACTTGCTCGAGCGCGTCACTGCCGGTGAAGGCCTGGAGAAATACCTGGGTACCAAATACCCGGGCACCAAGCGTTTCGGCCTGGAAGGCGGCGAAAGCCTGATTCCGATGCTCGACGAGCTGATCCAGCGTTCCGGTTCCTACGGCACCAAGGAAGTCGTTATCGGCATGGCCCACCGTGGCCGCCTGAACGTACTGGTCAACACCTTCGGCAAGAACCCGCGCGAGCTGTTCGACGAGTTCGAAGGCAAGAAGAAGGTCGAGCTGGGCTCCGGTGACGTGAAGTACCACCAGGGCTTCTCGTCCAACGTGATGACCACCGGTGGCGAAGTCCACCTGGCCATGGCGTTCAACCCGTCCCACCTGGAAATCGTTTCTCCGGTGGTCGAGGGTTCCGTCCGTGCCCGCCAGGATCGTCGCAACGATCCGACCGGTGAGAAGGTGCTGCCGATCTCCATCCACGGTGACGCGGCATTCGCCGGTCAAGGCGTGGTCATGGAAACCTTCCAGATGTCGCAGACCCGCGGTTTCAAGACCGGCGGTACCGTGCACATCGTGATCAACAACCAGGTCGGCTTCACCATCAGCAACCCGCTGGACTCGCGTTCCACCGAGTACGCAACCGACGTCGCGAAAATGATCCAGGCGCCGATTCTCCATGTGAATGGCGATGACCCGGAAGCCGTGCTGTTCGTGACCCAGTTGGCCATCGACTACCGCATGCAGTACAAGCGCGACGTGGTCATCGACCTGGTCTGCTACCGTCGTCGCGGCCACAACGAGGCCGACGAGCCAAGTGGCACCCAGCCGCTGATGTACCAGCAGATCGCCAAGCAGCGCACCACCCGTGAGCTGTATGCCGATCGCCTGACCCAGAGCGGTGTTCTGGATGCCGCGCGCGTCCAGGAAAAAGTCGATGAATATCGCAACGCCCTGGACAACGGCCTGCACGTTGTAAAAAGCCTGGTCAAAGAGCCGAACAAAGAGTTGTTCGTGGACTGGCGTCCATACCTGGGCCACGCCTGGACTGCTCGTCACGACACGCGCTTCGACCTCAAGACCTTGCAGGAACTGTCCGCCAAGCTGCTGGAAATCCCGGAAGGCTTCGTGGTCCAGCGCCAGGTCGCGAAAATCTACGAAGACCGTCAGAAGATGCAAGCCGGCGGCCTGCCGATCAACTGGGGTTACGCCGAAACCATGGCGTACGCGACCCTGGCGTTCGAAGGTCACCCGATCCGCATCACCGGCCAGGACGTAGGCCGCGGCACTTTCTCGCACCGCCACGCGGCGCTGCACAACCAGAAAGACGCCAGCACCTACATCCCGCTGCAACACCTGTACAAAGGCCAGCCACGTTTCGACCTGTACGATTCGCTGCTGTCCGAGGAAGCCGTCCTGGCGTTCGAATATGGCTATTCCACCACCGAGCCGAATGCGCTGGTGATCTGGGAAGCCCAGTTCGGCGACTTCGCCAACGGTGCCCAGGTGGTTGTCGACCAGTTCATCACCAGCGGCGAGCACAAGTGGGGCCGTCTCTGCGGTCTGACCATGCTGTTGCCACACGGTTATGAAGGGCAGGGTCCGGAGCACTCGTCGGCACGTCTGGAACGCTACCTGCAGCTGTGCGCCGAGCACAACGTCCAGGTTTGCGTACCGACCACCCCGGCGCAGATCTACCACCTGCTGCGTCGCCAGGTCATCCGTCCGCTGCGCAAGCCGCTGATCGTGCTGACACCGAAGTCGCTGCTGCGTCACAAACTGGCAATCTCCACGCTCGAAGACCTGGCCGAAGGCTCGTTCCAGACCGTCATTTCGGAAATCGATACCCTGGACGCGGCGAAGGTGACTCGCCTGGTCCTGTGCAGCGGCAAGGTCTACTACGACTTGCTGGAAAAACGTCGTGCCGAAGGCCGCGAAGACATCGCCATCGTGCGTATCGAGCAGCTTTATCCGTTCCCGGAAGAGGACCTGATGGAGGCCATCGCGCCTTACACCAACCTCACCCACGTGGTGTGGTGTCAGGAAGAACCGATGAACCAAGGCGCGTGGTACAGCAGCCAGCATCACCTGCGTCGCAGCATCGGCAACCATAACAAGGCCCTGGGCCTGGAATATGCCGGCCGTGATGCTTCCGCTGCACCTGCGTGTGGTTATGCGTCGATGCACGCCGAGCAGCAGGAAAAACTGCTGCAAGATGCTTTCACTGTTTAACGCCTTCGCGCTGACTGAAACCGAATTTTAAGGACCCACAGATAATGGCTATCGAAATCAAAGCCCCGTCATTCCCGGAATCGGTTGCCGATGGCACCGTTGCCACCTGGCACAAGAAACCAGGCGAGGCCGTCAAGCGTGACGACCTGATCGTCGACATCGAGACCGACAAGGTCGTGCTGGAAGTATTGGCCGAAGCTGACGGCGTACTGGGCGCAATCGTTGCCGAAGAAGGCGCTACCGTTCTGTCGAACCAGGTCCTGGGCTCGATCGAAGAGGGCGGCGCTGCTGCTGCCGCTCCAGCCGCCGCTGCTGCACCGGCTGCCGCTCAGGCCGCTGCGCCTGCTGCTTCGGGCGAAGACGATCCAGTCGCCGCTCCAGCTGCTCGCAAGCTGGCTGAAGAGAATGGCATCAACATCGCTTCCGTTGCCGGCACCGGCAAGGGTGGTCGTGTGACCAAGGAAGACGTGGTTGCAGCCGTTGCCGCCAAGAAAGCCGCTCCAGCCGCCGCACCGGCCAAGCCAGCCGCGCCTGCCGCTTCCGCGCCAGTGTTCGCTGCCGGTGACCGCGTCGAGAAACGCGTTCCGATGACCCGCCTGCGTGCCAAGGTTGCCGAGCGTCTGGTTGAAGCCCAGTCGAACATGGCGATGCTGACCACGTTCAACGAAGTCGACATGACCGAAGTCATGGCCCTGCGTTCGAAGTACAAGGACCTGTTCGAGAAGTCCCACAATGGCGTACGCCTGGGCTTCATGTCGTTCTTCGTCAAGGCTGCCACCGAAGCGCTGAAACGCTTCCCGGCCGTCAACGCGTCGATCGACGGTTCCGACATCGTCTACCACGGCTACGCCGACATCGGTGTCGCGGTCTCCAGTGATCGTGGCCTGGTGGTTCCGGTCCTGCGCAACGCCGAGCTGATGAGCCTGGCCGAAATCGAAGGCGGCATCGCCACCTTCGGCAAGAAGGCCCGTGACGGCAAGCTGTCCATCGAAGAGATGACCGGCGGTACGTTCACCATCACCAACGGTGGTACATTCGGTTCGATGATGTCGACCCCGATCGTCAACCCGCCACAAGCGGCTATCCTGGGCATGCACAACATCCTGCAGCGTCCGATGGCGATCAACGGTCAGGTCGTGATTCGTCCGATGATGTACCTGGCACTGTCCTACGATCACCGCCTGATCGACGGCAAAGAAGCCGTGACGTTCCTGGTCACCATCAAGAACCTGCTGGAAGATCCGGCTCGTCTGCTCCTGGATATTTAAAAAAGCAGCTGCAAGCTGCAAGTGGCAAGCCGCGAGCTCAGAGCGAGCGAGTACGGCTTTCAACTTGCAGCTTGCGGCTTGAAGCTTGCAGCTAAAAGGAATCTTTTATGACTCAGAAATTCGACGTGGTAGTGATTGGTGCGGGCCCTGGCGGCTACGTAGCGGCCATCAAGGCTGCGCAACTGGGCCTTTCCACTGCCTGCATCGAGAAATACACCGACAAGGAAGGCAAACAGGCCTTGGGCGGTACTTGCCTGAACGTCGGTTGCATTCCATCCAAGGCGCTGCTGGACAGCTCCTGGAAGTACAAGGAAGCCAAGGAAAGCTTCAACGTTCACGGTATCTCTACCGGTGAAGTGAAGATGGACGTAGCCGCGATGGTTGGCCGCAAGGCTGGCATCGTCAAGAACCTGACCAGCGGTGTTGCCACCCTGTTCAAGGCCAACGGCGTCACCTCCATCGAAGGCCACGGCAAGCTGCTGCTGGGCAAGAAAGTCGAAGTGACCAAGCCTGACGGCTCGGTCGAAGTGATCGAAGCCGAGAACGTCATCCTGGCGCCAGGCTCGCGTCCGATCGACATCCCGCCTGCTCCAGTTGACCAGAACGTCATCGTCGACTCCACTGGCGCCCTGGAATTCCAGTCCGTGCCAAAACGCCTGGGCGTGATCGGCGCTGGCGTGATCGGTCTCGAGCTGGGTTCGGTATGGTCGCGCCTGGGTTCGCAAGTGACCGTGCTCGAAGCCCTCGACACATTCCTGATGGCCGCTGACACCGCGGTTTCCAAGGAAGCGCTGAAGACCCTGACCAAGCAAGGCCTGGACATCAAGCTGGGTGCCCGTGTGACCGGCTCCAAGGTCAACGGCGAAGAAGTCGTGGTGAACTACACCGACGCCAACGGCGAACAGACCATCACCTTCGACAAGTTGATCGTTGCGGTCGGCCGTCGTCCAGTGACCACTGACCTGCTGTCCGCCGATTGCGGCGTGGAAATCGACGAGCGTGGTTTCATCGCGGTCGATGACCATTGCGCAACCGCCGTACCGGGCGTGTTCGCCATCGGTGACGTGGTTCGCGGCATGATGCTGGCCCACAAGGCTTCCGAAGAAGGCATCATGGTTGTCGAGCGCATCAAGGGCCACAAGGCCCAGATGAACTATGACCTGATCCCATCGGTTATCTATACCCACCCGGAAATCGCATGGGTTGGTAAAACCGAGCAGGCCTTGAAAGCCGAAGGCGTTGAAGTTAACGTCGGCACCTTCCCGTTCGCCGCCTCCGGCCGTGCCATGGCAGCCAACGACACCGGTGGTTTCGTGAAAGTCATCGCCGATGCCAAGACGGATCGCGTATTGGGCGTTCACGTTATCGGCCCAAGCGCTGCCGAGCTGGTACAGCAAGGCGCGATCGGTATGGAATTCGGCACCAGCGCTGAAGACCTGGGCATGATGGTCTTCTCCCATCCGACCCTGTCCGAAGCCTTGCACGAAGCGGCCCTGGCCGTGAATGGCGGCGCCATCCACGTGGCCAACCGCAAGAAGCGTTAACAGATAATAAGAAACCACGGCGGTATGGCCCGTCGTGAGCCTTGCGAGCAAGACTCACCGCGGAATATCCGCTGGACGCAGCCTTGCGTAGTGGTACCGGTACACCGGAACGCTACGCAAGCAGCAGTCACAGGTGGTGCGGCACCACAACGGTGCAGCACCGAATGCGCAGTACCTAACGAAGACGGTAATAAGCATGAATCTTCACGAGTATCAGGGTAAGCAGCTGTTCGCTGAGTACGGCCTGCCAGTATCCACCGGCTACGCTGTAGACACCCCGGAAGCGGCAGCAGAAGCTTGCGACAAAATCGGTGGCAGCGAATGGGTTGTCAAAGCCCAGGTTCACGCCGGTGGTCGCGGTAAAGCGGGCGGCGTCAAGCTGGTTCGCAGCAAAGAAGACGCCAAAGCCTTCGCACAGCAGTGGCTGGGCAAGCGTCTGGTGACTTACCAGACCGACGCCAACGGTCAGCCAGTCACCAAGATCCTGGTTGAATCGTGCACTGATATCGCTAAAGAGCTGTACCTGGGCGCTGTCGTTGACCGTTCGAGCCGCCGCATCGTGTTCATGGCTTCCACCGAAGGTGGCGTGGACATCGAGAAAATCGCTCACGACACCCCTGAGAAAATCCTCAAGGCCACCATCGATCCACTGGTTGGCGCACAGCCATTCCAGGGCCGCGAGCTGGCATTCCAGCTGGGCCTGGAAGGCAAGCAGGTCACTCAATTCGCCAAGATCTTCGTAGGTCTGGCCAAGCTGTTCCAGGACCACGACCTGGCACTGCTGGAAGTGAACCCGCTGGTGATCAAGGCCGACGGCGACCTGCACTGCCTCGATGCCAAGATCAACATCGACGCCAACGCCATGTACCGTCAGCCTAAGCTGAAGACTTTCCACGATCCGTCGCAAGACGATCCGCGCGAAGCGCACGCTGCCAAGTTCGAACTGAACTACGTAGCCCTGGAAGGCAACATCGGTTGCATGGTCAACGGCGCTGGCCTGGCCATGGGTACCATGGACATCGTCAACCTGCACGGCGGCAAGCCAGCCAACTTCCTCGACGTGGGCGGCGGTGCTACCAAGGAACGCGTTACCGAAGCGTTCAAGATCATCCTGTCCGACACCAACGTCGCTGCAGTACTGGTCAACATCTTCGGCGGCATCGTTCGCTGCGACATGATTGCCGAAGGCATCATCGGCGCCGTGAAAGAAGTCGGCGTGAAAATCCCGGTTGTTGTTCGCCTCGAAGGCAACAACGCTGAGCTGGGCGCTAAAGTACTGGCAGAAAGCGGTTTGAACATCATCGCTGCTACCAGCCTGACCGACGCTGCTCAACAAGTCGTTAAAGCTGCGGAGGGCAAATAATGAGCGTCCTGATCAACAAAGACACCAAGGTTATCTGCCAGGGTATTACCGGTTCGCAAGGTAGTTTCCACACCCAGCAAGCCATCGAATACGGCACCAAGATGGTTGGCGGCGTAACGCCAGGCAAAGGCGGCACCGAGCACCTGGGCCTGCCTGTCTTCAACACCGTGAAAGACGCTGTAGCTGCCACTGGCGCCACCGCCAGCGTGATCTACGTTCCAGCTCCGTTCTGCAAGGACTCCATCCTTGAAGCAGCGTTCGGCGGCATCAAGCTGATCGTTTGCATCACCGAAGGCATCCCGACCATCGACATGCTGGAAGCCAAGGTCAAGTGCGACGAGCTGGGTATCACCCTGATCGGCCCTAACTGCCCAGGCGTGATCACTCCAGGCGAATGCAAGATCGGCATCATGCCAGGTCACATTCACTTGCCAGGCAAGGTCGGTATCGTTTCCCGTTCCGGCACCCTGACCTACGAAGCTGTGAAGCAGACCACTGACGCCGGTTTCGGTCAGTCGACTTGCGTCGGCATCGGCGGTGACCCGATCCCGGGCTCGAACTTCATCGACATCCTGAAGCTGTTCCAGGAAGACCCGAAGACCGAAGCGATCGTCATGATCGGTGAGATCGGCGGTTCCGCTGAAGAAGAAGCCGCTGCCTACATCAAGGCAAACGTGACCAAGCCGGTTGTTTCCTACATTGCAGGTGTGACTGCTCCTCCGGGCAAGCGCATGGGCCATGCTGGCGCAATCATCTCCGGCGGCAAAGGCACTGCAGACGAGAAATTCGCTGCACTGCAAGACGCAGGCGTGAAAACCGTGCGTTCGCTGGCAGACATCGGCAAGGCCCTGGCCGAGCTGACTGGCTGGGAAATGAAGAAGTAAGCTTCGGCTGACTTTTTTGTTCCAGCAACAAAGGCCACCTTCGGGTGGCCTTTGTCGTTCCTGGCCCTATGCCTGTGCATCTGCTCTACCTGGATAATGTAGGACGGCTCTTGTGGCGAGGGAGCTTGCTCCCGCTCGGCTGCGCAGCAGTCGTAAACCAGGCAGCGCCGTTTTACCTGAATAGATCCGGTTGCCTGTATTGGGGCCGCTGCGCAGCCCAGCGGGAGCAAGCTCCCTCGCCACAAGGGCATGAATGCATTTCATTGTGGGAGCGAGCTTGCTCGCGATGACGGAATGACAGTCGCCAACCATTTACATGCAAAAACGCGACACAGATACGTCGTGTATCGGATAGTTCGCCCTGTAACAGTGCGTTTTGCGCGCAAATTCGTTAGTCTGGCGGCCAATTTTGCGACCGCGGCCCACAAGGCAGCGACGCGCTAAACGGGCCGGTCCCATACGGATCGGCAGCATTTCCCTCACCCATAAGGGAAATCCCTCTCTAAATTCCGATTCAGTAGTGTGGTTTCCTTAATGAAAGTGTTGAAAGGCCAGGACATCCTGGCGCTTGGTTTCATGACATTTGCCCTGTTCGTCGGGGCCGGCAACATCATCTTCCCGCCTATCGTCGGTTTGCAGTCCGGGCCTCATGTCTGGATGGCGGCGCTGGGCTTCTTGATCACAGCGGTAGGGTTGCCGGTGATCACGGTCGTCGCACTGGCCAAGGTCGGTGGTGCGATGGACGCCTTGAGCAGCCCGATCGGCAAGATTGCCGGTGGCTTGCTGGCCGCCGTGTGCTACCTGGCGGTCGGCCCGCTGTTCGCCACGCCTCGAACCGCCACCGTATCGTTCGAAGTCGGCCTGGCGCCATTGACCGGCGAAAGCCCGCTGGCGCTGTTCCTCTACAGCGCGGTGTACTTCCTCCTGGTGTTCTTCATCTCGCTCTACCCGGGCCGCTTGCTGGATACCGTCGGACGTTTTCTCGCGCCGCTGAAAATCATCGCCCTGGCCGTGCTCGGTATTGCCGCTTTTGCCTTGCCAGCCGGCGATATCGGCGTGGCGACTCCCGAATACGTGGCGGCACCGTTCTCCCAAGGCTTCATCAATGGCTACCTGACTATGGATACCCTGGGCGCCTTGGTCTTCGGCATCGTCATCGTCAACGCCATCCGCTCCCGGGGCGTCGAGTCGCCGGCCTTGATCACCCGTTACGCGATCATCGCCGGGCTGATCGCCGGGGTAGGGCTGGCCCTGGTCTACGTCAGCCTGTTCCGCCTGGGCTCCGGCAGTCATGAAGTGGCTGTGGGCGCGACCAACGGCGCCGCCGTGCTGCATGCCTACGTGCAGCACACGTTCGGCAGCCTGGGCAGCGGTTTCCTTGCGGTACTGATCTCCCTCGCATGCCTGGTCACGGCGGTCGGCCTGACCTGCGCCTGCGCGGAATACTTCAGCCGCGTCCTGCCGCTGTCCTACAAGACCCTGGTGGTGATCCTGGCGGCGTTCTCGCTGTTGGTATCCAACCTGGGCCTGACCAAGCTGATCGCGTTCTCGATTCCGGTCCTCACCGCGATCTACCCGCCATGTATCGCCCTGGTGGCCCTGAGCTTCTGCAAGGATTTCTGGCACGAGCAAGGGCGCATCGTCGGCCCGGTGATGCTGGTGTCGTTCCTGTTTGGCCTGATCGATGCGCTCAAGGGCGCGGGCCTGGCGGACTGGATGCCAGCGCAACTCGCTCACCTGCCGCTCAGCGAGCAAGGCCTGGCGTGGCTGGTGCCTTCGGTCATGACCCTGGCGGTCGCGGTGGTGTGTGACCGCCTGCTGGGCAAGCGCAGCGAGGCCTTGGCATAAGCCGCTCGCCGTCAGTTCGCCGACGAAACGAAATGCCCCGTGTCGATCGATACGGGGCATTTTTTTTTGAGTGCGGTGTCTTTTTTCGTGGGCTAACGTCGAAGCAGTGTCCTGAAAGCCTGCATGGAACCCTGTGGGAGCGAGCTTGCTCGCGATAGCGGTCTATCAGCCACCTCATCTCTGACTGATCCGACGCCATCGCGAGCAAGCTCGCTCCCACAGGTCCGCAAGGCAGTCTGGCTTTAGACGTCATGTTTTTAGACACACAGGAAATCGAATGTCATTCATCCAAGCCAACCTGATCCATCTCCTGGCCGCGATCTGGTTCATCATCTGCTGGGCCGGCTACACCCGTTACGCCTCATGGAAAGCCCGCGACACGGCCTGCCTGGCCAGTGTCATGCACCTGTACCGCGAAGACTGGATGCGCCGCATGCTGCTGCGCGACAACCGCATCGCCGATGCCAGCGTGATCGGCAACCTGGAGCGCAACGCATCGTTTTTTGCCTCCAGTACGTTGATTATCCTGGCGGGCATCCTGACGGTACTCGGGGCGTCCGACCGGGCGGTGTCGTTGCTGGCGGACCTGCCACTGGTGCAGCAGGCCTCCCAAGGCATGGCGGAACTGAAGCTTCTTTGCCTAGCGCTGGTGTTCGTCTACGCGTTCTTCACGTTCAGTTGGTGCATGCGCCAATACAACTTCGCGGCGGTCCTGGTGGGGTCGGCGCCGATGATCGGTGAGCGGCATGTGTCCGAGCAGGAGCGCAAGGCTTTTGCTTCAAGAGCCGCGCGGGTTATTTCAATGGCGGCCAACCAGTTCAACTTCGGCCTGCGTTCGTATTATTTCGGCATGACCATGTTGGCCTGGTTCGTCAGCCCCTGGTTATTCATGTTGATGAGTGCCGGCGTGGTCTTCGTGTTGTATCAGCGCGAGTTTCATTCGGATGTACTGGATGTGATGGTCTATACGCCTACCGAAGCGCCAGCGCCCGAGGCGGGCAAGGAAGCGGCCTGACGGCGCAGCAACTTTCCTGGATGCCAGATACAAGAAAACCCGCACCAGGCGGGTTTTCTTTTGCTGCCAAAACCGTATCAGTTGGTTTTAGGCGCGGTGGCAGGTGCTTGTTCCTGCTGGGCGGCGCTGTTCGATTCAGACTGAGCTTTGGCAGCTTCGGCGTTTTCTTTCGCCGCGTCGTTCACTTTATCCTGTGCTTTGTTCATGTCTTGCTGAGCTTGTTCAGCGTGTTGGTTGGCATCTTGAGCTTTGTCCTCGGATTTTTTATCGCAGGCGGCGAGACCGAGGGAGGCGGCCAACATCAAGGCAATAGCAAAAGTCTTACGCATGGGGTGTTTCTCCTTATGGATATAACTACTGGCCGTTTGAGCCGCGCCCCCGGGGTTAAGTTCCTCCTGATCCCATAGATATATAACTTGCCGGCGGATGGAACTTTATCGCGTACCTTGAGGGGAGTATTGGACCGATGGCTGAAGATTCCGTTTTTGACCGCGCGACACGCTTTTTATCTGCGCTCAGGCACTGTCAGGTGTTGGGCTTGAAACTCCACAGCGCCAGTCGCGATGGATTAACCGTCGTGTTGCCTTACAGCCCGCAGATCGTTGGCAATCCCTTGACGGGCATTGTCCATGGCGGGGCGTTGACCACCTTGATGGACACCGCTTGCGGCATGTCGACGTTGTGCGTGTTACCGCAGTTTGAAGTCTGTCCGACCCTGGACCTGCGTATCGACTACATGCACGCCGCCATGCCCGACAAAGCTATCTATGGCTTTGCCCAGTGCTATCGGATCACGCCGGACGTGATCTTCAGCCGTGGGTTTGCCTATCAGGACGATCCGGAGCACCCCATTGCCCATGTGGTCGGCACCTTCATGCGCCTGGGTGACAGCGCCCGCGGAATGAAAAAGGGCGGCCTGGCGGCTGCGGCGCAAAAACCATGACCGACATCACTGAGGCGCAACTGCGCCAGGCGTGTGAGCAGGGCGACGTCGGGCGACTGCTGTCCTTGATTCCCTATGCGCAACTCATCGGCGTCGAATGCACGCGCCAGGGCGATGAATGGCTGTTTTGCCTGCCAGCCAATAAGGACAACATTGGTAACCCTTTACTGCCTGCTATCCATGGTGGGGTCATCGCCGGATTCATGGAGCTATCGGCCGCCGTTCATCTGCTGATCGCCACACATGCGGCCAGTGTACCCAAGATCATCGATTTTTCCCTGGATTACCTGCGAGCCGGGCAGTTTCGCGATACTTATGCGAGGTGCCAGGTCTGGCGCCAGGGGCGGCGTGTGGCCAACGTCGCGATCACTGCCTGGCAGGAAGCTGAAGCCGAACCCATCGCCACTGCCCGGGCCCATTTCAAGATCCCGGCGCCCTCCAAGCCGGCCGGCTCTTGAAATCACCCGAGTTGCCCCCACCTTGAGGACATCCCGCCGCCAATCTCTGCGAGGCGGACACCACCATCCACTTGGAGTTTGATGACCATGAGCGTGGAAACTCAAAAGGAAACCCTGGGCTTCCAGACCGAGGTGAAGCAACTGCTGCACCTGATGATTCACTCGCTGTATTCGAATAAGGAAATTTTCCTCCGCGAGCTGATTTCGAACGCCTCCGACGCTGTCGACAAATTACGTTTCGAAGCGCTGTCCAAGCCAGAACTGCTGGAAGGCGGCGCCGAGCTGAAAATCCGTGTGAGCTTCGACAAGGACGCGAAAACCGTCACCCTCGAAGACAACGGTATCGGCATGAGCCGCGACGAGGTGATCACGCACCTGGGCACCATCGCCAAGTCCGGCACCGCCGATTTCATGAAGAACCTGTCCGGCGACCAGAAGAAGGATTCGCACCTGATCGGCCAGTTCGGCGTCGGTTTCTATTCCGCGTTCATCGTCGCTGACCACGTCGAAGTGTTCAGCCGCCGTGCCGGCCTCGCTGCGAGCGAAGGCGTGCACTGGTCGTCCAAGGGCGAGGGCGAGTTTGAAGTCGCGACCCTCGACAAGGCTGATCGCGGCACCCGCATCGTCCTGCACCTCAAGTCTGGCGAAGAAGAGTTCGCCGATGGCTGGCGCCTGCGCAACATCATCAAGAAGTACTCAGACCACATCGCGCTGCCAATCGAGCTGCCGAAGGAAGTCACCGCGGCCGAAGGCGAAGAAAAGCCTGAAGTGGAATGGGAAACCGTCAACCGCGCCAGTGCCCTCTGGACCCGTCCTCGCACCGAGATCAAGGACGAGGAATACCAGGAGTTCTACAAGCACATCGGTCATGACTACGAGAATCCGCTGAGCTGGAGCCATAACAAGGTCGAAGGCAAGCTGGAATACAGCTCGCTGCTGTACGTGCCGGCCCGTGCGCCGTTCGATCTGTACCAGCGCGAAGCGCCACGCGGCCTGAAGCTGTACGTGCAGCGTGTGTTCGTGATGGACCAGGCCGAATCGTTCCTGCCGCTGTACCTGCGCTTCATCAAGGGTGTGGTGGACTCCAACGACCTGTCGCTGAACGTTTCGCGGGAAATCCTGCAGAAAGATCCGATCATCGATTCCATGAAGTCGGCACTGACCAAGCGCGTGCTGGACATGTTGGAAAAATTGGCGAAGAACGAGCCTGAGCAGTACAAGGGCTTCTGGAAGAACTTCGGCCAGGTGATGAAGGAAGGTCCGGCCGAAGACTTCGCCAACAAGGAGAAGATCGCTGGCCTGCTGCGCTTTGCCTCGACCCAGGGCGACGACGGCGAGCAGATCGTTGGCCTGGCCGATTACCTGGCCCGCGCCAAGGAAGGCCAGGACAAGATCTATTACCTGACCGGCGAGACTTATGCACAGGTCAAGAACAGCCCGCACCTGGAAGTCTTCCGCAAGAAAGGCATCGAAGTGCTGCTGCTCACCGATCGCATCGACGAGTGGCTGATGAGCTACCTCAACGAATTCGACGGCAAGAGCTTTGTCGACGTGGCTCGTGGCGACTTGGACCTTGGCAACCTGGATTCGGAAGAAGACAAGAAGGCCGCCGAGGAAGTGGCCAAGAGCAAGGAAGGCCTGGTGGAGCGGATCAAGACTGCGTTGGGCGATGCCGTCAGCGAAGTACGCGTTTCCCACCGCCTGACCGATTCCCCGGCGATCCTGGCCATCGGCGAGCAGGACCTGGGTCTGCAAATGCGCCAGATCCTCGAAGCCAGCGGCCAGAAAGTCCCGGATTCCAAGCCGATCTTCGAATTCAACCCGGCTCACCCGCTGGTGGAGAAGCTCGACAACGAGCAGAGCGAAGAGCGTTTTGGCGACCTGTCGCACATCCTCTTCGACCAGGCGGCCCTGGCGGCCGGCGACAGCCTGAAAGACCCGGCGGCCTATGTCCGTCGCCTGAACAAGCTGTTGGTTGAATTGTCAGCTTAATCACGTTGTAGGAAAAACCCGCTTCGGCGGGTTTTTTCATTTCCATTGTTCCGCCAGGGGGAAGTCAACTATGAGTCAGATTACGGTTCGTTCGGTGGTGTATCAGCTCGATGGCCAAAGCTATGAAAGCCGCCTGGCCTTCGATACCCACCAGCAGGGGCCGCGCCCGGGTTTGCTGATGGCACCGAATTGGATGGGCGTAGGGGCAGGAGCCGAGGAAATCGCCCGGTCAGTGGCGGCGAACGGTTACGTGGTGCTGATTGCCGATCTGTATGGGCAAACCGTGCGCCCGTCCAATGCCGACGAGGCCGGTGCGGCGATGATGCCGCTCAAGAATGACCGAGCGTTGTTGCGCAAGCGCATGCAGGCCGCGTTCGAACAATTGCAAAGCCAGGGCGAAGCGCAGGTCGACGTTTCGAAACTGGCCACGTTTGGCTTTTGCTTTGGCGGTTGCTGTTCCCTGGAACTGGCTCGCACCGGGGCGCCGCTCAAGGCCGCGATTTCGTTCCACGGCACCCTGGATACGCCCAACCCGGCCGATGCGCAGAACATCCAGGGCGCCGTCCTGGTCATGCACGGCGCCTCCGACCCATTGGTGCCGAAAGAACAACTGCCGGCCTTCGAAGATGAGATGAACGCGGCCGGGGTGGATTGGCAACTGCTGAGCTACGGCGGCGCGGTACATTCGTTCACCGACCCGCAGGCCAATGTGCCGGGCAAGATGATGTACAACGCCAAGGTCGCCGGGCGGGCGTTCCGCTCGATGCACAACTTGCTCGATGAAGTGTTCAAGGGCTGATGGTCTGACATAGCCCCGTGGCGAGGGAGCTTGCTCCCGCTGGGCTGCGCAGCGGCCCCGCTTTTTTCTGCGGTTGCTGCGCAACCGAGCGGGAGCAAGCTCCCTCGCCACGGGATGTGTATAACTCTAGGGCAGTTCGATCCGTTCGCTTTCCCCAGGTACGCTCGGCCAGTCCCCGGCCGCCCAGCGCCGGCGGGCTTCGTCTATCCGGGCCGGGTCGCTCGAGACGAAGTTCCAGTTCATCCGCCGAGGTCCGTCCAGGGGGGCGCCGCCGAACAGCATGGCATGGCAATCGCTGTCGGCCGACAGCGTCATCTCTTCTCCGGCTGGCAATATGACCAGCGCATGAGGCTCCAGCGGCTCACCGTCCAATTGTGCTTCACCCTCCAGGACATACAGTGCGCGCTCTTCATGCTCAGTGGGGATCAACAAGGTCGTCGCGGTCTGCAGGTGCAGTTCGGCATACAACGTAGGCGACAGCACCGGCACCGGCGATTCTAGGCAAAAGCCTGACCCGGCGATCATGCGGATGCTGACGCCCAGGTTCTCGCTGACCGGTAGACTTTTCGCGGGATGATGACTGTAGTGCCCAGGTCCTTCTTCGTGCGATAGGGGTGAGGCCAGCCAGACTTGCAGCCCATGCATGACAAAACCTCGTTCCACCAATGCCTGTGGAGTGCGCTCGACATGGGCAATGGCGCTGCCGGCGGTCATCCAACTGACGTCCCCGGCGTTGACCACCTGATCGGAACCGAGGCTGTCCTTGTGCTGGATCTGGCCCTCGAACAGGTAGGTGAGGGTGGACAGGCCGATATGTGGGTGCTGGCGGATGTTCATGCCTTTACCCGCCGGGTAGGACGTTTGCAGCATATGGTCGAAAAACACGAAAGGTCCGACGCTGCGGCATTTGGCGGACGGCAACGGCCGAAGAATCGGCTGGCCTTCCACGTCTTCTGCACGGGGGCGAACGATCAGGGGAGCGGTCATGGTGTCTTCCAGGTTGAACGACGAATCGGCAAAGCATAACCCGAGGTTGCAACGGACGGCAGCGACGGCTTGAACCCAGGCGGGACGGCGGGGGTCTATGCTGCTCATGGCTTCTGGAGAGTGCCCGTGTCGTCGATCCGTCTGATGTTCGCTTGTCTGCTGGCCGTTGCGAGCAGCGCCGCCGTGGCCCGCGAATATGCCTACAGTGATGCACACCTGCATTACGTCGATTTCTTCCAGGAAACCGCCGGCATGCCCAAGCTGCTCAAGGCGATGGCGGAAAATCGCATCGAGCACGTCATGATTTCCGGCGTGCCCGTGGCGAAGAAATGGCACGAAGACGAACCCAAGCGCCCGCGTTATTACGCCGGTGACGATGCGGACGCCTACTGGTACAGCGCCACCGATGTGATTGTCGCTGCGGCGGTCTCCAAGCTCCCCGCCGAACAACGCCAGCACTTCCATCCGTTCCTGTCAGGCTTCAACCCCAACGACAAGAACTCCGACGCCCATATCCAGCGCATGCTCGATCTCTATCCGGGGCTGTGGCAAGGCATTGGCGAAGTATTCACGCGCCACGACGACCTGACGGCGCTGACCTCGGGCGACACGCCCCGCGCCAACAACGAGGCCATGACGCGGATCTATCACCTGGCGGCAGAGAACGACCTGCCGGTGATGCTGCATTCCAACATCACTTCCAAGCGTGAGAAAAATCCGCTGTACCTGGCGGAAATCGAAGAGCCGTTGCGTAATCATCCACACACACGGTTCATCTGGGCTCATGCTGGCACGAGCATGGAGATTCACCGGCATCAGACCCAACTGACCTTCCTCCTGCCAACCCTGACGCGGATGCTCGAGTCTTATCCCAATCTTTTCATCGACCTGTCCTGGAGCCTGCTCACGCCGTATTTGCTGGATGAGGCGGGCAAGCCCCGGGATGAATGGTTGAAGCTGGTAGAGCGCTTCCCGGAGCGCTTCATGGTGGGGTCGGACGTAGTAGGGCGATTCAACAAGTTGGGTAAGGAATTGCACAGCTTCGATCCGTTCCTCGATGCCTTGCCCGAGGATGTAGCGAGGAAGGTGGCGCGGGATAACTTTTTGGCGATATTGCCTCGCTCAGTGGCAATGGAATAGCCATTCTGTGTGGCGAGGGGATTTATCCCCGCTGGACTGCGCAGCAGGCCCAAAACTGACGAGCATGTTCGGTCTGACACACCGAAGTGACAGGTTTTAGGGGCCGCTTCGCGACCCAGCGGGGATAAATCCCCTCGCCACAAGAGCATCAGGGTGCATTGGCTTTGTCATCAGCCTGTCACCCCCGCGTCATACCCTCGCGCTCATCTCAATCAAGGAGCGCACCATGCACCTCACCCGTTCAAGCGCACTGCTCGCGTTGTTGTTGACCTGCGGCCTGGCCCAGGCGGAAGTCCGTGTCGAAGGCCCGGTGGAATATGGGGTCTTCGAAGGGCCGAAGGCCGAGTTGCAGTCGGGCGAGCGGGTCCTGCGTCGCAGCAATGAGCAGATCCGCCAGACCGAAAGTGTTCCGGCCAAGCTGGGCACAAAGTTCGGCATGCGCTACCAGTTGGCGGGCAAGATCGAGAATGACCAGCCGCTGACCTTGCTGTATTTCACGCCGGGCATCCGTACGCCCGATGGCGTGCGCCACGACAAGTTCGAAGTCATCCAGAAACTGGTGCCCGGCGCGCCGCAGGACGTCATGGCCTACGAATTCACCGAAAGCCACGAAGTGGTACCGGGGGAGTGGCGGTTCATGGTGTTCCAGGGTGATCGGCTGCTGACGCAGCAGCGGTTTGTCGTGCGCTAAGTTGAAATTAACTGTGGGAGCGAGCTTGCTCGCGATGGCGTCGGATCAGTCAGTATCAAGGTTGGCTGATCCACCGCTATCGCGAGCAAGCTCGCTCCCACAAAGATTTCCATCGCTTTTGAACGGACAAAAAAACGCCCCGAACCAGTCGGGGCGTTTTTGTTGGCTCCTGTAGGCGCTGGCGAAGCCTGCGATCTTTTCGCATTAAAAGATCGCAGCCTGCGGCAGTTCCTACGCGCCCTGCCAGCGCTTCATCACCAGGGTGGCGTTGGTGCCACCGAAGCCGAAGCTGTTGCTCATCACGGTGTTGATGGTGGCATTTTCGCGAGTCTTGGTCAGGATTGGCAGGTCGGCCACTTCCGGGTCCAGTTCGTCGATGTTGGCCGAACCGGCCATGAAGTTGCCTTCCATCATCAGCATGCAATAGATCGCTTCGTGGACGCCGGCGGCGCCCAGGGAGTGACCCGAGAGGCTCTTGGTGGAGCTGATGGCCGGGGCCTTGTCGCCGAACACTTCACGCACACCTTTCATCTCCGCGACGTCGCCGACCGGGGTCGAGGTGCCGTGGGTGTTCAGGTAGTCGATCGGTGTGTCGACAGTGGACATGGCCATCTGCATGCAGCGCACGGCACCTTCACCGCTCGGCGCGACCATGTCGTAGCCGTCGGAAGTGGCGCCGTAGCCGACGATTTCCGCGTAGATCTTCGCGCCACGGGCGAGGGCGTGTTCCAGCTCCTCGACCACGACCATGCCACCACCGCCGGCGATGACGAAACCGTCACGGTCGGCGTCGTAGGCGCGTGAAGCGGTTTGCGGTGTGTCGTTGCGTTTGCTGGACAGGGCGCCCATCGCATCGAACAGGAACGACTGGCTCCAATGTTCTTCTTCACCGCCGCCGGCGAACACGATGTCTTGCTTGCCCATCTGGATCTGCTCGACCGCGGTGCCAATGCAGTGGGCACTGGTGGCGCAAGCGGAGGAGATCGAGTAGTTCAGGCCCTTGATCTTGAAAGGGGTGGCCAGGCAAGCCGAAACGGTGCTGCCCATGGTCCGCGTGACGCGGTACGGGCCGACGCGCTTGACGCCTTTCTCGCGCAGGATGTCCAGCGCTTCCATCTGGTTCAAGGTCGACGCGCCGCCGGAACCGGCGATCAGGCCGGTGCGCACGTTGGACACCTGCTCGTCGGTCAGGCCGGAGTCAGCAATGGCGTCTTTCATGGCCAGGTAGGCATAAGCCGCCGCGTGGCCGACGAAACGGTAGATCTTGCGATCGATCAGCTCTTCGAGGTTCAGGTCAATGGAGCCGGAAACCTGGCTACGCAGACCCATTTCGGCATATTCCGGGTTGTACCGGATGCCAGGGCGACTTGCACGCAGGTTAGCGGAGACGGTCTCTTTGTCATTGCCCAGGCACGAAACGATGCCCAGACCAGTGATAACGACGCGGCGCATGCGGATAACCCTTAGAAGTTGTCAGTGGAGGTGAAAACGCCGACCCGAAGGCCTTCGGCGGTGTAGATCTCGCGACCATCCACGGCAACCGAACCATCGGCAATGGCCATGTTCAGCTTGCCCTTGAGGACGCGTTTGATATGAATGTTATAGGTGATCTTCTTCGCAGTCGGCAGTACCTGACCGAAGAACTTCACTTCGCCCGAACCCAGGGCGCGACCGCGGCCTGGCAGGCCCTGCCAGCCGAGGAAAAAGCCGACCAGTTGCCACATGGCGTCGAGGCCCAGGCAGCCGGGCATCACCGGGTCACCTTCGAAGTGACAGGCGAAGAACCACAGGTCCGGAGTGATATCCAGCTCGGCGACCAATTCACCTTTGCCGTACTTGCCACCCTCATCGCTGATATGGGTGATGCGATCCACCATCAGCATGTTCGGGGCGGGCAGTTGCGCGTTACCTGGGCCGAACAGCTCACCGCGACTGCAGCGCAGCAGATCTTCCCGAGTAAAGGCGTTTTGTTTGGTCATGCGAGCTCCTCAATAGTCCCATGCGGCAGGGTGGGGCAAATCTTCCCGGCCGATCGAAGCGTTCATGCCTCGAGTCGGCAGCCTACTCATAGACTATTGCGTTGTAGTGAAAGTCACAGCACACGGGAAATGAATGTACACCTGTGCACTGAAATTGTTATTCCTGTCCCGCTCGAGGCGTGTCCGGGTGCTTAAGACTGCCGCACTTTCGCCTTTCACGCCAGTCGCAGATAGTCCAACGCCCCGTATTTACCCTACCCAGCGTTGGAGAGTCTGCTGCAAGTCAATTCGCTTGAAGGGTTTGGCCAAGTAATCGTTCATGCCTGCCGCCAGGCAGGCTTCCCGGTCGCCCTGCAATGCATTGGCTGTCAGGGCGATGATGGGCACCTCGGTACAGCCCGGCAATTGGCGGATCTGCCGGGTGGCTTCGTAGCCATCGATGACCGGCAGCCGGCAGTCCATCAGGATCGCTTCGAAAATCAGGCTCTCGGCGCTGCGTACGGCCTGGGCGCCATCGGTGGCGACGCTGACCTTGAAACCCAGGCTGCGCAGCATGGCTTCGATCACCGTTTGGTTCACCGGGTTGTCTTCTACCAGCAGGACATTGCGGCCTTCTCCATCACGGCTTCCGCCAGGCAGGCGTGGAGGCAACGGCGGTGGGGCCAGGCGCGACAGGGCCAGGGGGATCTCCAGGGTAAACACCGAGCCCTGGCCTTCCTCGCTCTGGGCGCGCAGCGTGCCGCCCATGCGTTCGGCCAGGGTGCGCGCGATCGGCAAGCCCAGGCCCGTGCCGCCGTAGCGCCGGGAAATCGAACTGTCGGCCTGCTGGAACGCGTCGAACATCCGCTCCAGGCTCTCGGCCGGGATACCGATGCCGCTGTCACGTACCGTGCAGGTGAACCAGAGTAGTTCGTGGTCCAGGGCTTGCCATTGGCATTGCACGGTAACGCGGCCCTGGTCGGTGAACTTCAGCGCGTTGCCGATCAGGTTCACCAGGATCTGCCGGATCCGCGTCGGGTCGCCTTGTACCTGCAGCGGCTTCAGGTCGTCGGGGATAAGTAGGTCCAGGCCCAGCTTGCGTTGCGCGGCGCTGTGTTGGAACGACTGGGCGCAACTGCCCACCAGCTCCGCCAGGTTGAACGCAATGTGTTCCAACTCCAGTGCGGAGCGTTCGATACGCGAGAAATCGAGGATGTCGTTGATCACCTTCAACAGGTGCTCGGTGGACTCCGAGGCCAGCGCGGTGTACTCGTGCTGCTCGTCGGTCATGTGGGTGGTTTCCAGCAGTTGCAGCATGCCCAGCACGCCGTTCATCGGCGTGCGCAGCTCATGGCTCATCATCGCCAGGAATTCGGACTTGGCGCTGTTGGCCTTTTCCGCTTCTTCCCGGGTCTTGATCAACTGGGCCATGGCCTGGTGCTGTTCACGGCTGGCCTGCTCGAGGCCGTCGGCGAGGTTGTTGATGTGCCGCGACAATGCCCCCAGTTCGCCGTCGTCGACGATCGGCAGCGGGGCGTTGTAGTCGCCTTGCTGGATCGCCTTGACCGCGTTGCCGATGTCGCGGATCGGCCGTGACAGGTCGGCCGCCAGGCGCCGCGCCACCAGGAACGTGAACAGCAGGGCGAACAACGCCAGGATCGCGGCCTTGAGCAGGATTTCCTGCTGACGCTGGCTGAAGGCGTCGCTGGACATGCCGACGATCACCCGGCCCAGGTAATCCTCGCCGGGCGTTTCGGTGGTCGGATTATTGCCTTGCAGGAAGTCATTGTTCAGGGCAATGCGCTGCAGGCGAACCGGGGCCTGGAACACTTCCACCTGTTGTGAATGGTTGCGGGCCTGGGCCGGTTGCTCGACGTACACCAGGACTCGCTCCGTGCGGTCCTGGACCTCGAGGAAACGCACATGGGGCGTGGCCAGGGTCGCGGTGAGCAGGCTTTCCAGCACTTCGTTGTTGCCGGAAATGACCCCGTATTCCGCTGCCGGCGCCAGTTGGTTGGCGATCAGTTGCCCGGTGTGGTTGAGTTCCTGGCGCAAGTCCTGGATCCGCACGAAGGTGAAGAAGCCGATCAGCAACACGGTCAACAACAAGGCCGGGCCGAGGGCGATGAGCTGGGTGCGGGTGTGGATATCCCAACGACGACGCAAGGTCATGGGCGGTGTTCTCCTTCTGCCAACTGCGCAGCGACGGATTCGGCATCGATCGGTTCGATCCCCAGGGAACGGGCGACCTGTTGATTGCTCAGGACTTTGAAGCGGGGCGGGTACAGGGTGCGCGGCCAGGTGGTGGCGGGGCGGTCGAGCAGATCATCGAGAATCGCCAGCCAGTCTTCCTGGTCGCTGTAGGTGCTGGCCAGGCTGCCCGCCTTGACGAAGGCCGGGCTCGGGCCGATCAGCGCGCGTTGCCGGGCATAACTGCTGAGCAGTAGGTTCTTCACCGTCTTGGGGTTGTACAGATCGGGATCATCCAGGCCCAGCAAGACATCGCTCTGGCCCAGCAGGTTCTGTAACGGGCGGCTGTCGCTGCTGTCGTCCCAGCGCTCGCCGACAATTTCCAGGCCCAGGGCAAGCGCCGCCTGATGAGCATCCTTGAGCAGGAACTCGCTGTGCTTGTCGAACAATATGCCGACCCGTCGCACTTGCGGCAGGATCTGGCGAATCAGGCGCAATTGCCGCGCCATCGGCGGATCGCTCCAGAGCAGGCTCAGGTGCTCGGGCGTTGCATCGCCCAGGCGATCGCGGGCTTGCTGGCGACTGATCCGTAGCACCAGGGTCGCCGGTCCGCGGATCTTTTGCAGCCGCCAGTCAAGGCTCGGCAAATCCAGCAGCACCAGGCGCAGGTCGCCCGGTAGCTGGTCCGGCGTCGGCAGACTGGCCACTGGGGCAAACCGTACACGGTCATAGGGACGTCGGGCCTGCAGGGCCTGGGTAAACGACTGCACACCGGGACTGTCCTGGGCGCCGGTCAGCAGGATCTCCGCAGCGCGGGCGTCGATGACGCTCAGCAGACTGGCAAAAGCCACCCACAGCAGCAGCGACAGGCGGCCACGGGATGGCGTCTTGTGTGGTTGGCGCCGAGACATCTAGAAGGACAACTCTGCGCTGAAATACAGGACGTGACGGGAGTCGTAGCGATTATCGACGTAGGTGGTCGGTTGATCGTCGAGGCGCTGTTGCATCACCCCCGCCAGCTCCAGGCTGGCCTTGCCCAAGGGGATTCGCCGGGCGAGGCGGGTGTCGACCCGCTCGTAGCGATAACCATTGAGGGCATCGGCGGCGTAATAGAAGACCGCGCTGTTCCAACCCTGGCCCCAATCGCGCAGCCAGCCGGCGGAACCACTGTTGCGGGCGGTCAGTTGTTCGTCGAGGGGGTTGCTCGCCAGAGCATCGACGTAGGCGTAAGTCAGGCGCAGCCGATCGGCAAGGGTCACGCGCCAGTCCAATTGGGTCTCGGCACCGGTGAATTGCGATTCGTTGCTGTTGCTGGCGATGTATTGGTTGTTGCGCAGCGGCTCGCTGATCATGCCGGTGATTTCGTCATGGAACAGCTTCACATCCATCGTCAGGCCAAGGTCCATGAAATAGCCGTTGTAACCCAGCTCTCGGGAGCGCATGTGCTCTTGATCCAGGTTCCCCGGGCCGCGCGTGCGTACGAAATAGCGTGCACTGTCCTGGCCGAACGCGGACGGCTGCAGGTTGGAGACTTGATAGCTCCAATTGACGTTGTTCTCGAACATGTCCGGCGAACGCACCGCCTCGGAATACACCGCCCGCAGGCCATGTCGCGGGGTGATCAGGTAGTTCACCGCCATCCGCGGTGTCAGCGAACTGCCGGTCAGGCGCGTGTCCTCGAACATCGCGCCGCCCTGCAGCAGCCAGTGTTCGCTGGCTCGCCATTCGAGCTGGCCGAACAAACGGTAGGTGGTGTCGTCCAGGGTACCGTTGAAGTAGGTCTCCGAGTCGGCCCGGTCGTAGCGATAATTCGCCCCGGTGACCAGCCGCAGGCTGTCGGACAGGCTGAGGGTGTCTTGGATCTCCAGGTCATAGCGCGACTCCCGGGCGCTTTGGTCGATGTCGCCGCACAGTGCCTGGGAAGCGCCGTTGCGCCACTGATCGAGCACCTGATTGGCCAGTGCCTGTTCCTGTGCGGTACCGGGCGGCGCGCCCGAGCCGAGGAAGCTCGGAATGTTGCGGGCCAGCTTCTCGGCGTAGTTGGGGTTGAGCTGCCAGAGGTCGGTCAATTGCGGGCTGAAGGACACCTCGGCATCACAGGCGCGCCAGGTTTGCTGGCGATCCCAATGCTGGATCGAGCCTTGTACATAGAGGCTGTGATTGGGGTTCAGGTCCAGGTTCCAGCGCAGCGAACCGGCGTAATCCTTGGCGATGACGTCAGAATTATCCCCAGCCGCTGTAATCCCGGCGAACACAGGGCGATAGGTGTAGGGCCGCTGATTGGTCCCGTCCTTGGCGTTCAATTGCCAATCGATGCTCTGGGATTCGTCCAGGATTTGGCTGACGGACAGGTTGAAGCGGTCCAGTCGCCGGCTGTCGCGGTAATCGGCACCGTTGCGGTCGCTGTCGAAACCGTCGTCTTCCTGGCCGGACAGCGAGAGTCGGAAATCGCCGTTTTCCCAACCACTGCCCTGGCTGGCGTACCAGTCGCCGATCCCTCGCTGGCCCCGGGTGATCTTCAGTCGGGTGCCGTGGCTGTCGGCCGGGGCGCGGGTAATGATGTTGACCACCGCCATCAGCGCGTTGGCACCGTAGCTGACGGTGTTCGGGCCCCGGAAGACTTCGATTCGGTCGATGTCTTCCATGGCGACCGGAATATCGCTCCAGTCCACTGTCGCCAGGCCGGCGCGATACACCGAACGGCCATCGATCAGCACCTGCATGCGCCGCGCTTCGCTGGCGTTGGTCCCGTGGTAATTGACGGTGGCCTGGTTGCCGCTGAGATTGCCGACCATCATGCCCGGCACCAGGCGCAACAGTTCGCTGATGTCCCGGGCGCCGCTGGCCTTGATCAATTCACGATCGAGCACGGTCATGCTGCCCGGCACTGCGGCCGGCGACTGTTTCAGGCGCGTGGCGGTCAACACCTGGGGCACGGCCTGGCTGTCCACGAACAAGTCGTCGGCCACTACCGGCGGACTGATGATCAGCGCCAATAGCAGTGAAGAACCTGGACGGGAGGGGCCAACGAACACGGCACAGCCTTGGATAATGGAAGGATGGCAGGCATGTTAACCGAGCCGAACGACTTTTCCATTCACGTTGACAGCATTTTCCTAGGAATTGATGGTCAGCTTCCTACAGCTATGGGTAATTACTGACGGGGCTGGTCGCGGTCCGGCTGCTCCGTATAATGCCCCGCATTGCCACTTGGTACGGAAGAGCGGATTGCATATGACTGAACAGCGCCCGATTGCGGTCCTGGGAGGCGGGAGTTTCGGCACTGCCGTGGCTAACCTGCTGGCGGAAAACGGCCACGCGGTGCGCCAATGGATGCGTGACCCCGAACAGGCCGAGGCCATCCGGGTCAACCGGGAGAATCCGCGTTACCTCAAGGGCATCAAGGTCCGGCCTGAAGTGGAGCCGGTCACTGACTTGCAGGCCACACTCGAAGGCAGCGACCTGTTCTTCGTGGCCTTGCCTTCCAGCGCCTTGCGCTCGGTATTGGCGCCCCATGCCGAACGCTTGAGCGGCAAACTGCTGGTGAGCCTGACCAAAGGTATCGAGGCGCAAACCTTCAAGCTGATGAGCGAGATCCTCGAAGACATCGCCCCCAAGGCGCGAATCGGCGTGATCTCCGGGCCGAACCTGGCGCGCGAGATTGCCGAGCATGCGCTGACCGCCACCGTGGTCGCCAGCGAAGATGAAGAGTTGTGCCAACGGGTCCAGGCCGCGTTGCATGGCCGCACTTTCCGCGTCTATGCCAGCGCGGATCGTTTCGGCGTGGAGCTGGGCGGGGCGCTGAAGAATGTCTACGCGATCATCGCCGGCATGGCGGTCGCCTTGGGCATGGGCGAGAACACCAAGAGCATGCTGATCACCCGGGCGCTGGCGGAAATGACCCGATTCGCCGTCAGCCAGGGCGCCAATCCGATGACTTTCCTCGGGCTGGCCGGGGTGGGCGACCTGATCGTTACCTGCTCTTCGCCCAAGAGCCGCAACTACCAGGTCGGCTTCGCCCTCGGCCAAGGCCTGAGCCTGGACGAGGCCGTGTCGCGCCTGGGTGAAGTGGCGGAAGGGGTCAACACCCTCAAGGTGCTCAAGGCCAAGTCCCAGGAGGCCGGCGTGTACATGCCGCTGGTCGCCGGTCTGCATGCGATCCTGTTCGAAGGGCGCACGCTGGAACAGGTGATCGAACTGTTGATGCGTGGCGAACCCAAGACCGACGTCGATTTTATTTCCACCAGCGGTTTCAACTGATTCCCTTTGACCGCAAGCAGGAGCGAACCATGAACGATCCGAAAGGGCAGCCTCAATACGAATCCATCCTGCTGCGCGTGCTGTGGATGGTGATTTACCTGCTGGTCTGGCAGGTGGCGCAATTCATCCTCGGCGCCGTGGTGCTGGTGCAGTTGATCTACCGGCTGATCTACGGCGCGCCCAGCGCCAGCCTGATGAATTTTGGCGACAGCCTGAGCCAGTTCCTCGCGCAGATCGGCCGTTTTGGCACCTTTCACAGTGACCAGAAGCCTTGGCCATTCGCCGACTGGCCGACCCCACGCACGCCGGAAGGCGAAGCGCCCCACACCGTGGCGCCGGCACCGCACCCGGTCCGGGACGAGGAGCCGAAGCTATGAAACTGTGGGTATTGCGTCATGGCGAGGCCGAGCCCCACGGAGCCCGTCCCGATCCGGAGCGGGTGTTGACGATTCATGGGCGCGAGGAAGTGCTGCTCAGCGCCGGTCGATTGATAGGCGAGCCGTTGCGGGCCATTTATGCCAGCCCTTACGTGCGCGCCCAGCAGACCGCGCAACTGGTACGCGAGGCCCTCGGATTCGAGCCTGAGTTGATCACCGTGAACTGGTTGACGCCGGAGACGCGTCCGGCTGAAGTGTTGAAACACCTGGACGATCAGGGCAACGTTCTGCTGGTCAGCCATAACCCATTGGTGGGCAGCCTGCTGGGCTTTTTGCAGCACGGTCACTTGCAGCAACCGGAACAGGTTTCGACGGCTGGCTTGGCCGAGCTGGAAGGTGATCTGCCGCTGGCCGGTGCGATGAAGCTCAAGAGCCTCAAGCATCCCTGAAACGAACGGTCCCAAGGCAAAATAAAAATCACAAGGAACGGCAACGATGAGTCTGTGGCGCACCACCCCGAATATTGAACAACTGAACGCCGCTGGTAAAAACACCATCAGCGAAGTGCTGGACATTCGTTTCGAGTCCTTCGACGACGAGTCCCTGACTGCGAGCATGGTTGTTGATCACCGCACCCACCAGCCGTTCGGCCTGCTGCACGGCGGCGCGTCGGTGGTGCTGGCCGAAACGGTCGGCTCCATGGCCGCCTACCTGTGCGTGGACACCAGCAAGTTCTACTGCGTGGGCCTGGAGATCAACGCCAACCATTTGCGGGGCGTACGCAGCGGACGGGTCACGGCCACGGCCCGCTCGGTTCACCTGGGGCGCACCACCCAGGTCTGGGACATCCGGTTGGTCAACGATGACGGCAAGGTCAACTGCGTATCGCGCCTGACCATGGCGGTGGTGCCGTTGGGTGAGCAGCCGCCGGCGCGTTGATGCCTGCGGGGTGGAGCAGTCCATTGTGGCGAGGGAGCTTGCTCCCGCTGGGGCGCGAAGCGGCCCTCGGTCTCGTGACTCGATCAGCCGGGCACACCGTGTTGCCCATCTTCGGGCCTGCTGCGCAGCCCACCGGGAGCAAGCTCCCTCGCCACGGGGCAGTGGGCACGAGCCCATATCCCAACCCCGACTGTCATCATTCCTGTCAGTTACGGTCATTGCCGCGCCGCCGGGTTCTGCGCAGAATCGATCGCAGTTCTCGCAATGGATCGGCCCAACATGTCGCAACAGGTGTTTTTCGCTCACGCCAATGGTTTCCCCTCGGCCACGTACGGCAAGCTGTTCGCCGCACTGGCGCCGCAGTACCAGGTCGCGCATCTGGAATTGCACGGGCACGACCCGCGCTTCCCCGTCGATGACAACTGGAACAACCTGGTGGACGAGCTGATTCATCATCTGGAGCAGCAACCGGAACCGGTCTGGGGAGTGGGGCATTCCTTGGGGGGCGTGCTGCATCTGCACGCGGCGTTGCGCAGCCCTTGGTTGTATCGGGGCGTGGTCATGCTCGATTCTCCGGTGCTGACCCGTGTGGATCGCTGGCTGATCCTGGCCGCCAAGCGCCTGGGCTTCATCGATCGCCTGACGCCGGCGGGGCGAACCCTGGGGCGGCGGGAGGAGTTCAGCGACCTGGAATCGGCGCGGACTTATTTTGCTGGCAAGACGCTGTTTCGCGGTTTCGACCCAGAGTGCTTCGAAGCGTACCTGCAACATGGCTTGCAGCCGGTCGGCGATCGGTTGCGACTGCGCTTCGACCCGGCCACGGAAATCAGCATCTACCGAGGTGTGCCGCACACCAGCCCCGGAAGGGCTCGAAAACTCGAAATCCCGCTGGCCGTGGTGCGGGGGCGGCAGAGTCGGGTGGTGATGCGTCATCACGCCCGGTCGGTGGGACGCATGCCCTTCGGCGAGTCGCTGAGCATGCCGGGCGGCCACATGTTTCCTCTGGAGCGCCCACTGGACACCGCCAATCTGCTCAAGGACCTCTTCCAGCGCTGGGAAGGACGCCGCCCATGAGCGTCGTTGAAGAAGTCCGCCTGAGCCTGCCCCATATCGAACTGGCGGCTCATCTGTTTGGCCCGGAAGACGGCCGACCGGTGATCGCCTTGCATGGCTGGCTGGACAACGCCAACAGTTTCGCCCGACTGGCGCCCCGGTTGCAGGGCGTGCGGGTGATCGCCCTGGACATGGCCGGCCACGGTCATTCCGGGCATCGTCCGCCTGGCGCCGGCTATGCCCTGTGGGACTATGCCCACGATGTGCTGCAAGTGGCCGAGCAACTGGGATTGAAGCGTTTTGCCCTGCTGGGCCATTCCATGGGGGCCATTGTCTCGCTGGTGCTGGCCGGGTCGTTGCCGGAACGTATCACGCACCTGGGCCTGATCGATGGTGTGATCCCTCCTACGGCGAAAGGCGATAATGCGGCGGAGCGCATGGGCATGGCCTTACAGGCGCAGTTGGAGTTGCAGCAAAAACGCAAACCCGTCTATAAAACCCTCGACCGGGCCATCGAAGCTCGCATGAAGGGTCTGGTGGCGGTCAGTCGCGAGGCCGCCGAGTTGCTGGCCCAGCGCGGCTTGATGCCGGTGCCGGGAGGCTACACCTGGCGCACCGACAATCGCCTGACCTTGCCCTCACCGCTGCGCCTGACCGACGAACAGGCCATGGCCTTCGTGGCGCGGATCGCTTGTCCTGCTCATCTGGTGGTGGCGTCGGACGGTATGCTGGCCCACCACCCCGAATTGCTGGAACGTCTACCCTTCAGTCATGAACAGTTGCCCGGCGGCCATCATTTGCACCTGAACGATGAGTCCGGGGCGGCGCTTGTAGCAGACTGTTTCAATCGGTTCTTCAGCGTTTCTTGACTTGCGCCGGGCAAGTGTCGAGGCTGGGCGGGTTGAAAGGGAGCCAACCATGACTGATATCCGTCCACTCGCCTTGCTGCGCATTGACGAACGCCTTTGCGTCGCGCGGATCCAGGCGAAGCCGATCCAATGAAATCATCCGTCCACTCATTCGTCCTGCTGACGCTGGCCTGTTTCGCGCCGGCAGTGCTGGCCGCCGATGTGCCTGGTAGCCAGGACCTGGAGCGTGTGCCACGCATGCCCGACGCGCAAATCGTCGACTATCGGCAAACCAGCGACCTGGAGCGGATCTACCCCATGGGTTCGATCCGCAAGATCAGCGGCCAGTTGCGTTTCGACGGACAAATCGATGCCCGGGGCAACGCCACCTCGGTGACCTACGAGCTGCCGCCCGAGCATTCCGCCACACAGGCCTTTACCGCTGCCCGCGAAGCGCTGCAGAAACAGGGCGCCGAGCTGCTGTTCTGGTGCCAGGCCCGCGACTGCGGCGAAAGCAGCCTGTGGGCCAACGAAGTGTTCGGCAATGCCAAGCTCTACGGCGCCGACAACGGCCAGGCCTATCTGCTGCTGCGCCTGGCGCCGCCAACGGACAACATGCTCATCGCGCTGTATGCCATCACCCGTGGCAATCGCAAGGCCTACCTGCACGTCGAGCAGTTCGAAGCCAATGCGCCGCTGGGCGATGTCTTGCCGACCTCGGCGACCCTGCTGCGCCAGCTCAAGGACACCGGCGTGCTGGACCTGCCGCGCCTGGCCGGTGAACCGGACGATACCTGGCTGCGCCTGCTGTCCCGGGCGTTGAACCTGGACACTGGGCTGCGAGTCAGCATCGCCGGGCCGCAAGCCGAGGCGTGGCGTCAGGGCTTGATCGGCCAGGGTGTGCGCGCCGCTCGAATGGAGGCGGCCAGCGCTGAGGCGGCGGGCCTGCATCTTGAATTGCTGCGATAAGCTGTTGCGGGGGCGGCGCTTGAATTGGTTACCCCCGTATCTTTCATTTTCCGAGATCTTTCATGCTCAATAACGATCGGCTATTGGTGCAGATCCTGCTCCTGGTGTTGTTCGGTGCAAGCCTCTGGGTGATGGCTCCGTTCTGGTCGGCGCTGTTCTGGGGCGCGGTGCTGGCGTTTGCCAGTTGGCCACTGATGCGCCTGCTGACCCGTTGGGTCAACGGGCGCGAATCCCTGGCGGCGGCCTTGCTGACGGTGGGCTGGATGTTGCTGGTGGCGGTGCCGCTGGTATGGCTGGGATTCAACCTGGCCGATCATGTGCGCGACGCCACGGCGTTCATCCGGGATGCACAGGTCGACGGCTTGCCCGAGGCGCCCGACTGGCTGGCCGGCGTGCCATTGGTGGGCGGGCGCCTGGTCGGTATCTGGAACAGCATCGACCAGCAGGGCGCGGCGATGATGGTGTCCATCAAGCCGTACCTGGGGCAGGTCGGCAACTGGTTGCTGGCCCGCAGCGCCCAGATCGGCGGCGGCATCCTCGAACTGACCCTGAGCATCGTATTCGTCTTCTTTTTCTATCGTGACGGCCCGCGGCTGGCCGCGTTTGTCCAAGGGCTGCTGGAACGACTGATCGGCGACCGTGCCGGTTATTACGTCGAGCTGGTGGCCGGGACGGTGCAGCGGGTGGTCAATGGCGTGATCGGGACCGCGGCGGCCCAGGCGGTGCTGGCGTTGATCGGCTTCCTGATCGCCGGGGTCCCCGGAGCGCTGGTGCTGGGTATCGTCACCTTCCTGCTCAGCCTGATCCCGATGGGCCCGCCACTGGCCTGGATCCCCGCCACGGCGTGGCTGGTCTGGAAAGGTGAATACGGGATGGCAGTGTTCCTGGGCATTTGGGGCACCTTCATCATCAGCGGCGTGGACAACGTGCTCAAGCCCTATCTGATCAGCCGTGGCGGAAACCTGCCGCTGGTGATCGTGCTGTTGGGGGTGTTCGGCGGGTTGATTGCGTTCGGCTTCATCGGGCTGTTCATCGGCCCGACATTATTGGCAGTGGCGTACAGCTTGCTGACGGATTGGAGCAAGAGCCAGGCGCGATAATTGAAAGCCGTGCACTCGTGTTTCGAGTACCTGTGGCGAGGGAGCTTGCTCCCTCGCCACAGGGGAAATCGGTGGGGCTTAGTGGCGAGGCAAGCTGATCACCGCCGTCAATCCACCCCCCGGCGTTTCTTCCAGGCTCAAGTGCCCGCCCAGGCGCTCGGCGGCCTCCCTGGCGATGGTCATGCCCAGGCCGACGCCACCGGAGTTACGGTTGCGCGAGCCCTCCAGGCGAAAGAATGGCTCGAATACCGCTTCGCGTTTGTCCGCCGCGATGCCGGGGCCATGGTCAATCACCCGGATCAGCAATTGATCCTGTTGATCTTCCAGGACAATCGACGCGTCGCCCGCGTAGCGCAGGGCGTTGTCGATGAGGTTGTTAAGGCACGAACGCAGGGCCATCGGTTGCACCTGCATAGGCCCACAGGTGCCGCTGGCCTGCACGTTGGCGCCCTGGTCCTGGGCGTTTTCGCTCAATGACTCCACCAGGGCCTGCACGTCCATCCACTGCAACGCCTCGCTGGTGCGTTGTTCGTGCAGATAAGTCAGTGTCGCGTCGAGCATGCCGATCATATCGTCCAGGTCCTGGCGCATCTGATCCTGCAACCGGGTGTCGTTGATCTGCTCCAGGCGCAGCTTGAGCCGCGACAGCGGGGTGCGCAGATCATGGGATACAGCCCCCAGCATGCGCGAGCGCTGCTGCACCTGCTCGCGGATCCGTCGTTGCATCAGGTTGAAGGTATGGGCGGCCTGGCGGGCCTCACGCGGACCGTTTTCCTCCAGTGGCGAACTATCGAGGTCCTCGCTCAGCCGTTCGGCGGCGTCGCTCAGGCGTTGGATCGGCCAGGTCAACAGCTTGGCGCCGTACCAGGCGGCGACAATCAGGAACACGAACTGAAACGTCAGCGGTACCACGGGGCCGCCGAACCAGGGGCGTTGGCCCGGTGGCGGGCCGGAGCGCGGGGGACCTGCGGCTTGATGGGAGAACGCCGGGGGCGGCCCAGGAGGTGGCTTGTCGTAATGAAAGAACCAGGCAAAGGCCAACAGATGCGCCAGGATGATCGCCAGCAGCAGCACGCCGAACAGGCGGCCGAACAGGGAATCGAAGCGCAGGCGCATCAGCCGATATCCCGCGCGTCGAACAGGTAGCCTTCACCGCGCACGGTCTTGATCAATTGCGGGGCCTTCGGATCGTCACCCAGTTTCTGGCGCAAGCGCGAGACCAAAAGGTCGATGCTGCGGTCGAAGGCCTCGATGGAACGACCGCGCGCGGCGTCCAGCAATTGTTCACGGCTGAGCACACGGCGCGGTCGCTCGATGAACACCCACAGCAGGCGGAATTCGGCGTTGGACAGGGGCACTACCAATC
Organism: Pseudomonas alvandae; assembly: GCF_019141525.1. GTDB lineage: Bacteria > Pseudomonadota > Gammaproteobacteria > Pseudomonadales > Pseudomonadaceae > Aquipseudomonas > Aquipseudomonas alvandae. The sequence continues at coordinate 1,972,265 of NZ_CP077080.1, forward strand.
CAGTGGGGGAGACCAGCTGGCGCAGCACGCTGTTGAGTCGCCAGTTATCGAAGCGAATGTTGGCGCGCTGCTCGCTGCGGTCATCGCGCACGCGGCGCAGGATGGTCTGGATTCGCGCCACCAATTCCCTGGGTTCGAAGGGCTTGGCCATGTAGTCATCGGCGCCCAGTTCCAGGCCGATGATGCGGTCGGTGGGCTCGCAGCGGGCCGTCAGCATCAGGATGGGGATATCCGACTCGGCCCGCAGCCAGCGGCACAATTGCAGACCGTCTTCGCCTGGCAACATCAGGTCCAGCACGACCACGTCGAAATGCTCGGCCTGCATCGCCTGGCGCATGGCCGCGCCATCGGTCACGCCACTGGCGCGAATGCCGAAGCGGGCGAGGTAGTCGATCAGCAACTCGCGGATCGGTACGTCGTCATCGACGATCAGGGCGCGGGTGGTCCAGCGCCGATCATCGTCAGGCACTTTCTGATCGCCAGCATTTGCAAGGGGGGTGTTCTGCATGGGTGCGTCATCTGCCAGTTGGGCTGCCAACCGCATGGAGGGCGGCGAGGGCGTGGTTTGAGCATAAGCTTCGGACGGTGGGCCGTGAAGCGCTGGAATAACCGGTTGCGGCGGCGCAGGGTAGCGTCCTGCCGTATTGTGCGCGTGTCATGAATGTATCGGCTGCGACACAAACGGGAGCAGGGCGATTGATGATTTACCGATCATCGGGTCCCGCAAGGGCGCTGGTTCCGCTACAATGCGCGCCGATTTCGACTTGCCTGAGAGCCCGCTCATGTCCGCCTGCCAGACGCCTATCATCGTCGCCCTGGATTTCCCTACCCGTGACGCCGCCCTGAAGCTGGCCGACCAGTTGGACCCCAAGCTGTGCCGGGTCAAAGTCGGCAAGGAACTGTTCACCAGTTGCGCTTCGGAAATTGTCGGGACCCTGCGCGACAAGGGGTTCGAAGTGTTCCTGGACCTTAAATTCCATGACATCCCCAACACCACCGCCATGGCCGTCAAGGCGGCTGCGGAGATGGGCGTGTGGATGGTCAACGTGCATTGTTCCGGCGGCCTGCGCATGATGGCGGCCTGCCGTGAAGTGCTGGACCAGCGCAGCGGCCCGAAACCGCTGCTGATCGGCGTGACCGTGCTGACCAGCATGGAGCGCGAGGATCTGGCGGGGATTGGCCTGGACATCGAGCCTCAGGAGCAAGTGCTGCGTCTGGCGGCGCTGGCACAAAAGGCTGGCCTGGACGGCTTGGTCTGCTCGGCGCTGGAAGCCAGTGCCCTGAAAGCGGCGCACCCATCGCTGCAACTGGTGACACCGGGGATTCGTCCGGCGGGCAGCGCCCAGGACGACCAGCGGCGCATCCTGACTCCGCGCCAGGCGCTGGACGCGGGCTCCGATTACCTGGTAATCGGCCGTCCGATCAGCCAGGCTGCCGACCCGGCCAAGGCGTTGGCAGCGGTCGTGGCCGAACTGGCCTGACCGAGACGCTGTAAAACGTGTGGGAGCGAGCTTGCTCGCGATAGCGGTATCTCAGTCGATTCAAACGTGACTGATGAACCGCCATCGCGAGCAAGCTCGCTCCCACAGTCGTTTTATGTCAGGCCGTGGCATCAGCACTCACAGTGATGTGTGTCAGACCTTGAGCACGAGCTTCCCGAAATTCTCCCCACTGAATAATTTGGTCAGCGTCTCGGGGAACGTCTCCAGCCCTTCGACAATATCTTCCTTGCTCTTGAGCTGCCCCTTTGCCATCCACCCGGCCATTTCCTGCCCGGCGGCGGCGAACTGCGAGGCGTAGTCCATGACCACGAAACCTTCCATGCGCGCGCGGTTGACCAGCAGCGACAGGTAGTTGGCCGGGCCCTTCACCGCTTCCTTGTTGTTGTATTGGCTGATGGCGCCGCAGATCACCACGCGGGCCTTGAGATTCAGGCGGCTGAGCACGGCATCGAGGATATCGCCGCCGACGTTGTCGAAATACACGTCCACGCCTTTGGGGCACTCGCGCTTGAGACCGGCATGGACGTCTTCATGCTTGTAGTCGATGGCCCCGTCGAAGCCCAGCTCCTCGACCAGGAACTTGCATTTGTCGGCACCACCGGCGATGCCGACCACGCGGCAGCCCTTGAGCTTGGCAATCTGCCCGGCAATGCTGCCCACGGCACCGGCGGCGCCTGAAAGCACGACGGTTTCGCCAGCCTTGGGCGCGCCGACATCCAACAGGGCGAAATAAGCGGTCATGCCGGTCATGCCCAGTGCTGATAAATAACGTGGCAGCGGCGCCAGTTTTGGATCGACCTTGTAGAAACCTCGTGGCTCGCCGAGGAAATAATCCTGCACGCCCAGGGCGCCATTGACGTAGTCCCCCACCGCAAACCCCGGGTTATTCGACGCAATCACCTGACCGACGCCCAATGCCCGCATCACTTCGCCGATACCGACCGGTGGGATGTAGGACTTGCCTTCGTTCATCCAGCCGCGCATCGCCGGGTCGAGGGACAGGTACTCGTTCTTGACCAGGATCTGGCCCGCCGCCGGTTCGCCAACCGGGACTTGTTGATACGTGAACGTCTCGCGGGTCGCGGCACCCACCGGGCGTTTGGCGAGCAGGAATTGGCGGTTGGTCTGGGCGGTCATGACAGGCACTCAAGATGAATGAAGCCTTGTTGATAGACCTTCGACGCGCTTACCGCAAGGTTTGCCGATCCAGCGAATGCAGGTTGATCCAAGCCAGTGATGGTGTGGTGGGTGGTGTTATCACGGGCGTTCATGCAGCGCCAACCGGCCACTGGATAGTGCTGCCGTACCGTTGCGGTCGGTGGCTATAGTGCGGCGGTCAGTAATTCTTCGAGGCAGTGACAATGAGCATGACGTTTTCCGGGGAAGTTGCCGTGGTGACGGGCGGCGCGGCGGGTATTGGCCGCGCCACGGCCCAGGCGTTCGCGGCGCAGGGGCTCAAGGTCGTCGTTGCCGACCTGGACGTGGCGGGCGGCGAGGGGACGGTCCAGTCTATTCGCGACGTCGGTGGCGACGCCGTATTCGTGCGCTGCAACGTGACGCTCGACGGTGACGTGCAAAACCTGATGAATGAAGTGATCAACACCTTCGGGCGCCTCGACTACGCCTTCAACAACGCCGGCATCGAGATAGAGAAGGGCAAGCTGCCGGACGGCACCCTTGATGAGTTCGACGCGATCATGGGGGTCAACGTCAAAGGGGTCTGGCTGTGCATGAAGTACCAGTTGCCATTGCTACTGGCCCAGGGCGGCGGTGCCATCGTCAACACGGCCTCGGTGGCGGGGCTTGGGGCGGCACCGAAGATGAGCATCTACGCAGCGTCCAAGCATGCGGTGATTGGCCTGACAAAGTCGGCGGCCATTGAATATGCCAAGAAGAAAATCCGCGTCAACGCAGTGTGTCCGGCGGTGATCGACACCGATATGTTCCGTCGGGCCTATGAAGCGGACCCGAAAAAAGCCGATTTCGCCAACGCAATGCACCCGGTTGGGCGTATCGGCAAGGTTGAGGAGATCGCCAGCGCGGTGCTGTATCTGTGCAGCGATGGCGCGGCGTTTACCACCGGGCATTCGTTGGCGGTGGACGGCGGCGTTACGGCGTTCTGACGGAAGCGGCTGCGATATTTTGTAGGACGAAGCCCGCATTGACTGCGGGCTTTTCCTTCCGTCTGTGAAGGTTCCCTTGCTTGAGCCATCAATGTATTTCAAGGGATGAGAATGGGGCGTTTTTACAGGGTTGTCATACATCGTCCGGCATCGGCCTGTGCTTAACTGTTTGCGGATTCAAAACAATGCTTAGGAGCTTGATTACTCATGGAGTTGAGAATCGACCGGCAGGCCCTTGTGCCTGTCGTGCAGCAAATCGTCGATGCGCTGGTCAGTTGGGTTCGACAGGATACGGTGCAACCGGGGACGCGCCTGCCATCGGTCCGGCAGTTGGCGCGGGAAAACCTGCTTAGCCAGGCCAGTGTCCACGAAGCGTGTCAGCGCCTGGTCGCCCAGGGTTTGCTGGCGTCTCGTAACGGTTCGAGCTTTTTCGTCACCGCCGCTCTTCCACCCAGGCACGAGTCCGCCGGAAGCGGCGGGCTGCAAGGCGCCCTTTTCGATTCCGACGCGGTAGAAGGTTCGCAGCGGGAGCTGAAGCTGGGCTGTGGCGGGCTGCCCGAAAGTTGGCGAGAAAGCGATGACCTGGGGTACGCGATACGGCAGGTTAGCCGAACCGACATGGCGGGTCTGTTCAACTACAGTACCGCCCTCGGCTTGCCGGCACTGCGTCAGCAACTGTCCAGGCGGCTTAAGCAGTTCGATATCGAGGCTGATGAAAACCGGATACTGACCACCTCGGGGGCGACCCATGGACTGGACTTGATCGTGCGGACACTATTGCCGCCGGGATGCTGCGTCGTGGTGGAGAGCCCCGGTTATTCGAAACTGTTCGACCTGCTCAGGCTGCACGGGATTGACATGGTCGAACTGCCCAGGACGCCACGGGGGCCTGACGTCGATGCTCTCCAGTGTTTGCTGATGACTCATCGCCCCTGTGCTCTTTTCGTCAACAGTGCCTGCCATAACCCAACCGGCAGCAACCTGGCTCCGACCGTGGCCCAGCGGTTGATGGAGCTGGCGAAAGAGCATGCATTGCTCGTCATCGAAGACGATGTCTATGCGGATTTCCAGAGTCCAACACGAGCCCGGCTGGCGGCGCTGGACGACGAAGTGATTTATTTGGGCAGTTTCTCGAAAACCCTGAGCAGCTCGCTGCGAGTCGGTTTCGTGGTGGCGTCACCGCCCATCATCGCGCGCCTGAGCGAAGTCAAGGAAGTGACCAGCATGGGCGCCTCGCGCTTCTGTGAATCGGTGTTGGCCAATCTCCTGGCCAATGGTGCCTACCGCAAACTGGTCCAGCGTCAGCGCCAGCGTCTGAATAGTGACATGACGGTGACGCTGCAGGCGTTGGAGGATGCCGACTGGAGCGTTTTCGGTAAGCCGACCGGCGGGCTTTTCATCTGGGCACGTCCACCGTTACGTGACTATGCTGGGTTGCAGCGCCTGGCAGAGCGGTGCGGCATCCGACTGTCGTCGCGCACCGCATTCAGCCCTCTGGGCCTGGACACTGACTGGCTGAGGATCAACGTGGCCTACGCCAGGGATCCCAAGGCCCTGGCGTTCTTCCGCGCTACGGCTCTGGATCGACCTCAAGTGTCCTGAAAACGACGCGGCTGTAGCTTTTTGCCATTATTCCGACGCCAGCATCTTGTGTTGCGGGGCGTCTCGTTGCGAATCTGCAATCAACACACACTGGCAGAGGACTGGGCGCAATGATTTCGGCCGTGCAAGGACGTTTTGCCAACCTCGGTATGGCAAAGAAACTGGGTATCGGGTTTGTCCTGGTGCTGCTGCTCACCGCAGTGGTGGCGGCCATAGGCGTCTGGTCGCTGCAGACCATCAGTTATCGCTTCGATGGCTTGAAGCAGATGTCGTCCCTCAACAGCGGGCTGCTCAAGGTTCGCCTGCTAGAGCAGGAATACGCCTCGCGTTCCGACCCCAAGACAGCCGATGCGTTGCGTCAAGGCGTCGATGGGTTGATTGCGTTGGCGAACGAACTCAAAGGCCAGTCGGCGGCCAATGTGCCGGTGATGAATGACGTTGATCTGGCCCTGGCGGCTTACCGCAAGGCATTTGATGAATTCGTCGAACTGAGCCAGAGCAAGGACCTGGCGCTGGAGATGGCCAGTTGGTCGGTTTCCAGTGTCGCCAACAACCTGGACGTGTTGCAGGCCGGGCTAGCGGATGACGGCGCCTATACCTTGAAGGACTCCGAGGGCAAGGAGGGGGCTGAATTCATCGAGCAGGCCAACCAGGTCAGCGAAGTGTCGCGACTCATGCTGCAGTCGATGAACGAGGCACGGGTTCGCCTGGACCAGAGTCGCAAGGGCAATGACGAGGCTGCCGGGCAAGGCAATATCGAACAGGCCGAGCAGGCCATGAAACTGGCTGAAGCGCTCAAGAGCGCCGTCAAGGATCCCGGCTACCAGACCGTGCTCAACGAAGTGGCCGGGCATATTGGTGGATTCAACCAGCAACTGGCCGAATACACCGGCCTTTTGGCCAAGGAAAAGATCGTCTACCAACAATTGCACGAGCGCGCCGACCAGGTCGTGGCGCGGGTTGACCAGGCGTACACCTCCGAAGACGCCGCCATGCAGGCGGAGTTGAAGAAAAACTCGTTGATGATCATCGGCTCGTCGGCCCTGGCCCTGCTGGTGGGACTGGTTGCAGCCTGGGTCATCACCCGGTTGATCGTCTCGCCGTTGCGCAGTGTCATCCGCGTCGCCCAGCAAATTGCCGCCGGGGACCTGAGCGCGAAAGTCGACGTGACACGTCGGGACGAGATTGGGCAACTGATGCTCGCGATGCAGCAGATGGGGGCGGGCTTGAGCAGCATCGTCAGCGGTTTGCAGGCTGGCATCGAGCAGCTTGCCAGTTCGGCCCAGTCACTCTCGTCCGTGACCGAGCAAACCAACCTGGAAGTCAGCAGCCAGAAAGAGGAAACCGAGCAGGTTGCCACGGCAATGAACCAGATGACCGCTACGGTGCACGACGTGGCCCGCAATGCCGAAGAGGCGGCGCAAGCGGCCCAGACAGCCGATGACAAGGTCGAAACGGGTCAACAAGTGGTGCGCCAGAGCATGGTGCGCATCGAGCAACTGGCCGACTCGGCCACATCGGCCAGCACCAGCATCGAAAGCCTGAGCGCCGAAATACAGAACATCGGCACGGTCTTGAGCGTGATCAAGAGCGTGGCCGAGCAAACCAACCTGCTAGCCCTCAATGCCGCGATCGAGGCGGCTCGGGCAGGTGAGCAGGGCAGGGGATTTGCAGTAGTGGCCGATGAAGTCCGCGCCTTGGCGAGACGCACGCAACAGTCCACCGAAGAAATCGAGCGACTGGTGAGCGCGCTGCGTTCAGCGGCCCAGACCTCCGTACAGCAAATCCAGGCCAGTGGCGAACTGGTGAAAATGGCCGTCAGCGATGCGCTGCAGACCGAAAGCGCACTGGGCAGCATCGCGGCGGCCGTGTCGTTGATCCAACAGATGAACCAGCAAATCGCAGCGGCCGCCGAACAACAGAGCTCAGTGGCTGAAGAAATCAACCGCAGCGTCACCAGCATCCGCGCCAGCGCCGATCAATCGTCCGTGGCCATGCAAGGCAACGCCGCGTCCAGCATTGAATTGGCGCAGTTGGGCGTTGAGTTGAAAGGAATGGTGGGGCATTTCAGGTTGTGAATGGGGGCTGCTGCCGCTATCGCGAGCAAGCTCGCCCACATTGGAGGAAGAGTGTTCAGAGATCCATGTGGGAGCGAGCCTGCTCGCGAAGAGGCCAGTACACCCAGCCTCTTCATCGACTGCTATAGCGCCTTCGCGAGCAGGCTCGCTCCCACAGGAGATGCGCGATGCGCCACCGGAACCAGGTCGGCCCGGAAGCTCTTCAAAAGTGAGCCGCTGTAAGAGCGGAACCGCCAGTTGCCGTTACCGAAGAAACGGCTATGCGCCCAAACCCAACTCAGTCGTAAACCTTCTTCTTCTTCCACTCATCGTTCGCTTCGTCTTCCTTCAACCCTTCAGTCAACTGGTTCACCTCACCCTCCACAGGCTGAGTGCTGGCCAGGACCTGGGCATTGGCCCGAGCCAGAAGCTTCTCGAGATAGGCCAACTGCTCGGCATAGACCTGCGGCTCCTGCTGCTTGCGCAAATATTGCACGCCACGCTCGAACGCCAGGCGAGCCTGCCCAGGCTGTTCCTGCTGCAAGGCCTGCTGGCCGAGGTTGTTGAAAAACTCGATGTGCAGCAACACCAGGAGATGCCGCACTTCGCGAATCCAGCGCTTGGCCTCGTTAGGCGGCAGGAACCCGTCCTGGGCGGCGCGGGTGATCTGGCCGTGCAAGGCCTCGAGCAGGAACCGCACATCCTTGGCCTTGGCTTCGGTCTGGATCGGTGCCGGCGGGTTGTTGACCGGAATCGACTCACCCTGGGCGGCCAGCGCAGACAGTTCGTCCAGGCGTGCCTTGACCGCGGCGTTGGACTTGTCGAGATTGAGCAAGCGCTGGCAGACGTTGAGCTCAAGGCGTGTCATCAGCAACTTCAGGGCCGGGGTCATCAACTGGCCAGGGAAGGTTTCGGTGAGCTCGCCACAACGACGCAGGCGGTCGTTGAGTTCAACCTTGGTGCGGGCCTTTTCCAGCTTGTTGTTTTCCACCACATGGTTCATGTAGCCAATGGCGATCAACAGTGCGATCCCGGCTACGACGAGCAGGGTGATCATGAGTGGTGTCACCGGTAAGACCTCTTTATTGGGGTACGCATGTCATGAGTGTAGTGGCTTGGCTTTTATGCGCATAGTTCCACGCCGTGCGATTAGACGGGCGTCATGCTGTTTATGGGCGTGCAACACCATGGATGCACATTGCCACTATTTGCCCGCCGAGACTATAACGTCTTGGCGGGCGACAGAATATAGACGCCAAGGACCGGACGGGTAAAATCCGCAGATCCCCCCAAATCGGGCGAAGTCATTGATTTAAATAAATTTATATCTGGGGGTTGACGACCCACCAATCCATCCATAGAATGCGCGCCACTTACAGCGTAAAGCACTCAGCCAAACGCGATAAGCAGTGAATGTTGTACGTGTGTCCCCTTCGTCTAGTGGCCTAGGACACCGCCCTTTCACGGCGGTAACAGGGGTTCGAGTCCCCTAGGGGACGCCAATGCGGGAATAGCTCAGTTGGTAGAGCACGACCTTGCCAAGGTCGGGGTCGCGAGTTCGAGTCTCGTTTCCCGCTCCAATTTTAAACAGCGTTGCTTTCGGGCAGGGCTGAGTGAAGCCAGAGCCGACATCTTCGGATGCGGATTTGGGCACTGGAATACACACCATGTGTTTCAGTTAGTGTGTCCCCTTCGTCTAGTGGCCTAGGACACCGCCCTTTCACGGCGGTAACAGGGGTTCGAGTCCCCTAGGGGACGCCATTTGCGGGAATAGCTCAGTTGGTAGAGCACGACCTTGCCAAGGTCGGGGTCGCGAGTTCGAGTCTCGTTTCCCGCTCCAAATTCAAGAAAACGCCGCTCATTCGAGCGGCTTTTTTTTATGCGCGTTAAAAATGCTTTAGCCCTCCAGACTGTGCACCAGGCTTTCCAGCGCCTCCTCATCGGCAGGCGGCGGAGCAAGGCTCGAGCAGCGCACCTGGTACGCAAGCCGGTACTCGCTGGGCGTACAGTTGGCGTACTGCTTGAAGGCGCGGGCGAAATACGACGGATCCTTGAAGCCGGCCTCGTAGCCGATGCTGGTGATAGGCATCTGGCTGTTATCGAGCAAGTCCTTGGCAAAGCTCATGCGCTTGTTCAATACGTAATCGGTAAAGCCCAGCCCGTTGGCCTCCTTGAACACCCGGCTGAAGCGAAACGTGGTCATGCCGCAGCGCTTGGCGAGGTCGCGCTGGTCGATGCTGTCGCGAAAATGCTGGTCGATGTACAGCATGATGTGGCTGAGGGCCTGGTGTTTCTGATGCCCGGAGGTCAGTCGGATGCTGTCCGGCAGGGTCGGGGAGTGATCGATCTGCGAGGTCGAGCCACGGCTGCCGGCCTGGCGGCGCAACTCGCACAACTGCGTCACTGCGGTCAGGTAACGCTTGCGCTCGGTGGTTGCAAGGGGGAGCACCATGTATTCCCAGACGCTCGAACGCATGGCCCAGACGGCCAGTTCCTCGGAGTGCTGCACGGTGAACATGGTGATGGGGATGGCCGGGACGGTGCGCTTGATGTCCAGCAGCCTCCTCAAGCCCTGGGTGTCCGGGCGATCGAAATGGATGCAGATCATGTCGGCCTGCACGCCACTGAGCAGCAAGGCATTTTTCGCCACGGCGCAGTCGCACGCTTGCTCGAACTGGCTGATGAGTTCCTGGGTGGAATGATCATGAGTCAGATCAAACCATAACAGCTTTGGCTTGCCAGTCAGATTCGACGCCATAGGACGACTACTCGGTGGTTCTTCCTGCCCGTTAGCTAGCAGTATTGCCAATGTGCTATCAGTTTGCCGAATTAATTTTCATAAGCCGTTCATCCTTTAGTGCAGGGTCTCTGAAGGCGCCGTACCTGCGATCCAAAAACACGGGGGAATTGTCAGCCTGGACAATTTCGCGGCTGGCGCAAAAAAATCCTAGCGATGTGCAAAATCCTCCTAACGACAATACCGGCCTCCTGACTAGGGTTGCATCAGGCAGTTCGCAATGTACTGCCTCTTTGAAAACAACCCCGATGAGGTGTGCGAAATGACTCTTCAAACTATCAAGGCTTCGGTACTGAAGTTCGCCAAAGATGAAGACGGCCTGACCATTGTGGAATACGCCGTTGCCGGTGGGTTGATCACCGTGGCCGTGGCCGCGATGTTCGTTTTGCTGGGCGGCGCCGTGAACACCCGGATTACCGCACTGTGCGCCGCCGTCAAGGGCGCTGCCTGCTGACAACCGCTAGGGGTGAGGCCCATCGAGGCGCCGGTTTCAGCTTTATTCGATAAAGCTGTGCAGTACCTGCTTAGTGGGCTTCGCGTTGTTTTCCGCAAGTCGTTTTATTACCGCTGAAGTGAGGTAAATAAGATGAAACTTCAAACAGTCAGAACTTCGATAGCCAAGTTCTTAAATGATGAAGACGGCCTGACCATTGTGGAATACGCGGTGGCCGGTGGACTGGTAACGGTGGCGGTTGCCGCGATGTTCGTTCTCTTGGGCGGTGAGGTGAACACTCGAATCACTGCCCTTTGTGCCGCGGTTAAAGGCGCTGCCTGCTAACCATAACCACCCTTAGGGAGACGCATCATGTCCATGGAATTGCTGATGTCGACGGTACTGCTGCTAGGACTGCTGGGCGTGGCGGTGGTGAGCGATTTGCGTCGCCACCGCATCCCCAACACGCTGGTCCTGTTGGGCCTGGCCCTGGGATTGGCCAGCCAGGTGTATACCGGCGGGATCGGCGGGCTGGGCGACGGCCTTCTGGGCATGCTGATCTGTTTTGCGCTGTTCCTGCCCATGTACGCCGTCGGTGGCATGGCCGCTGGTGATGTCAAGCTGATGACCATGGTCGGCAGCTTCCTGCCCTTTCATTTCGCACTGTGGGCGGCGCTGTTCAGCCTGATTGCTGGCGGCGTGTGCGGTTTCCTGATTGTCCTGGCCCGCGGCCAGTTGCTCCAGACCTTGCAGCGCTACTGGTTGAGCGTCCGCGCCCAGGCTTATCTGGCGCCGGCGTCGGATGAAGTGGCCGGCAAACCCTTTCCTTATTCGATTGCGATCCTGATCGGCACTTTGAACAGCGTTTACTGGCAGTTGGTTGCCGGTGGCTGGGGAGTCTAGTCATGCACGTCATCAACGATAGCGATGCCTACCCCAGCGAACGGGAAGCCGTGCAACGCCTGGCGCCTCAACCGAGCTCGATTCGCGACACCGGCCTGACTGACAGCTTCCTCGGCGAACTGGTGTGCAAACACCTGCATGACGCCGGCGTGCTGGACATGACGCGGCTGGTGGAACGCCTGGCCCTGACCGGCGCGGTGCTCGAAGAAGTGCTGGCGTTCCTGCGCAAGGACGGGCGAGTCGAAGTCCTTGGCCAGATGGGCCAGTCCGGTGGACAAACGCTGCGCTATGGCCTCACGGAACGCGGCCGCAGTTCTGCCCGCGACGCCTTGGCTCGCAGCGGCTACATCGGCGCCGCGCCGTTTCCGGTCAGCACCTACCGCTCGCTGATCAAGATCCAGACCATCCACCATGGTCGCATCACCGCCAAGGACATGAACCAGGCCCTGGCCGGCATGGTGCTCAGCCAAGGCATGCTCGATCAACTCGGCGTCGCCCTCAACTCCGGCCGGGCGATCATGATCTACGGCCCGGCGGGCACCGGAAAAACCTACGTCAGCAGCCGGTTGATCCGGTTGTTCGCCGAGGCCATCTGGGTGCCCCATGCCATCGTCATCAACGAGTCGGTGATCGAGATCTACGACCCGCAGGTGCATCAACGCCTGGATGACAGCAGCCAAACCAACAACCTGATGCTCAACGAAGGCATCGACCGTCGACTGTTGTGCTGCAAACGCCCGATCGTCATCACCGGCGGCGAGTTGAGCATGGAACAGCTGGACGTGCGCTACGACCCGTTTACCCGGCAATACCAGGCGGCCCTGCAACTCAAGGCCAGCAACGGCCTGTTCATCATCGACGACATGGGCCGCCAGCGCATGGCCCCGGCCGAGCTGCTCAATCGCTGGATCGTGCCGATGGAAGAAAAACGCGACTTCATCAACCTGGGCGGCGGGCGGCATTGCGAGCTGCCGTTCGACCTGGTGCTGGTGTTTTCCACCAACCTCAACCCCCTCGAACTGGCGGACGAGGCCTTCCTGCGGCGCATCGGCTACAAGGTCCAGTTCGGTTATCTCAAGCCCGACGAATACGAGCGCATCTGGCGCCAGGAGTGCGAACGCCTGGGCATCCCGTATGACCCGCTGCTGGTGCGCTATGTGCTGCAGCGGCTGTATGCAAGCGAAGGCATGCCATTGGTGCCTTGCCATCCTCGCGATCTGTTGAACATGGCGCTCGACCGCCAGCGTTACCTGGGCGGTTCCGGGCCCCTGTTGCCGCAAGAGCTGGAATGGGCCTGGCACAACTACTTCGTTCAGCTCGACTTCCTTTGATCTGGAGATACCGACATGAGCTCTCGTACGCTTCCGCTGATAGGCGTTTCCCTGGTAATGGGCCTTGGTGCCGCATGGATGGCTGACTCCTGGCTGAGCGCGCGACTCAACGCGACCCCCGATGATCACTTGCGAAGCGTGGTGGTCGCGACGGTGGAAATCCCCTTCGGGCAAATGGTCGAGGCCCAGCAGGTCACGACGGTGCGCATGCCCATGGACACGATTCCGGACGATGCTTTCGACAGCAGCGACAAGGCCGTGGGCAAGATTGCCACGTTCGACATCCTGCGTGGCGACATCGTACGCGGTGCCCGTCTGAGCGAGCATCTGGGCGGCAGCACCCTGGCCTCGCTGATCGCACCGGACAAACGGGCGATATCGGTGCGCGTGGATGATGTGGTCGGCGTCGGCGGATTCCTGTTGCCGGGCAACCGGGTCGATGTCCTGGCGACCAAGACCACTAACGCCGGCAGCAACAACGCGACATCCCGGACCCTCCTCGAAAATCTGCGGGTGCTGGCGGTGGACCAGACCGCGGGCACGGACAAGACGCAACCGGTGGTGGTGCGGGCCGTGACACTGGAGATGTCCGCCAGCGAGGCGGAACTGCTGGTCACCGCGCAGACCGAGGGCAAGCTGCAACTGGCCCTTCGCAACCCCCTGAACCTGGAGAAAAAAGCCGTGGCCGTCGCGCCGCCAGCCCCTGCGCCGGTCATGGCGGTGGCCGCCGCGCCGGTGCCAAGACCCGTAGTGCAGCGCAGTGCCAAGCCCCAGGGCGGCGCGATCACGTTGATCCGTGGCGTTGAAAGCAGCGTGATCAATGTCCGCTAGGTGACTTTCCCGTGCCGGGCCCCATAGGGCAGGGCGATACCGATCCTCAACGTTGTAGATGAGGGCTCGATGATGAATGCCAAGATCCGGCAGCCGTTGACGCTGCCACGACGCCAGGGAGGGGCGGTGAGTGTACTGATGGTGATCGCCATGGCGGCCATCGCCATGACGGCGGCGTTGGCCCTGGACGGCGGGCATATGCTGCTGAACAAGACCCGCCTGCAAAACGCGGTGGATGCCGCCGCCTTGGGGGGCGCCAAGACCCTGAGCCAGGTCAAAGGCAGCATGAACATGGCCAGCACGACCCGCACGGCGGCCCTCGACACGCTGAGCAGAAATGCCAGCGCCGTGGGCAACACCGAACTGGCCACCGCCGTCGCTGGCAATCCGGGCACGTTTGCCGCGGTTGAATTGTCCAGCAGCGTCTACGGCCCGTTCTCTTACCCCGGCCCCAGCGACGCCAAGTACGTGCGGGTGTCGGTCGCCAACTATCAACTCAACGGTTTTTTCTGGAGCTTCGTCCAATCGATGGGCAGCGGCAGCCTGGGCAACAAAGCCGTGGCGGCCATCGCCACCGCCGGCCCTAGCCCCACATCGCCTTGTGACGTCGCGCCGCTGATGGTCTGTGGCGATCCCGGCCAATATGACCCGTCCGCCGGGAATTTCTGGAGCTATCACTTCGGCGACCTGGTGGTGCTGAAGACCGCAGCGGGAAACAGCTCACCGATCGGGCCGGGCAATTTCCAGCTGCTCGATTTCGGTTCCGGCGGCAGTTCGGTGCGTGAGGACCTTGCAGGGGGCGGTTCGGTCTGTCGTGCCGTCGGGGACAACGTCCAGACTTCCCCCGGCAATACGGTCGGTCCGGCGTCCCAAGGCTTGAACACGCGCTTCGGCATCTACAACGGCCCGGTCAGTGCTTCCAACTATCCACCGGACCTGGTCACCTCTTCGAGCTCGCCAGCGATGACCTACAACGGCACGCTCGGCCAGGCGCAATACAAAGGCCAGCCTGTCACGTCGAGCAGTGGCGACCTCTCGGCAGGCGGTGAGGCGATAGCGGACTACAACGATTGGCGCACCCAAGTCGCCGCCTGCGTGGGCGGGAGCGGCAGTGGCTGCCAAAGCAACGGCGTCTTCGAGCGCCGGATGCTGAAGATTGTGGTGGGCAATTGCACCGGTAAACAGGGCGGCTCAAGCACCATTCCCGTGTTGGGTTTCGGCTGCTATTTCGTCGTGCAGCCCATGAACAGCGGCGGCACCCAGGCGCAGATCTTCGGCCAGTTCGTCCACGAATGCGAAGGCGACAATGTGCCTGGCCCGACACCCAGCAGCGACGCCGGACCGCAGATCATCCAGCTCTATAAAACCTATATCAATGGCAGCGGCACGCCGAGCACAGACTCGTAGGAGGCGTCATGAAACTTGCCCCGTTCAAATCACCCCGGGCCCAGCAAGGCGTCGCGCTGGTGGAGTTCACCCTGGTGCTGCCGGTGTTGCTGCTGCTGTTGCTCGCCTTCGGCGAGTTCGGCCGCATGCTGTACCAATACAACGTGCTGTTGCAGGCCAGCCGCGATGCCGACCGCTTCGTCGCCAGCCAGGCCTGGAATTCCACCCTTGGCGCGGTTTCCCTGAGCAGCACGCTGCAGACCCAGACGAAAAACGTCGCGGTGTATGGCGTGCCCAGCGCTTCCGGGACTGCCGTGGTGTCGGGCCTGACCACGGCGAACGTGCAGGTTGTCGCCGAAGGCACCAGCCATGTGCGCGTCACCATCACCTACACCTTCTGCCCGGTGATTGGCGCGGGCAGTTGCAGCGGATCGATCCCCGGCTTCTTCGGCAGCGCCATTGCGCTGGGCATTCCGCTGGTGGCGACCACCGTCATGAGGGCGCTGTGATGAATCGCAAGCAGATGCACGGCACCTATATCGTCGAGTTCGCCTTCGTCGGCCTGCTGGTGTTCACCCTGCTGTTCGGTGTGCTGGAAATGGGCCGGTTGTATTTCACCGTCAACGCCCTCGATGAAGCCGCGCGGCGTGGTGCGCGCCTGGCGGCGGTGTGCAACATCAGCGATCCGGTGATCCTGCGCCGGGCGATTTTCAACGCCGCGACGGATTCAGGCACCAGCCAACTGATCAGCAGCCTGGCCACCTCGAACCTGGTGCTGACGTACCTGGACGTCGACGGAGCCGTGGTGGCAAACCCCGGCGACACCTCCGGCAGCACGGGCTTCAGAGCCATCCGCTATGTCCAGCTGAGCCTGCAGAATTTCGTTTTCAACCTGTTCATTCCCGGACTGGGCGTGCCCATTACCTTGCCCACCTTCAGGGCAACCTTGCCACGCGAAAGCCTAGGGCGTCATTCCGATTCAGGGGAGATCACACCATGCTGAACACCCGGGAAACTCCGCTCACAAGCGCCACCGGCAAGGTCGGGCTGCGCATATTGATCAGCAGCCGCGATGCCGCGTCGTTGCGCGATCTGCAATGCGTCTGCCAGCGCATGCCCGGCCTTGAAGTGAGCACGCGCCTGGTCAGCAACGGCCATGTCGATCCGCTCTACGGCCTCGACCGGATGCCCGATCTGCTGCTGTTGCGGGTCAGCCATTTGTGGCGCGAGGAACTCTCGGCGTTACTGCAACGGCCGGCCCACGAGCGTCCGGCGATGTTGGTGTGCGGTCTGTTGGGCGAGCAGGAAGGCATGCGCCTGGCGATGCAGGCCGGTGCGCGAGACGTGTTGCCCGAACCTTTCGCTGATACCGAACTGGTGGCGGCCCTGAATCGCCTGGTGGCGGAAGTACGCCTCGGCAATGGGAACGAAGGCAAGTTGATCGCAGTGATCAGCGCCAAGGGCGGCTCCGGCGGCACGCTGGTGGCGTGCAACCTGGCCCAGCAACTCAGCGCCCGTTCAGGCAATACCTTGTTACTGGACATGGACCTGCAGTTCGGCAGCGTGACCCATTACCTGGACGTCGCCCAATCCCACAGCCACCTCGAAGTGCTGCAACAAGTCGAGGACATGGACAGCGTGGCATTGCGAGGCTTTTGCAGCCACTTCAGTCCGAGCTTGCACGTGTTGGGTGGCCGCGCCGGAGAATTGTGCCTGCCCCAGGATGCCCAGCCGGAACAGCTCGACGCACTCTTGCAACTGGCCCGCACCAGCTATGACTGGGTGGTGGTGGACTTGCCCCGGCAGATCGATCACCTCACCGGCTCCGTCCTTGAACAGGTGGACCGGGTCTACGTGGTGGTGCAACAGAGCGTCAGTCACCTGCGTGATGCCAGCGCGCTGGTGCGGATTCTTCGAGAAGACCTCGGCGTACGCGGCGATCAGTTGCAGATCGTGGTCAACCGCTACGACAAGTCCGCCGCGGTCAGCCTCAAGGACATCGGCGAGGCCCTGCGCTGCCCGAATATTTCGAAATTGCCCAATGACTTCAACCTGGTCAGCCAGAGTCAGAACACTGGTGTGCCGTTGGGACTGCATGCGCCAAAGGCGGCCATCACCGCCGCGTTGCGCGATTTGACCGAAGACCTGGTCGGTCACCAGATGGCGGCAGGCAAAGGCCTGCTCAAACGCGCCTTCAACCGTTTCTTCGGGGGATGACCCATGATCAGCGACTTCCGCAACCGCTTGCGCAAACAGCCCGGCAAAATCGGTGCTTCAATGGCCGCCCAGCCCGGTGACGGCCAGTCAGACTCGGCCGAAGCGTTGATGGCCTGGGAGCACGCCGTTCCCGATGTGCCTTATGAAACCCGCACCCAGGTCACCCCGGTGGAAGCCGAGTGGCGGGAAAAAATTTATCAGCAGTTGCTCAAGGTGATGGACCTGTCCTTGCTCGATGCCCTCGAACAAGTCGAGGCCACGCGGCAGATCCGTGATATTTGCCAGCGCTTGCTTGAAGAACACTCGGCGCCGGTGAGTACAGTCAGCCGGCAGTTGATCATCAAGCAGATCACCGATGAAGTGCTGGGGCTCGGCCCACTTGAGCCACTGCTGGCCGACCACAGCGTGTCCGACATCCTGGTCAACGGTTTTGCCTCGGTCTACGTCGAGCGCTTCGGCAAGCTGCAACGCACCGACGTGCGCTTCCGGGACGACCAGCATTTGCTGAACATTATCGACCGCATCGTTTCCAGCCTGGGGCGGCGCATCGATGAGTCCTCGCCGTTGGTGGACGCCCGGCTCAAGGATGGTTCGCGGGTCAACGCGATCATCCCGCCGCTGGCCATCGACGGCCCGAGCATGTCGATCCGGCGTTTTGCCGTGGACCTGCTCAACACCGACAGCCTGATCCAGGTAGGCACCATGACCCCGGCCATTGCCTTGCTGCTCAAGGCCATTGTCCGCGGGCGCTTGAACGTGTTGATCTCCGGTGGGACCGGCAGCGGCAAGACCACCATGCTCAACGTGCTGTCGAGTTTCATCCCGCATAACGAACGGATCGTCACCATCGAGGATTCGGCCGAACTGCAACTGCAACAACCCCACGTAGTGCGCCTGGAAACCCGGCCCTCGAACATCGAGGGACGAGGCGAGGTGAGTCAGCGCGAACTGGTGCGCAACAGCCTGCGGATGCGCCCGGACCGCATTGTCATCGGCGAGGTGCGTGGCGCCGAAGCGCTGGACATGCTCACGGCGATGAACACCGGCCACGACGGTTCGCTGACCACCATTCACGCCAACACCGCCCGCGATGCGTTGGGTCGTGTCGAGAATATGGTGTCGATGACCGGGGCGACCTTTCCGATCAAGGCCATGCGTCAACAAATTGCCTCGGCCATCGATGTGGTGATCCAGTTGGAGCGTCAAGAAGACGGCAAGCGTCGCGTCACCAGCATTCAAGAGATCAACGGCATGGAGGGGGAGGTCATCACTATGACCGAAATCTTCTCCTTTGCGCGCCACGGCATCGGTGAGCACGGCGAGGTCCTCGGTGAATACAAGCCCAGTGGCATGATCCCGGCCTTTCGCGATGTACTGGCCAAGCGCGGCATCGAATTGCCGCTGAGCATGTTCCGTCCTGAATGGATGGAGGGCCGGCAGTCATGAAAGGTATCCCGGGCGAATTCATCCTGATCTTCCTTGGCATGGTGTTCATTGCCGTGTTCCTGCTGTCCCAGGGCGTGGTGGTGCCGGTGTTCGGCGAGGCCGGGAAAATGCGCAAGCGCATTCGCGGTCGCTTGCTCGTCCTGGAGAAAGCCAACCACCTGCCGAACATGCAGACCGTACTGCGGCAAAAATACCTGACGCGCCTGTCTCCCCTGGAAGCCCGGCTGGAACAGCTGCCGTTCATGGCCAACCTGACTCAGTTGATCGAGCAGGCCGGTCATGAGTACCGCGCCTATCGGGTGATGTTGCTTGGCCTGGCCATTGGCGCGGCGGTGGGTGCCTTGGTGTTGATGGTCTGGCCGATCTGGTGGGTGGCGCTGTTGGTGGCGTTTGCCGTGGCCTGGTTGCCGGTGCTGAAAATCCTGCGCGATCGCAACAAGCGTTTTGCCGCGTTCGAGGAAGGTTTGCCGGACGCCCTGGATGCCATGTGCCGGGCCTTGCGCGCCGGCCATCCCTTCAACGAAACCCTGCGCCTGGTCGCCGAGGAGCATAAGGGGCCGGTCGCCCAGGAATTCGGCATGACCTTCTCCGACATCAACTATGGCAACGACGTGCGCAGAGCCATGCTCGGCCTGCTGGAGCGCATGCCGAGCATGACCGTGATGATGCTGGTGACGTCGATCCTGATCCACCGCGAGACCGGCGGCAACCTGACCGAAGTACTGGAACGCCTGAGCCGGTTGATCCGTGGGCGTTTCCGTTTCCAGCGCAAGGTCCGGACGCTGTCGGCCGAAGGGCGTATGTCCGCCTGGGTGCTGGTGGCGATTCCTTTCGTGCTGGCGATCGCCATCGTGGTGACCAGCCCCAGTTACATGCCGGTACTGGTCAATGACCCCATCGGCCACAAGCTGATCTTCGGCGCGTTCTGCGCCATGTTGGTGGGGATTTTCTGGATCCGGAAGATCATTCGGATCCAGGTCTAACGCTGTTGCGCCCAGAGGTATCGGTCATGGACTTTTTGCTCGGGTTGTTCAGTCGATTCACCGGGAACGAGGAGCTTGCGCGCCTGCTGTTCGTCACCGTGATTGGCGTCAGTACGGTGTTGGCGGCCGGTGCCGTGCTGTTGATGATGCTGGGTCTGCAAGACCCGGTGCAGCGTCGGCTGGCGTTGATCAAGCGCGGTTATGCCGGTAGCGCGACGGGGCAGGAGGCGCCCGGTAATCTGCAACTGCTACTGGAGCGAGTCGGCCAGCGCTTCGCCTCGACCGACACGACCCAGACGTCCGCGACCCAGACGTTGCTGACCCATGCCGGTTATCGATCCGCTTCGGCGGTGCAGATGTATTGGGCGGTGCGCCTGATGCTGCCCCTGGTGATGATCGGCGTTGCCTTGTTGTTGCTGCCGATGGTCAAGGTCTCACTGGCCATCGGCCTGCTGGCGGTGGTCCTCATGGCGGGCATTGGTTGGCTGGTGCCGGCGCTCTATGTCGGCAAGCGCAAGAACGCACGGCAAGGTCGGCTGCGCGCCGCATTTCCGGATGCGCTGGACCTGATGGTGGTCTGCGTCGAGTCGGGCCTGGCCTTGCCCACCACCATCGAACGGGTGGCTGAAGAAATGTCCGTCAGCCAGGTCGAGCTGGCCGAGGAACTGGCGCTGGTCAACGCGCAGATCCGCGCGGGCATCACCAGCACCGAGGCGCTCAAGCAACTGGCCGTGCGCACCGGCCTGGAGGACATCCAGGGCCTGGTCAGCCTGTTGGCGCAAAGTATCCGTTTCGGCACCAGCGTGGCCGATACCCTGCGGATCTACGCCGATGAGTTCCGCGACCGGCGGACCCAGGCTGCCGAAGAAATGGGCGCCAAAATCGGCACCAAACTGATCTTCCCGCTGATCTTCTGCCTATGGCCAAGCTTCTTCCTGGTCGCCATCGGCCCCGCCATGATCGGCGTGTTCAGGGCTTTCGGGAACATGTAGCAAGGCCGGCTTGCCGAATATGCTGTGGGAGCGGGCTTGCTCGCGAAAGCGGTGGGTCAGTCAATGCAGGTGTTGACTGTGATTCCGTCTTCGCGAGCAAGCCCGCTCCCACAGGTTTTTTGTGTTGTTGCATGCGCCAGATGTCGCCGCAGAACCGATGTGGGAGCGAGCTTGCTCGCGAAAGCGGTGGGTCAGTCAATGAAGATGTTGGCTGTAATTCCGTCTTCGCGAGCAAGCTCGCTTCCACAGGTTTTTGTGTTGTTGCATGTGCCTCATGTCCACCCCGGATCCAGTGTGGGAGCGAGCTTGCTCGCGAAAGCGGTGGGTCAGTCAATGAAGATGTTGGCTGTAATTCCGTCTTCGCGAGCAAGCTCGCTCCCACAGGTTTTTGTGTTGTTGCATGTGCCTCATGTCCACCCCGGATCCAGTGTGGGAGCGAGCTTGCTCGCGAAAGCGGTGGGTCAGTCAATGCAGGTGTTGGCTGTGATACCGCCTTCGCGAGCAAGCTCGCTCCCACAGGGTTTTGTGTTGTTGCATGTGCCTCATGTCCACCCCGGATCCAGTGTGGGAGCGGGCTTGCTCGCGAAAGCGGTGGGTCAGTCAATGAAGATGTTGGCTGTGATACCGCCTTCGCGAGCAAGCTCGCTCCCACAGGTTTTTGTGTTGTTGCATGTGCCAGATGTCGCCGCAGAACCAATGTGGGAGCGAGCTTGCTCGCGAAAGCGGTGGGTCAGTCAATGAAGATGTTGGCTGTAATTCCGTCTTCGCGAGCAAGCTCGCTCCCACAGGGTCTTGTGTTGTTGCATGTGCCAGATGTCGCCGCAGAACCAATGTGGGAGCGAGCTTGCTCGCGAAAGCGGTGGGTCAGTCAATGCAGGTGTTGGCTGTGATACCGCCTTCGCGAGCAAGCTGAACTGGTCAAGTAATCCCGGACACCGATTACGGTGTTTATGCCGCTTTTTGCTCCATGGCTATTGGCGACAGGTAGTTGTTGTAGCTGTGGAGCCTAGTGCGGTTGTAGTACATGAAGAAACGCACCATGTCCGTTTTTGCCTCCTCGATCAGGCCATAGCCGTTGCGAGGTACCCACTCTGACTTTAGCGTGCCAAAAAAGCGCTCAGTTGGAGCGTTGTCCCAGCACTGCCCTCGATGGCTCATGCTTTGCAAAATGCCGTGGCGCGTCAGTTCTTCTTGAAACTTGCGACTGGTGTACTGACATCCTTGATCTGAGTGAAACATCAGCCCAGGAGGACACGTTCGTACTTCTGTCGCCATGCGTAGCGCTTTGCTGACCAAGTTGGCGTCATTAACCAGAGAAAAAGCCCAGCCAATGACCCTGCGAGCATACAAATCAATCACGATGGCCAGATGAAGCCAGCGTTTGCCCACCATCAGACTGGTCACGTCGCCACACCAAACCTGATCGATTGCCGCCGGTTTGAAGTTGCGTTTTAGCCGATTGGGCGCGACAAATGCCTCCACGCCTCTGGATCTGAAGGGGTGGGGCTGACGTTGTTTACTGACAATGTTGGCCTCCCTCATCAGCGCTCGAACAAGGCTCCTTCCAGCTGTTATTTTCTGAGCCTTCAGGCCTTTGCTAATCATTCTGGAGCCCATGGCTTCGCGGCTTTCGCTGTGCAGCTCAACGACTTTCAACCTGAGTTCTTCACGTCTGATCCGCGGCTTGGCCCGCCGTTGAATCCACTCATAAAAGCTGCTGCGCTTCACACCGAAAACACGACACACCACGGCCGTCGGAAATGACTCTCTTAGCTCTGCGATCATCGGAAACGATCGGGATCCGACATCAAGAGAGCGGTAGCCTTTTTTAATATTTCGGCTTCCATTTCCATGCGCTTGATCTTGGCCTTCAATTCCTGAATCTGGCGTTGATCTTCGGTAATCGCCTTGGTGCCTTTAACTGGCTGCCCCTCACGCTCCTTGCGAACCTGATCAACCCAGCGTCGCAAAGCAGTGGGCCCGATATCCAGTGATGCACACACATCTAGAACCGGGCAGTTATCATCAAGCACCATGCTGGCAGCGTGCAGCTTGAACTCGCGGGTATAGACCTTTCTTTCGTTCATGGAACCTCCAAGTTGGCGAAATCATATCGCCCTTAAGAGGTGTCCGGAATTATTAGGCCAGTTCAAGCTCGCTCCCACAGGTTTTTGTGTTGATGCATGTGCCGCATGTCCACCCCGGAGCCTGTGTGGGAGCGGGCTTGCTCGCGAAAGCGGTGGGTCAGTCAATGCAGGTGTTGGCTGTGGTTCCGCCTTCGCGAGCAAGCCCGCTCCCACAGGCGTTTAGTCAATGCCTTCAGCCAAAAGACCGCAGCCCCCGGCAACTCCCTACATCAAGCGTAGGGGTGTCGGAGGCTGCGGTCTTTATGCTTGCAACGCTTCACTCACTCTTGCTGACGTCTCCCCCCATGTCCTGGTCGAAGAACATCGGGATCGGGTAAGTAAAGCTGTTGAGCCAGCGCTGCATGGCCAGCTCGCGTTCGGCGGCCGAGGCGGTTTGCAGGTTGGTGGAGGCCACCACGCCGCGGATTTGCAGTTGCATCCAGCTCTCGGTCCCTTGCTGCGCCGCCGAAGACGGGCCTGGGTCGATCGCCCAGGCGGAAGTGGACAGGCAAGTCAGGCATACGATCAACAATTGTTGGGTCTTCATCTCTCGGACTCCTCGAAACGCTACTTGACCGCGCCGGTAGAGGCATCGACGACCTCGGTCAGGCGGTTCGATTGTGAGGTCGTTGCATTACCGGCAGAGCCGCGGATTTTTTCCGCACGGGCTTGTGCATCCGCCACCTGTTGGGGGCTCAGCTTGGCCATGCTCGCCAGTTCCGCCGCCTGCTTCCAGTTGTCCTGGTAGATCAGCAGGGTCACCATGTTGAGCGCAGCCAGCGTGTTTGACTGCTGCAGTTCCATGGCCGTCATGAACTCGAAGCGGGCTTGGGGAATCCGCTTTTGATTGAGGTAGACAACCCCCAGGTCATTGCGGATTTTTCCTTCGGTGGGCGCCATCTTTGCTGCACGTTCGAGGTGTTCCGTGGCGTTGGCGTTGTCATTCTTGGCAGCGGCCAATTGACCAAGACCATGTTCACCATCGGCAGCCAGGCAAGTTCCAAGCAGGCTTTTATACAAAGGCTCGGCCTCGCTGCGTCCCATCAGGCGCAGCACCCGGGCCTTGCGCAAACGGACCTGGACCAAGTCTTCGGGCAAGCGTTCGAGGTTCGCCAGGCTGGCATACAAGCGACCTTCATTGGCCATGTCATCGGCCAGGTTAAGGGCCAATTCCTGATCGGCGCCGGGCTTGGCGCAACTGGCCGCGCTCGACGCCACGGTGCCATGGCTGGCACAACCGGCGAGCATCAAGGTCGCCGTTATCGCAATCATTGCTTTCATCCCATGCCCCTTGGAAACCGGTTGAATGGCTGGCGCTTCGCACTGCACGTAGCGGCTCATTGGGACAGCCCGCTGCGGTTATCGAACTCGCCATGTTCAAGGAAATACATGCGGTAGAAATTCGGGTCGTAATTGCGCAGTTGCTCGCCCGGCAAAGTAGGCAGTTGCGCGTCGGCGGCCAGCGGTTGGACCAGGTGCGGGGTGACAATCATCAACAGCTCGCGCTCTTCGCGGTTGATGGAGTTATCGCGAAAGAACGCGCCGAGAATGGGTATATCCCCCAAACCGGGAAACTTGTTCACCTGTGAGCTGTTGCGGGTACTGATCAGGCCGCTGATGACGAAGCTTTCGCCATCGGCCAAAGCGATGCTGGTATCGGTGCGGCGCACGGTCAGGGCGGGTACCAGCGTCCCGGCGATGTTCACGGCGTTGGTGAAATCCAGCTCGCTGACTTCTGGCGCGACTTTCAACGCGATGCGGTTTTTGCCGATCACGGTGGGCGTCAGGGTCAGGCGGATGCCGAATTCCTTGTACTCGATGGACACGTTGTCGCTGCCGGCACTGGGCACGGGAATCGGCACTTCGCCACCGGCCAGGAAGCTGGCGCTCTGCCCGCTGAGGGCCACCAGGCTTGGCCGCGCCAGGGTGTAGGCGAAGCCGCTGCCTTCCAGGGCATTGATCATCAATAGCGTCTTGCCGGTGGCGAACGACAGATTGAACATATCGTTATTGACCGGCAAGGAGGGCCGGACGATACCGCCGACGGTGGGCAAGGTTCTCGGCGAGCCAAACAGGAAATTGCCTCGTGTGCCGAGAATGGAGGTCGAGGCCTCCTTGAGTTTGGTCCGGCTGACTTCGACGAAACGGATGTCGGTCTGCACTTGGGCGAGCAGCATCGGGTCGTCCGACGGCACGCTTGCTGCGCTGGTCAGTGCAGTGGTGGCTCGGCCTGTCACGAAAACCATGCTTTGACGGGGAATTTTCGAACAGGCCGTCCACACCATCAGGCTGGTGGCGCCGGGCATGAGGCCCGTAAGAATGAAGGCATCGTTGCCGCTGGGTTGCACATCGGCGATTTTCGGATCGCCCACCGCCAGCTTTGTGACGGGAGCAAGAATACGCAGCTCGCTCTGCAGGCCCTGGCCAACCTCGAAGGTGGCGGGCAAATTGTCCAGTTGGGAACAACTGTCCGCCGCAGCGTAAGCCGCATCCAGGCCGAGGCCCATCCAGAACAAACCATGAACAAGGTGTTTCAACGCGGGCACAGTACGATAGCTCATAAAATGATCCTCGACAGACAGGCCGTCCCTAGGCTAACCAGTGCCTCGGATCATTTATGGGGCCCGGGCTGCCCCCCCATTTTCATCAAATCACTCAATGTCGCCGGCAATTGGCCTGGGGCACATTGGACGTCCTGACTGGATGGCACGCGGTACTCAGCACATCTTGAAACGCCCTTGATAGCCGGGCTGGCGAGCAGAACGACGGTTGCCAATCAGGTCGGCTATGGATCGGTTCGCCTGTTCCCTGCTCGCTTCTGATTGACAGTAGTTCAACGCT
Source organism: Pseudomonas alvandae (assembly GCF_019141525.1). Lineage (GTDB taxonomy): Bacteria > Pseudomonadota > Gammaproteobacteria > Pseudomonadales > Pseudomonadaceae > Aquipseudomonas > Aquipseudomonas alvandae. The sequence continues at coordinate 1,997,835 of NZ_CP077080.1, forward strand.
GGCAAAGCGCCACGGCGTTTGTGAAAAAAACGTCTAAAAAGTGACGGGGGCGAAAAGCATGGGGTTGAGTGCGTCAATAATTTGTCTTTCGCTGTTATTCTGCAGGACAAATCCCAGGCGCCGCCATCAACAAAAAGCCGCAAAAAAGCCCGCAGGGTTAAACCGTGCGGGCCTTTGCATTGCTGCTTGCGATCAGTGCTTGCTGTCCTGATCCGACATTGCCAGCAATTGTTTTTCCTGGTTCCAATCGAAGGGCTCGTCGTTTTGTTCTGCTTCGAAACGACGCTCCTCCAGGGCCTGGTACAGACTGATTTCTTCGTCGGGCATGTAGTGCAGGCAATCACCGGCGAAATACCACAGCAGGTCGCGGGGGACCAGGTGGGCAATCTGGGGATAACGGACGATCACCTGGCACAGGAGATCCTGACCCAGGTACTGGCTTTCGATCGGGTCGACGGGCAGTTGCGCGCGCAGGTCATCAAAGCGCTCCAGGAACAGCGCATGGCTTTCTTCGGGAACCTGTTCGGCCTCACCCACAGCGACCAGGATGCTGCGCAAGTGGTCAAGCAAGACAAGGTGATCGGCAACGACATTGGACACGAGATAAGTCCTCAAGAGCAAAACGGGCGCAGGAGTATAAAGTGCCTGCGCCTGCTTTTACATGCTAGTGATCAGATCGCCGTCCGGATCACCGGACTTTGTCCTCGGCGAGCGTCAAGGCTTCCTTATCGAAGTCATCCACGTCGATGACCTTGCGCCGTGCCGCCTCGGCCGCCCGCAGGGTCTGTGCTTCACCGGCTTGCAACACGCCTGCTTCCAGGGCAGCATCGATGAGGTGTTCTCCGGGGGGCGGATTGAGCTGGCCCTGCTTGAGGGCAGCATGGATTTTTTTCTGCAGCGGATGGGCTGCGGCCAGCAGGTCGGCAGCGTGTTGCAGCGCGCCCACCGGATCGTCGGTGGATTGCGGGCGATAGCAGCCCTGTAGCAACTCTTCCAGGGTCGGGTCGCCCTTGGAACGTCCGATAACAGCCGCGACCTCGGCATCGAGCCTGTCGCTCGGCCCCTTATGCCGACGACCCAAGGGGAATACCACCAGGCGCAACAAGCAGCCCAGCACCCGGTTGGGAAAGTTGCCCAGCAGCTCGTCCAATGCGCGCTCCGACTGGCCCAGGCTTTCTTCCATGGCCCACTGGAACAGTGGCGCCATGTGGTCCGGCGAATCGAGATCGTGATATCGCTTGAGGGCAGCCGAGGCCAGGTAAAGGTTGCTCAACACGTCACCCAGTCGGGCAGACAAACGCTCGCGGCGCTTGAGCTCACCGCCCAGCAACATCATGCTCAGGTCCGCCAGCAGGGCGAATGCTGCCGCCTGCCGGTTGAGTGCGCGGAAATAACCTTGGCTCAGGGCATTGCCTGGCACGTTGTCGAAATGCCCCAGGCCCAGGTTGAGCACCAGCGTACTGGCGGCGTTGCTGATGGCGAAACCGATGTGCTTGAGCAGCAGCCCGTCGAATTCGAGCAACGCCTGGTCCTTGTCTTCGCGGGTGGCCAGGGCCATTTCCTTGAGCACGAACGGATGGCAGCGGATGGCGCCCTGGCCGAAGATCATCAAGTTGCGCGACAGGATATTCGCGCCTTCCACGGTGATGAAAATCGGTGCGCCTTGCCAACTGCGCCCCAGGTAGTTGTTCGGCCCCATGATGATGCCCTTGCCGCCATGCACGTCCATGGCGTGGCTGATGCATTCGCGGCCGCGTTCGGTCAGGTGGTATTTGAGGATCGCCGACAGCACCGAAGGTTTTTCGCCGAGGTCCACCGCGTTGGCGGTCAGCATGCGCGCGGCGTCCATCAGCCAGGCATTGCCACCGATCCGCGCCATGGCTTCCTGGATGCCTTCGAACGCCGACAATGGCACGTTGAATTGTTCACGCACCTGGGTGTACTGGCCGGTGACCAGGCTGGTGAACTTCGCCGCGCCGGTACCGACCGCCGGCAGGGAAATCGAGCGGCCGACCGACAGGCAGTTCATCAGCATCATCCAGCCCTTGCCGAGCATGGCCTGGCCGCCGATGAGGAAATCCAGGGGGATGAAGACGTCCTTGCCCCAGTTCGGGCCGTTCATGAAGGCGGCGCCGAGGGGTAGGTGGCGACGGCCGATGTGGACGCCGGGCGTATCGGTAGGAATCAGTGCCAGGCTGATCCCCAGGTCTTCTTCGTCGCCGAGCAAGTGGTCCGGGTCATAGGCCTTGAAGGCCAGGCCAAGGAGCGTGGCGACCGGGCCAAGGGTGATGTAGCGCTTTTCCCAGTTCAAGCGCAGGCCGAGGGTTTCCTCGCCTTGCCATTCGCCTTTGCAGATGATCCCGGTGTCTGGCATCGCCCCGGCGTCGGAACCGGCCAATGGACCCGTCAATGCAAAGCAGGGGATGTCGTCGCCACGGGCCAGTCGCGGCAGGTAGTGGTTGCGTTGTTCGTCGGTGCCGTAATGCAGGAGCAGTTCCGCCGGACCGAGGGAGTTGGGGACCATCACGGTGGAAGCCAAGTCGCCGCTGCGGGTCGCGAGTTTCATTGCCACCTGGGAATGGGCGTAGGCGGAGAACCCCTTGCCGCCGTATTCCTTCGGAATGATCAGGGCGAAGAAACCGTGCTCCTTGATATGTGCCCAGGCTTCTGGCGGCAGGTCCATGGCCTGGCCGATCTGCCAGTCGCTGACCATCGCGCAAAGCGCTTCGGTTGGGCCATCGAGGAATGCCTGTTCTTCTTCGGTCAGTTTTACCTTGGGATAGGTCAGCAGCAGGTCCCAGTCCGGCCGGCCGCTGAACAGTTCGCCATCCCACCACACCGTGCCCGCGTCGATGGCATCGCGCTCGGTCTGCGACATGGGTGGCAGGGTCTTCTGGAACCAGTCGAACATCGGTGCGCTGAAATATTTGCGGCGCAGGTCCGGCAGCAGCAGCGGCGTCGCGATGGCGGCGAGCACCAGCCAGAGAAGGAGCATCAGCCAGCCGGGCGCATGGCTGGCGACACCCATCGCCAGCAGGTAGACCGCGACAATACCCAGCGCCGGTAGCGGGGCGGTGCGCCGATGCGCCAGCCAGGCGACTCCGATGACCAGAACCAGTATCCACAACAACAGCATAAGTGATCCTCCGTGAACCAAGGCAAAACCGACCTTCAGAGCGTAGACGGCCCGTGCAAAACCGGCGGTAGGCGCAATGGGACTGATTTCGTGGGAAACCCTCCCTGTATTGCGCCAGTCTGGTTGGCAACAGCCGTGGGAAATCGTTCGTTGCCGAAGTGAGAAAACGTCATTGTTTGGCGTAAATGCCCTGGCGGCTCAGGAAGGTTTGGCGGTGCGCTCTCGCTCGGTGATTTGAGCCATTGCTGATCCGGCGTATGCTGCTGCGGCATTTATCCATCGAGGGAAGCCGTGATGCTGAAGATCTGGGGCCGGAAGAATTCATCGAACGTGCGCAAGGCGTTGTGGTGCGCCGAAGAACTGGGGCTCATCTATGAGTCTGTTGATGCAGGCGGCGCGTTCGGTGTGGTGGACACGCCCGAATACCGCGCGAAGAACCCCAACGGCCGGGTTCCGATGATAGAAGACGACGGCTTCGTGCTCTGGGAGTCGAACACCATCGTCCGGTATCTGGTTGCTCGCCACGCCCCGGATTCCGCCTGGTACCCCGCTGACGTACAGGCCCGGGCCACGGCGGAAAAATGGATGGATTGGACGACGTCGAGTTTTGCCGCACCGTTTCGCACGGTGTTCTGGGGCGTCTTGCGCACCCCAGCCGAGCAGCAGGATTGGGCCGCCATCAAGGCTGCGATCAAGGAATGCGAAGACCTGCTGGCAATGGTGGAGCAGACCCTGGGCCAACAGCCTTACCTTAGCGGCAATGAAATCGGCATGGGCGATATCCCCCTGGGCAGTTTCATTTATGCCTGGTTCGAGATGCCCATCGAGCGTGCCGCGCTGCCCAATGTGCAAGCCTGGTACGCACGGCTCCAGCAGCGTCCGGCCTATCGCAAAGCCGTCATGACCGCGTTGACTTAATACTTACTATCGACACGCTTCACTGTACTTGTGCGGCGACGCCACGCACCATTGCCTTCGTGCGGGTGGTTGCATTGCTCGTCGCACGCCCTTATCTATTCTTCTCTTTTCCCCTTCTTGGTGCGTAATCCGATATGAGTTCCGCTCTGTCCATACGGCAGTTAACCAAAACCTACGGCAACGGTTTCCAGGCCCTGAGTGGTATCGATCTGGACGTCGCCGAAGGTGATTTCTTCGCCTTGCTTGGCCCTAACGGCGCCGGCAAGTCCACCACCATCGGCATTCTTTCCACCTTGGTGAACAAGACCAGCGGCACGGTCAACGTGTTCGGCCATGACCTGGACCGCGCTCCCGCCGCGCTCAAGCGCTGCATTGGCGTGGTGCCCCAGGAATTCAATTTCAACCAGTTCGAAAAGACCTTCGATATTGTCGTGACGCAGGCCGGCTACTACGGCATTCCGCCGAAAATCGCCAACGAACGCGCCGAGCAATACCTGACCCAACTGGGGCTGTGGGACAAGCGTGATGTGCCGTCCCGCTCGTTGTCCGGCGGCATGAAGCGCCGCCTGATGATCGCCCGTGCGTTGGTGCACGAACCGCGCCTGCTGATCCTCGACGAACCGACCGCGGGCGTGGACATCGAGTTGCGCCGTTCGATGTGGACCTTCCTGACCGAATTGAACCAGAAAGGCATCACCATCATCCTCACCACGCATTACCTGGAAGAGGCCGAACAGCTGTGCCGCAACATCGGCATCATCGACCATGGCACCATCGTCGAGAACACCAGCATGCGGCAGTTGCTGAGCCAGTTGCATGTGGAGACCTTCCTGCTCGATCTCAAGCATGACCTGAGTGTCGCCCCGCAGCTCATCGGCTACCCGGCTCGGTTGCTCGACGGCCATACCCTGGAAGTCCAGGTCGACAAATCCGCCGGCATCACCGGGCTGTTCACTCAACTGGCCCTACAAAATATTGAAGTGCTGAGCCTGCGCAACAAGACCAATCGCCTTGAGGAGTTGTTCGTGTCCCTGGTGGAAAAAAACCTGGCGAAGGTGGCGGTATGAGTTCCGAACTGCGACCCAACCTGATCGCCCTCAATACCATTGTCTACCGTGAAGTCCGGCGCTTCATGCGGATCTGGCCGCAGACCCTGCTGCCCCCGGCCATCACAATGGTTCTGTACTTCGTGATCTTCGGCAACCTGATCGGCCGGCAGATCGGCGACATGGGCGGCTTCACGTACATGGACTACATCGTGCCGGGGCTGATCATGATGTCGGTGATCACCAACTCCTACGGCAACGTCGTGTCGAGTTTCTTTGGCAGCAAGTTCCAGCGTTCGATCGAAGAACTGATGGTCTCGCCGGTTTCGCCCCATACAATCCTGATCGGCTTCACTTTGGGCGGTGTGTTGCGAGGGTTGGCGGTGGGCCTGATCGTGACGCTGCTGTCGCTGTTCTTCACCAATCTGCAGGTGCATCACCTGGGGGTGACGATCCTGGTGGTAGTCCTGACGGCCACGATCTTTTCGCTGCTGGGGTTCATCAATGCCGTGTTCGCGCGCAACTTCGATGATATCTCCATCATCCCGACCTTCGTGCTCACGCCGTTGACTTACCTCGGTGGCGTGTTCTATTCGATCTCGTTGCTGCCACCGTTCTGGCAGACCGTGTCCCTGGCCAACCCGGTGCTGCATATGGTCAACGCGTTTCGCTATGGGATCCTTGGGGTTTCGGACATTCGGATCAGTATTGCGATTACGTTCATGCTGGTGGCGACTGTTGTGCTTTATGTGGGCTGCGCGCGGTTGCTGGTCAGCGGCCGCGGGATGCGCACCTGACAAGACGCATCGCCTTCTTCGCGAGCAAGCCCGCTCTCACACTGATCTATGTCGAACGCTGATCTGGCGTTCACTGAATATCGAATGTGGGAGCGGGCTTGCTCGCGAAGAGGTCCATCAGAACACCACAATAAAGGCCTCCATTCCCGGGAGGCCTTTATGCATCTCACTTACGGCTTTTTTTGCGCCGCCGCCACTGCCGCGCCACCCACCAGCGCCAGTAACTCATGGTCACGAAGTAGGCCAAAGCCCCAAGCACCAACCCAGTCACCACCGAACCCAGCAGAAACGGCTGCCACAACGTTGACAGTTGATTGGTAATCCACTCCCAAGTCAATTCGTCCGGCAGCGTACGGGCGGGCACGTCCATCAGCCAGGCGCCGGTTTGATAGGTACAGAAAAATACCGCAGGCATCGTGATGGGATTGGTCAGCCAGACCAGGCTCACGGCAATCGGGATGTTGCCGCGAACCATGATGGACAGTGCGGCGGCCAGCAACATCTGCAAAGGAATGGGTAAAAAAGCGGCAAACAATCCGACAGCCATTGCCCGCGCCACTGAATGGCGATTGAGGTGCCAGAGGTTGGGGTCGTGCAGCAGGGTGCCAAGAAAGCGTAAGGATTTGTGTTCCCGAATGCTCGCAGGGTCAGGCATGTAGCGTTTGAATAGGCGCCGGGGCATAAGGCTTCTCGGTCGGGTCAAAGCAGTCAGGCCGCAAGTATGTCCGGATTCTACGGCCGGCAGATTCAGACTTTGTGACAATTGATAACGTTCGCGGTGCCGCAGACCGGCTAAGCCTTAGAGGGAACTCTCAAGGATGGGCTTATGCGCACAGTGATGATCGCGCTCGCACTCGGGTTGCTGGTCCCGATTTTCTTACCGGCGTTGCCGCCACCGTGGCTGATCGTGGCGATGGCGATAACAGCGCTGGTCATGCTGCCGTTTCGCACCTGCCCGGCCAGTTTTTTTCTTCTCGGATTGGCCTGGGCCTGCGTTGGGGCGCAGCTTGCGCTGGATGACCGGTTGCCCGCTGCCCTGGACGGTGAAACCCGCTGGGTCGAGGGAAACGTCGTCGGTTTGCCGCAATACGGTGAGGGCATGGTGCGTTTCGAGCTTGCCGATGCCCACTCCCGACGCACGCGCTTGCCTGCGTTGATGCGCCTGGCCTGGTATGGCGGGCCGCCGGTCAGGAGCGGTGAAAAGTGGCGCCTGGCAGTGAAGCTCAAGCGGCCCGTCGGGTTGCTCAACCCCCATGGTTTCGACTACGAATCGTGGCTGCTGAGCCGTGGCATCGGCGCGACCGGCACCGTCAAGGAGGGTTTGCGGGTGCAGCCGACGCAGGGCGCTTGGCGCGATGGGGTGCGCCAGGCGTTGGCAAAGGTCGATGCCCAAGGGCGTTCCGGTGCGCTGATGGCGCTGGTGCTTGGCGACGGGGCTGGATTGAGCCGCGAAGATTGGCAAGTACTGCAAGACACCGGCACGGTCCATCTGCTGGTGATTTCCGGCCAGCACATCGGCCTGTTTGCCGGCTTGGTGTATCTGCTGGTGGCTGGCGCGGCGCGTTATGGCGTTTGGCCGGCGCGTCTGCCGTGGTTGCCCTGGGCCTGCGCCTTGGCTTTCGTCGCCGCTGTGGGCTACGGCTTGCTCGCCGGATTTGAAGTGCCGGTGCGGCGGGCCTGCACGATGATCGGTCTGGTGTTGCTGTGGCGCTGGCGTTACCGCCAAGCCGAACCTTGGTGGGCCTGGCTGCTGGCCTTCATCGGCGTGTTGATGTTCGATCCGCTGGCGAGCCTGCGCCCCGGGTTCTGGTTGTCGTTTGCCGCCGTCGCGATATTGATGTTCACCTTCGGCGGTCGCCTGGGCCCTTGGCGCTGGTGGCAGACCTGGACCCGAGCCCAGTGGCTGATTGCGCTCGGCCTATGCCCGTTGTTATTGATCCTTGGCTTGCCGGTCAGCCTGAGCGGTCCGTTGGTCAACCTGGTGGCGGTGCCCTGGATCAGTTTGCTGGTATTACCGGCGGCACTGCTTGGCACGGCGTTGCTGCCGGTTCCGGGCGTCGGGGAAAACCTGCTGTGGGTCGCCGGTGGGTTGCTCGATCTGCTGTTCAAAGGCCTCGAACTGGTTGCAGGGCGAATGGCGGCCTGGATGCCTCCCGCTGTCCCGTTGTGGGCGCTGTGTATCGCGGCGCTCGGCGCTGTGCTGTTGTTGCTGCCCAAGGGCCTGCCACTGCGTGTCCTGGGTTGGCCGATGTTGATGCTGATCGTGTTTCCTCCTCGGGAACAGGTGCCCCACGGACGCGCCGAAATCTGGCATTTTGACGTCGGCCAGGGGCTGGCAGTCCTGGTGCGTACCCATCGGCATGCGTTGCTTTATGACGCGGGGCCACGCTTTGGCGAGGCCGATGCAGGCGAGCGCGTGGTGGTTCCGACCTTGCGCAAGCTTGGTGTGGGACGGTTGGACCTGATGCTGCTCAGCCATGCCGACGCTGATCATGCCGGCGGAGCACAAGCGGTGCGCAATGGGTTGGCGACGACTCGGGTCATCAGCGGCGATCCTGATGCGCTGCCCGCCGATCTGCTGGCGGCGCCGTGCGACAGCGGCGAGAGCTGGGAATGGGATGGGGTCCGGTTCGAGCTGTGGCGCTGGGCGTCAGCGGTCGAAAGCAACCAGAAGTCCTGCGTCTTGCTGATCGAAGCCGACGGCGAGCGCTTGCTGTTGACCGGAGATATCGATGCCCACGCCGAGCGAGCCATGCTCGATGGGCCGCTGGGGGCGCCAATTCATTGGCTGGCCGCGCCGCATCATGGCAGTCGCAGTTCGTCGTCGATGGCGTTGCTGGCGCGTCTCAAGCCGCATTCGGTATTGATTTCCCGAGGGCGAAACAACGCATTCGGCCACCCGCATCCCTGGGTCATGCAACGCTATAGGAAATTCGGCATGGCAATCCACGACAGCGCCGAGCAGGGCGCCATTCGTCTGCAACTGGGTGCATTCGAACCCGCGCACACCGAGGCTGGGAATCGCCGCTACTGGCGCGAGCCGCCGTCCGCTGGGCCGTCGCCCCGGCATTGACCTGCCTCAGTGTTGTGGGTTGCGTTGTTGGCTGGGCGGGCCTGCACGGCGAGTCTGTATGATAAAGTGGCGCACTTTTTCGAGGGGGCTGTCACTGTGTGGGAATTGGTCAAATCCGGCGGCTGGATGATGTTGCCGATCATTCTGAGTTCCATCGCGGCACTGGGTATCGTTGCCGAACGCCTGTGGACCCTGCGGGCCAGTCGCGTAACCCCGGAGCATTTGCTCGGGCAGGTCTGGGTCTGGATCAAGGACAAGCAACTGAACAAGGACAAGCTCAAGGAACTGCGGGCCAGTTCGCCGCTGGGAGAAATCCTTGCCGCAGGCCTGGCCAACTCCAAGCATGGTCGCGAGATCATGAAGGAATGCATCGAAGAGGCGGCGGCCCGGGTCATCCATGAACTGGAGCGCTACCTCAATGCATTGGGCACCATCGCCGCCATGGCCCCGTTGCTGGGTTTGTTGGGCACGGTGCTGGGCATGATCGATATTTTCAGCGCCTTTACCGGTACCGGCATGACCACCAATGCGTCGGTGCTGGCGGGCGGTATTTCCAAGGCCTTGATCACCACCGCCGCCGGTTTGATGGTGGGGATCCCCTCGGTGTTTTTCCATCGTTTCCTGCAGCGCCGCGTCGACGAGTTGGTGGTCGGCATGGAGCAGGAAGCCATCAAGCTGGTCGAGGTGGTCCAGGGCGACCGTGATGTGGACCTGGCCGGGGGCAAGAAGTGAAATTCCGCCGCAAACCACGGGAAAACATCGAGATCAATCTCGCGTCGCTGATCGACGTGGTATTCATCCTCTTGCTGTTTTTCGTCGTGACGACCACGTTCACCCGGGAAACCCAGCTCAAGGTCGAATTGCCGGAGGCCGTCAGTGGTTCGCCGGCTGAAGACCAGCAATTGAAGAGTCTCGAAGTCACGATCAGCGCCGAAGGGACGTTCTCGGTGAACAACCATTTGCTGCCAAAAAGTGACCTCGCCAGCCTGATCGAGGCCTTGCAGAAGGAATCCGGCGGAGACACCAGCCTGCCGCTGTCCATCAGCGCCGACGGCAAGACGCCCCATCAATCGGTCATCACTGCCATGGACGCAGCCGGCAAGCTCGGCTTCAGCCATCTGCGCATGACGACGGTCGAGGCGGCGCCTGCACCTTGATGGCCATGTCCGATCGATTGCTTGCCGCCTGGTATGAAGGGCATCCCGCCCTGGCGCTGCTGCGACCGCTGGAGTGGCTGTACCGCCGCGTCGTGGTCGGCAAGCGCGAGCGTTTCCTGGCGGGCGAGGGTGAGATCTACCAGCCGCCCGTGCCGCTGGTCGTGGTCGGCAATATCACGGTAGGTGGCACTGGCAAGACGCCGTTGATCCTGTGGATGATCGAGCATTGCCAGCGCAGTGGCCTGCGGGTCGGCGTGGTCAGTCGGGGCTATGGTGCCAAGCCGCCGCAATTGCCTTGGCGAGTCGAGGCCAGCCAAGGCGCCGATGTCGCGGGCGACGAGCCGCTGCTGATTGTCCAGCGCACCGGTGTGCCATTGATGATCGATCCCGATCGCAGCCGGGCTGTCCAGGCTTTGCTGGAGGCCGAGCCGCTGGACCTGATCCTGTCCGACGACGGCATGCAGCATTATCGGCTGGCCCGCGATCTCGAGTTGGTATTGATCGACAATGCCCGTGGCCTGGGCAACCGGCGGTGCCTGCCCGCCGGCCCGTTGCGCGAGCCGGTCGAGCGCCTGCAATCGGTCGACGCCGTGCTGTTCAACGGCGCTGCCGCTGATCGCGACGACGGCTTTGCCTTCGAATTGCGGCCCACCGCGCTGGTCAACCTGGCCAGCGGTGAACGGCGCCCCATCGACCATTTTCCAGCGGGCCAGGCCCTGCACGCCGTGGCCGGTATCGGCAATCCCCAGCGTTTCTTCAAGACCCTCGAAACGCTACACTGGCGGCCCATACCGCACGGGTTTGCCGACCATGCCGAATACAGCGCCCAGGCCTTGAGCTTCACGCCGTCCCTGCCGGTGGTCATGACGGAAAAGGACGCAGTCAAATGCCGCGCCTTCGCCGCGCCCGACTGGTGGTACCTGGCGGTGGACGCAGCTCCGTCGCCGGCCTTCGCGGACTGGTTCGATACGCAGCTGATGCGCCTGTTGCCGGATCGACTCTTGCCTTAACACGTTTTATCCAGGGGAATTACATGGACACCAAACTGCTCGATATCCTGGCTTGCCCGGTCTGCAAAGGCCCGCTCAAGCTCAGCGCCGACAAGACCGAGCTGATCAGCAAGGGCGCCGGATTGGCCTATCCGATTCGCGATGGCATCCCGGTGATGCTCGAGAGCGAAGCTCGCACTCTGACCACTGACGAGCGCCTGGATAAATGACCACTGCCTTTACCGTTGTTATTCCGTCGCGCTTTGCCTCGACGCGTTTGCCTGGCAAGCCGCTGCTGTTGATCGCCGGCAAGCCGATGATCCAGCATGTCTGGGAGCAGGCCAGCAAGAGCAGCGCCCAACGCGTCGTGGTCGCGACTGATGACGCGCGCATCGAGGAAGCCTGCAAGGGCTTCGGCGCCGAGGTGGTGATGACCCGTGAGGATCATAATTCCGGCACCGATCGCCTGGCGGAGGTGGCCGGCAAGCTCGGTCTCTCGCCCGACGCCATCGTGGTGAACGTGCAAGGTGACGAGCCGATGATTCCGCCCAGCGTGATCGATCAGGTCGCGGCCAACCTGGCGGCTCACCCCGAAGCGCAGATGGCTACCCTGGCCGAGCCGATCGAGGACGTGCAGACCCTGTTCAATCCCGGCGTGGTCAAGGTCGTCAGCGACCTCAATGGCCTGGCGCTGACCTTCAGTCGGGCGACCTTGCCATGGGCCCGGGAGGCATTCGCCAAGAACCCGGACGTGTTGCCCGAAGGCGTGCCGTACCGTCGTCACATCGGCATCTATGCCTATCGCGCCGGTTTCCTCCAGGACTTCGTGGCATGGGGCCCGTGCTGGCTGGAAAACACCGAATCCCTGGAACAACTGCGTGCCTTGTGGCACGGCGTGCGAATCCATGTTGCCGATGCGCTGATCGCCCCGCCCACCGGTGTCGATACCATTGAAGACCTTGAGCGCATCCGTCGCCTGTTGGAGGCTTGATGCGGGTTTTGTTCGTCTGTCTGGGCAACATCTGCCGGTCGCCCACTGCCGAAGGCATCTTGCGCCACAAGTTGCGCGAGACCGGGCTGGAGGGGCAGGTGGAAGTCGCTTCCGCCGGTACTGGCGACTGGCACGTCGGCAAGGCGCCGGACAAACGCAGCATGGCCGCGGCCCTGCGTCGCGGCTACGACTTGTCGGCCCAACGTGCCCGGCAGGTGACGCGGGCCGATTTCGCTGCCTACGACCTGATCCTGGCGATGGACAGCAGCAACCTGCGCAATCTCAAGGCCCTGCAACCGGCCAATGCCCGCGCGGAACTGGATCTGTTCCTGCGTCGTTACGAGGCCGAACTCGACGACGTACCAGACCCGTACTACGACGGTGAGCAAGGTTTCGAGCAGGTGCTGGACCTGATCGAGCGCGCCACGGATCGTCTGGTGATCGAATTGAAGGGGCGGCTATGAGCTTGCAAGTCCAGGCGGACGTCAGCCTCAAGCCGTTCAACAGCTTTGGCGTCGACGTAAAAGCCCGGCTGTTCGCCGAAGCCCATAGCGATACGGATGTTCGCGAGGCCCTGGCTTACGCCGCGGGTCACGACGTACCGTTGCTGGTCATTGGCGGCGGCAGCAACCTGTTGTTGACCGGTGACATCGACGCCTTGGTGCTGCGCATGGCCAGCCAGGGAATCCGCCTGCTCAGCGATGACGGTGAGCGCGTGGTGGTCGAGGCCGAAGCAGGGGAGCCGTGGCATCCATTTGTCCAGCACACGCTGGCCCAAGGTTGGGCGGGCCTGGAAAACCTCAGCCTGATTCCCGGAACGGTGGGCGCGGCGCCGATGCAGAACATCGGAGCCTACGGCGTTGAGATAAAGGACGTCTTCGCGGGCCTCACCGCGCTGGATCGCTACACCGGTGAGCTGCGCGATTTCACCCTCGATGAATGTGCTTTTGCCTACCGCGACAGCCTGTTCAAGCAGCAGGCCGATCGCTGGTTGATCCTGCGGGTGCGTTTCGCCCTCAGTCGTGTCGCTCATTTGCATCTGGAGTACGGCCCGGTGCGCCAGCGGTTGACCGAACAAGGCATCGACCAGGCAACGCCCACGGACGTCAGCCGGGCTATCTGCAGCATCCGCAGCGAAAAACTCCCAGACCCGGCCGTGCTGGGCAACGCCGGCAGCTTCTTCAAGAATCCGTTGGTGCCAGCCGCTCACGTGGCGCATCTCAAGGAGCAGTACCCCGACCTGGTGGCTTATCCACAGCCTGGCGGCCAAATGAAAATCGCCGCCGGCTGGTTGATCGAACGGGCCGGCTGGAAAGGTTTTCGCGAAGGCGACGCCGGGGTGCATAAGTTGCAGGCGCTGGTGCTGGTCAATTACGGCAATGCCACGGGGCTGGAGTTGCTGGACCTGGCTCGGCGGATCCAGAAGGACATCGCGGAGCGGTTTCAGGTTGATCTTGAGATGGAGCCTAATCGGTACTGAGGGGAGCAGATCGGCAGTTGGGTTTGGGACGGTCTGCGACTCAACCGACGGGCCGGGATAACTGGGCTTATCCCGGCGCTTCTTCCGTGGGCTCAATCATTCAACAAGCAGCCTTAACAGTTCCTCCATCAGGTTCGTACCGGTTCTGCCGGTAATAAAACGTTCCTTCGCGCCTCTGTCCCACACAGAAAACCGCATCATAGAAAAGAATGCTCTGACGAACCGGGTTGGCAACGATGAGGTTCATTCTTGCGTAATACGTGTTCCCGGGGCTCAACGACGTCGACGCCACCTGCTCGTGATATCCAGACGGCAAGAAGCCATAGGAAACACAACCTCCAGGTCCTAGATGGATAGGCGTGCCGTTTTGGTCCAGTTCAATTTCCCACATTGGCTTGCGCCTCCCATCTCGTAGGTTTTTCTCAGACACCGATATCGAATCAAGCCTTATGCTGTTCGGGGCTGCTTTTGGCACGCAAATAAGCATTTCTCCGTTATCTGAATCGATAACCGCTTCGCCGGGCATTCCCCATGGGGTAGCCGCGATTGGAGAAGAAAGTGCGCTCAATGCAACGCAAAAAAACGATAGGAAAGGCCTCATGACGTTTCTCAACTTGGCAAATGGCGTTTGTTAGAAGGATTGATCATGAGGTCCTTCAATACGAGTGCCAATAGGCTCGGATCTTTGGTCCGATTGTTGTGATTCCAGACGGAGTTTGGTTCGCGCTCAACGCAAATCAAGTAGTAGTCCGAAACAATCTCCCCCTGTTGTTCCATGTTGTACTCCGCAAATGTGCTGTCGTTGTACAAAGTATATTCATAGGCTGCCGCCCCTCTGCTAGTCACCGGCATGCCCGATTTTTTTACGGGGAAACCCAACTGGTATTGCCACACATGCGTCATTTCATGCATGAACAGCGCTTTATCCCGGCCATTACCCGTTGCGGAAAAATCGTCTCTATAGAACATTGTACTTTGCGGGTAATACATCTCCACATTGGGTGTAACAGCCGTATTCTGAAATCCCAGAAACAACCACCACCCACCGTGATGTACTTTGACTTTCGTATAGTTGATTGCATCCTTGAATACGGTTTTAGCCATGGCGATCTCGCCCGCAGTCAGCGCTCGTTTTTTGCCTTCGGGCAGCGGGATGTTTCGGGTGGAAGTACCGACATTCGTGTCGTTGGTAGAAACGTCCAAGGGCCTCAAATCAATGTCCAGTGACGTCTGAGCGTTAAGTGCCGCGCAGCAGAAAGATCCCATTTTTTCAGGAGGAAAGAGCTTCAGCTGAGTGACCTGTATGGGTTTTTCGGTTACGAGGCGCCCCGTGTAGCCCTGTTCATCCGTCACGCCTTCCACGGTGCTGCCATCCACCAAGGTGACCGAATATCTGAGATTGCTTGCCAAATCACCGTTAGGACCGATCAAGCGAAGTTGTTCGTCATAAACTGCCTCAGGCAATTCAACCCGCAAATCCCCCGGCACCAAGGTATTGACACTCATGGTCCGCCCATCCCTGTCCGTTACTCCATTGAACACATCCCCCTGTTGGGTCGTAACGCGATAGCGGGCAAACGGCATCGCTGCCTGGGCATCGTCTTTGAGCGTATAGCCGGCGGCATAACCGGCTGGTAAAGGGGATGCGGGTGTGTTCAGGCTGGCCCCTTGGGTTTTTTCCACATGGGTGGCCTTCAGATAAATATTGCCCGGCGCACCCAATTCGATATCTCCGTTTTTCAGGCGGATGTAGGCGCCGCCACAGTTGAGTACCAACTCCTGTGGAGCATTGATTTCCACGCGCCCTTGAACGCTTTCGATCTTCACGTCGGTCTTCGCCAAGGCATGAAGATCGTTGCCTTGAGCATGTAGCTCGACCTTCCCTTCGGCAGCCTTGAGTTGTAGGCCGGCTTCTTTGGCCACTACGCTGATGCCGCCCTGCGCGGTGGCGGTGATATTGTGGCCTGCGCCGATATCAGCGTTGTGCGCAGCGATGATGCCAACGCTTTCGGCGCCGGAGGCCAGGCATACGGCTTCGGGGCTGACCATGCCGATCCCGCTTGGGGCGTGCAGCAGTACGCCAGGTTGCTTCAATCCGTTGAGTGCCTGGTTCAGGCGTTGCTGGCTGTCGATGTCGCTTGGCGTTGCTTGAGCGCTACGGGCCGCTTCGGCCAAGGAGCGCGCCAGGGAAAGCGCGCTTTCCAACTGTTCAATGGCGGCCGTCATATCCAGCTGTTCACCCTTGGCCTTGACCTGCTCATCCGCACTGATAAACACCCCCCTGCCACCCCGAATCGCCCCCCAGCCATCGGTGCGTAACTCAAACCCTTCCCCGCGCTTCTGCCGCTCGGCATCCACCAGATGTCCCAGGTTCAACTGGCTCTTGCCACTGTGTTCGGTGCTGAGCTTGATGTGCTCCTGGCCGCGGGTGTCGTCCAGGCGCAGTTTGTTGTTGGTCGGGGTGCGCAGGACGTTGCGGCGTTCGTTGCGGGCGGTGACCGGGTCGGGGTGGCGGTCATCGTGCAGGGCGTGGGCGATGTAGGGGCGGTCGGGGTCGCCGTGTTCGAAGGCGATGGCCACTTCGGTGCCGGCCTGCAGCGGGAGGTGCAGGCCGTGGGTGTCGCCGCCGTAGGGTCGGGCCAGGCGTAGCCAGGCGCTTTCGCGGCCGGGTTGCCAGGTGTCGCGGTCGAACAGGAAGCGCACTTTGTAGCGGCCTTCGAAGTCGAGGTCGGCGTAGGGCGGGTTGACGACCGGGTGGCTGACGCGGGCGGGGATGGTGCCGCCCATGCGCGGCTTGGGCAGCAGCGCGGGGCGAAAGCACACGGTTTCCGAGTAGGGAATGGCTTGGAAGTGGGCGACGAAGCTGCGGTCGCGGGCCGCTTCGGTGCGCAGGCTGACGATCACCGCGCCGGTCCCGAAGGCCTTCGGCGCGCCGCCGGTGATGTCGAGGCGCTGCGCCGGGGCCAGGATGGCGCTGCTGGTGGTGCCGCTGAGGCGGGTCTGGTCGTTGAGGTAGAGCTCGTGGCGCAGGCGGGCGTAGAAGAAGCCGCTTTCGCTTTGCAGGTCTTCGTCCAGGGCGTAGCGCTCGCCCAGCACCGTGTAGGGTTCGCCGTAGTGATAGGCCTCGCCGTAGGTGCCCTTGGCGCCTCGGGTGTGGTCGACTTCGCCGTCCAGGAAGGCATGGGCCTCGCGGTGATGGTAGGCGCGAAAATTGATGCTTTGCTCGACCATCCGGTGGGCGGTCTGCAGGTTCCAGACCGCATCCTGCCCATCGGCGGACAAGCCCGACGGCGGGCGGCACGGCAACGTGACGCCGCGCTGGTAGTGCCGCTGGTCGTCGTGAAACTCCACCACGTCGATGTTCAGGCGATCGTCGCTGGTGACGCGGTACCAGATGCCGACCTCGGCCAGCAGGCGCTCGACGAAGGCCAGGTCGCTCTCGTCGTATTGCATGACCTGTTCGCGCCGGGGGTACTGGCGCACCAGGTTGAAATAGAACTCCTCGCCACGAAAATCGTGGCGCGTGCGCAGGATGTGCTCGACGATCTCGGGCACCGACTGCTGCTGGTAGATGCGAAACTGTTTGCCGCGCCCAAGCCGCGCGAAACGCGGTTGCAAGGTGATTTCATAGCGGGCTTCGTCGTTGGAGCCGGACAGGCGCTTGAAGCCTGAGATCACGCCATGAAAGGCGCGCAGCGGCTTGATCACTGGCGGCGTGAAACCCTTGGGCGTCGGCGGTGGCGGCACGGCGTACAGGTTGAAATAACCCCACCGGTTGAGCACGTCGGTGGCCGCCAGGTCGCGCTCGGTGCAGGTGAATTCGATGCGGTAGAGGTAGGGACGACTCAGGTGTTCTTCGCCGGTGAACGCCAGGACGTCGAGGTGAGTGTCGACGCCGGAGATTCGCAGGGTGTGGCGGCTGTGGTCGAAGAAGGTCGGGAGTGGGTTAGTCATGGTCGCCCCTGGGTTCCCACGCTCATGGCGCGTGGCTTTTGTTGTCGAGGGGGACCAGAGTGGCTCACGGCGAAGGGCAGATACCATAGGCAAACCGCCCGTTCTGAAAATTCAGAAGAGTCCTATAAAGACGCGTTCCTCTTCCTTAGGAAGTTGCCTACAGGGGAGCCGATTTCTTGCAGAAATCAGTGGATGACGGACGTACTGGCCGTGATTGTTCCGATTCAGGAAGGGCAGGATCGAGCCTGGTAAAACGCTCTGGGTGTTCTGTCGAAATTCATTCGTGCAGGATTGTGCAGGGCGTTTTGCTTGATCCTGAGTTAATTTAATTGGCTGACGATGCGAGCATTCGTATCCACAAGGCCCGGTGCAGACGCTTGCTTGCGTGTGCACAAGAGAGCCCGATTTAGCCTGAGCCAGTCTGCGATACAGAACCGATAACCCAACGGCAGATGGCTCGACCCACATAACTCGATAACGATGCGGGCGTGCCCATGATTACCCTGAAACTCAATGGAAAAGATCATTCACTGGATGTGACCGAGGACATGCCGCTGCTGTGGGCGATCCGAGACGTGGCCGGCTACAACGGCACCAAGTTCGGCTGCGGCATGGGCTTGTGCGGCGCGTGTACCATTCATATCGACGGCGCCCCGGCGCGCAGTTGCATCACGCCGATCGGCTCGGTGAAAGGCCAGGACATCAGCACCATCGACGCACTTCACGTCGACCCGGTCGGGCAAGTGGTCCAGAAGGCCTGGTTGGATACCGCGGTGGCCCAGTGCGGTTACTGCCAGGGCGGGCAAATCATGTCCGCCACGGCGTTGCTCAAGACCAATCCCAACCCCAGCGACGAGCAGATCGAAGAAGCCATGGCTGGCAACATTTGCCGCTGCGGCACGTATAACCGGATCAAGACCGCGATCCGCCAGGCTTCCACCCACTTGAAGGAGGCCAAGGCATGAGCCGTCTGCCCAATGATTTCGTGCTGAGCAACCTCAGCCGCCGGGGTTTCCTCAAGGGCGCCAGCGCTACCGGCGTGCTGGTGTTGGCGGCCACCTGGGGGTTGCCGGATGCCTTCGCCGAAGAGAAGAAATACGGCGCCGAGGGGATGCCCCATGGCGCGGTCGATGACCCTAATATTTACGTAAGCATTGCCGCCGACGGCAGCGTGACGGTGATCTGCAACCGTTCGGAAATGGGCCAGGGTGTGCGCACCAGTCTGAGCATGGTGGTGGCCGACGAACTGGACGCCGACTGGGCACTCGTCAAGGTTCGGCAAGCACCGGCGGACGAGGCGCGTTTCGGCAACCAGGACACTGACGGTTCGCGCAGCATGCGTCACTGGTACGAGCCGATGCGTCGCTGCGGTGCCGCCGCCCGGACCATGCTCGAACTGGCCGCCGCTGCCCAGTGGAAGGTGCCGGTGGGCGAATGCCGCGCGCAACTGCACAAAGTGGTGCACCAGCCTTCAGGTCGAGAGTTGGGTTATGGCGAGTTGGCCTCCGCCGCCAGTGCCTTGCCAGTGCCGGGGCGTGACAGCCTGCGTCTCAAGCAGCCGTCGGAGTTCCGCTATATCGGCAAGGAAGCGAGCCGCGCCATCGATGGTGCGGACATCGTCAACGGTCGCGCGGTGTTCGGCGCCGACGTGCATTTTGATGGCATGCTCTACGCCGTCGTGGCGCGTCCGCCGGTCTATGGCGGCAAGGTCAAGTCCGTTGACAGCAGTGCAGCGCTGAAAGTACCGGGGGTGGTCAAGGTGCTGCAGATCGAGGGGCGTCCGTTGCCCTCCGAATTCCAGCCCCTGGGCGGCGTCGCCGTAGTGGCGAAGAATACCTGGGCGGCGATCAAGGGGCGCGAAGCACTGAAGATCCAGTGGGACGATGGCCCGAATGCCGGTTATGACTCCATTGCCTACCGCAAGGAACTGGAAGCGGCCGCCCGCCAGCCGGGAAAAGTCCTGCGCAGCACCGGCGACCTCGACGACGCATTGGCCAAGGCCGACTCGACGTTGGAGGCTTCGTACTACCTGCCGCACCTGTCCCAGTCGCCCATGGAACCCATGGTCGCTGTCGCCCGGTTCAAGGACGGTCAATGCGAAGCCTGGGCGCCGAGCCAGGCACCCCAGGTTACCCGTGAGCGCGTGGCGGAACGCCTGGGCATTCCTTTCGAGAAGGTCACGGTCAACATCACGTTGTTGGGTGGCGGTTTCGGGCGCAAGTCAAAGCCCGACTTCGTCGTCGAAGCGGCCGTGCTGGCCAAGGAGTTCCCTGGCCAGGCCGTGCGGGTGCAGTGGACCCGTGAGGACGACATTCATCATTCGTACTTCCACACCGTCTCGGCCGAATACCTGAAGGCCAGCCTGAACCAGGACGGGTTGCCCTCCGGTTGGCTGCACCGCACCGTGGCCCCGACCATCACCGCGCTGTTCGCGCCGGGGATGACCCATGAAGCGCCGTTCGAAGTGGGGATGGGCGTGACCAACATGGCCTACGCCATTCCCAACATGCGCCTGGAAAACCCTGAAGCGGTGGCCCACACGCGGGTTGGCTGGTACCGCTCGGTGTCGAACATTCCCCATGGGTTCGCGATCCAGAGCTTCATTGACGAACTGGCCCACAAGGCCGGCCAGGATCCGCTGAAATATCACCTGAAGCTGCTCGGCCCGGACCGCAAGATCGATCCGAACAGCCTCAATGACAGTTGGAACTACGGTGAATCTCCCGAGCGCTATCCCATCGATACGGCGCGGATCCGCACCGTGCTGGAAACCGCCGCGAAGGCTGCCGGTTGGGGGCGAGAGTTGCCCAAGGGCCGCGGGCTGGGGCTGGCGGTGCATTACAGCTTCGTCACGTATGTCGCGGCGGCGATCGAAGTCGAGGTCAAGGACGACGGCACGGTGATCGTGCACAAGGCTGATATTGCCGTGGACTGCGGCCCGCAGATCAACCCTGAACGCATCCGTTCGCAGTTCGAAGGCGCCTGCGTCATGGGCCTGGGTAACGCGATGATCGGCGAGATCAGTTTCAAGGACGGTAAGGTCCAACAGGACAATTTCCACATGTACGAAGTCGCGCGCATGTCCCTGGCTCCGAAGGAAGTGGCGGTGCATCTGGTCACTCCGCCGGGCGAGGTGCCGTTGGGCGGCGTTGGCGAGCCGGGCGTGCCGCCGATTGCGCCAGCCCTGTGCAACGCCATCTTCGCCGCCACCGGCAAGCGTATCCGCGATCTGCCCGTGCGTTATCAGCTGCAAGGCTGGCAGCAGGCCAAAGCCTGATGGACAGCGTTGACCTGAACGTATTGCGCAGCGTGCTGGAATGGCGCCGCGCCGGGCAGCGAGTGGTGTTGTTTACCGTGGTTCAGACCTGGGGCACCGCGCCAAGACCTCCGGGGGCCATGTTGGCCCTGCGCGAGGATGGCGTGGTGATTGGTTCGGTGTCGGGCGGCTGTGTCGAGGATGACTTGATCGCCCGGTTACACGACGGTCGGATTCCGGCGGAGGGGCCGCCGGTGCAACTCATTACCTACGGCGTCACCCGCGAGGAGGCGGCGCGCTTTGGCCTGCCGTGTGGCGGCACCTTGCGCCTGACGGAGGAGCGGGTGGGCGATCCACACTGGGTTGCCGAGTTGCTGGAGCGTTGCGAGGCCCATGAGATCGTCGCCCGTGAGCTGACGGTGGCCAGTGGTCGCGTGACTCTGGTTCCGGCGAGCAAAACCGACGCCCTGGTGTTCGATGGGCAGGTGCTGCGCGCCATTTATGGGCCGCGATGGCGACTTCTGTTGATCGGCGCCGGGCAACTGTCCCGCTACGTGGCGGAAATGGCTCGCTTGTTGGATTTCGAGGTGTTGATTTGTGATCCCCGCAAGGAGTTCGTCTACGGTTGGGAAGAACAGCATGGCCGCTTCGTCTCGGGCATGCCCGACGAGGCCGTGCTGAGCATCCAGACTGACGAGCGCACCGCCATCGTAGCCCTGACCCACGATCCACGCCTGGACGACATGGCGCTGCTCACTGCCTTGGACTCCAAGGCTTTTTACGTCGGAGCCCTGGGCTCGCGGGTCAATAGCCAGAAGCGGCGGGATAACCTGGCTCAGCTAGGCTTGTCCACAGAGGCGATTGGACGCCTGCATGGGCCGATCGGCTTGCACATCGGCAGCCACACCCCGGCGGAAATCGCCTTGTCGCTGCTGGCGGAAATCGTGGCCATCAAGAATGGCGTGGAACTGCGGCAGAAAAAATCGCTGTAGGCCGTGGGCGAGGAGGGCGAATGGGAAAGTCGATAGGCGTGATTATCCTGGCGGCGGGATCGGGCAGCCGTTTCCGTCAGGTGGCCGGTGCGGAAAAGGATAAGTTGCTGGCCGATTGTGCGGGCCGAGATGGCGCCGTCAGATCGGTGATCGAGCATGTACTGGTCAACCTGCCGGCCTCGTTGGAAAAGCGTGTGCTGGTGACAGGCAAGGGGCGGCCGCAAGCCATTCGCATGGCCCAGGCTTACGGGTGCGACTTCGTGGAACTGGACTCGCCCGGGTTGGGCGACAGCATTGCGGCGGGCGTCCAGGCCTGCCCGGACCTTGATGGGTGGCTGATGATCTTGGGCGATATGCCTTTTATCCTGCCGTCGAGCATCGAGCAGGTCGTTGCAGGAATACGTGAGGATGGCATCAGCGTGCCAGTCCTGGCTGGCGAGTACGGGCATCCGGTGGGATTTGGTCGGGAGTTTGGGCCGAAACTGATGGCGCTGACCGGGGATCGTGGTGCCAAGGTGTTGTTTGCCGGGGCGCAGGTGCTTGAAGTGCTGGTGGATGATCCTGGCGTGACCTGGGATGTCGATGTGCCAGAAGCACTGGCCTTCAAATAACAGGCGACTCAAAACCCTGTGGGAGCGAGCCTGCTCGCGAAAGCGGTCTGACATTCATTATTGATGCAAGCTGACCCGACGCCATCGCGAGCAAGCTCGGCTCCCACAGTGGATCTTCAGTGGTGCATAAATCTTGTACCCGACCCCGGCCCCCTGTGGGAGCGGGCTTGCTCGCGAAAGCGATCTGACATTCATTATTGATGCAAGCTGACCCACCGCCTTCGCGAGCAAGCTTGAACTGGCCTAATAATTCCGGACACCTCTTAAGGGCGATATGATTTCGCCAACTTGGAGGTTCCATGAACGAAAGAAAGGTCTATACCCGCGAGTTCAAGCTGCACGCTGCCAGCATGGTGCTTGATGATAACTGCCCGGTTCTAGATGTGTGTGCATCACTGGATATCGGGCCCACTGCTTTGCGACGCTGGGTTGATCAGGTTCGCAAGGAGCGTGAGGGGCAGCCAGTTAAAGGCACCAAGGCGATTACCGAAGATCAACGCCAGATTCAGGAATTGAAGGCCAAGATCAAGCGCATGGAAATGGAAGCCGAAATATTAAAAAAGGCTACCGCTCTCTTGATGTCGGATCCCGATCGTTTCCGATGATCGCAGAGCTAAGAGAGTCATTTCCGACGGCCGTGGTGTGTCGTGTTTTCGGTGTGAAGCGCAGCAGCTTTTATGAGTGGATTCAACGGCGGGCCAAGCCGCGGATCAGACGTGAAGAACTCAGGTTGAAAGTCGTTGAGCTGCACAGCGAAAGCCGCGAAGCCATGGGCTCCAGAATGATTAGCAAAGGCCTGAAGGCTCAGAAAATAACAGCTGGAAGGAGCCTTGTTCGAGCGCTGATGAGGGAGGCCAACATTGTCAGTAAACAACGTCAGCCCCACCCCTTCAGATCCAGAGGCGTGGAGGCATTTGTCGCGCCCAATCGGCTAAAACGCAACTTCAAACCGGCGGCAATCGATCAGGTTTGGTGTGGCGACGTGACCAGTCTGATGGTGGGCAAACGCTGGCTTCATCTGGCCATCGTGATTGATTTGTATGCTCGCAGGGTCATTGGCTGGGCTTTTTCTCTGGTTAATGACGCCAACTTGGTCAGCAAAGCGCTACGCATGGCGACAGAAGTACGAACGTGTCCTCCTGGGCTGATGTTTCACTCAGATCAAGGATGTCAGTACACCAGTCGCAAGTTTCAAGAAGAACTGACGCGCCACGGCATTTTGCAAAGCATGAGCCATCGAGGGCAGTGCTGGGACAACGCTCCAACTGAGCGCTTTTTTGGCACGCTAAAGTCAGAGTGGGTACCTCGCAACGGCTATGGCCTGATCGAGGAGGCAAAAACGGACATGGTGCGTTTCTTCATGTACTACAACCGCACTAGGCTCCACAGCTACAACAACTACCTGTCGCCAATAGCCATGGAGCAAAAAGCGGCATAAACACCGTAATCGGTGTCCGGGATTACTTGACCAGTTCAGCTCGGCTCCCACAGTGGATCTTCAGTGGTGCATAAATCTTGTATCCGACCCCGGCCCCCTGTGGGAGCGAGCTCGCTCGCGATAGCGGTCTGACATTCATTATTGATGCAAGCTGACCCGACGCCATCGCGAGCAAGCTCGGCTCCCACAGTGGATCTTCAGTGGTGCATAAATCTTGTATCCGACCCCGGCCCCCTGTGGGAGCGGGCTTGCTCGCGAAAGCGGTCTGACATTCATTATTGATGCAAGCTGACCCACCGCCTTCGCGAGCAAGCTCGCTCCCACAACGATCTTCGATGGGCATTAGCTCCCTGTGGATAAGTCTGAAGGCATAAAAAAGCCCCGCCTGGCATCACCAGGCGGGGCTTTTTACTGGGCGATGGAATCAGGCGTGAGGTTTAGGCTCGTGCTCTTTTTCCAAGGCTTCAGTGTGACGTGGCGCGACTTCGACTTCTTCAGCGGTGTGCTGGGGTTCGTCGAGCGCCGAGGCTGGTTCGGCTGGGGTTTCAGCGACCGGGGCAGGGGCTGCCTCGGTGACTTCTTCCACGACCGGAGCCGGTTCGGCAGCAGGCGCTTGAGCGGCGGCAGCGGCGGCTTGTTCAGCTTCCTTCTGCAGGCGCTCGGCTTCACGCTTGCGGCGACGCACTTCACGTGGATCGTTCGGTGCGCGGCCATTCGCGGTCAGGGCACTGGCAGGGGCAGGCTCTTGCGCGGGGGCAGGCGCTTCGACAGCCACCGGTGCTTCGATCACTGGAGCAGGTTCGACCACTTCTGGCTCGACCGCTTGCACGGGCTCTGGCGTTGGCTCAGGCTCGACAACAGGTGCCGGTGCGGCGGGCTCTGCGGTCCAGTTGAACGCAGTCTGCTCCTCGCGGGCAGGCTCTGGCGCCTTTTCCTCTGCCGGTGCTTCGACAACCGGTTCGGCAGCGACGATGGGCGCTTCAACAACGGGCGCAGGCTCGGCGGCGACTTCAGCTTCAGGCTGGGCTTCACGTACCGGCGCGAGTTCCACTTCTGGCGAAGCGGTGACTTCTACCGGGGCAGTGGATTCGACGACAGGCGCTTCAACCGGCGCGTTCTCCACCGCAGCGGTGGCGCGCTCAGCCTGCTCGTTTGCCTGGGCTTCGGCTGGGGCGCTGATCGCACTGCTGGCAACGGCCGCAGTGACGGCCAGGCCGGCGGCCAGGTCAGCGGCGCTTGGCGCTTCGGCGTTCTCGGTGGACTCGGATTCTTCCGAACCTTCGATCACGTTGCCGTTGGCATCGCGCTGACGCTCACGACGGTTGCTGCGACGACGCTGGCCGCGGGAGCGGCGACGTGGACGATCGCCTTCGGCGGTGTCCTGGCCGTCTTCCTGCAACGGCTCTTCGGCGTTCAGCACTTCTTCTTCGCTGGCAGCGGCGGCGGCTTGCTCGGCGCGTGGCTGGCGTTCCTCACGTGGCGGACGCGGTGCGCGTTCTTCACGAGGCTGGCGGGCCGGACGCTCTTCAGCGGTGGCGGCAGCAGCGGCCGGGGCGGCATCCAGTGGCTCGCGCAGTTCGCGAACACGTTCCTCACGCTCGCCACGCGGCTTGCGATCTTCACGCGGTGCGCGAGGCTGACGCTCTTCACGCGGTGGACGCGGTGCGCGTTCTTCGCGGGCTACGGCTGGCACTTCCTCACGGACTTCGCGAGGCTGGCGTTCTTCACGCGGCTCGCGTGGCGCGCGCTCTTCACGCGGTGCACGTTCTTCGCGGGGCTTGCGCTCTTCGTCGCGACGACCGTTGCGGTTGCGGGTCTGCTGGCGACCGTTGCGGCGTTCTTCGTTGCGGGCAGGGCGCTCGGTGGCGGCCGGCTTGGCGACGACGGCCGGGGCGGCAGGTTCTTCCTTGGTGGCGAACAGGCTGACCAGGGACTTCACCAGGCCTTTGAACAGGCTTGGCTCTGGTGCTGCGGCCGGAGTGGCAACCGGAGCGGCCACTTCGGTCGGAACCGGTGCGTTGGCGCGGGCCGGAGCGGTCTTGACCGCTGCTTCCTGGCGAACCAGGGTGCGAGTGGCGGCAGCTGGCTGGACGTCTTCCACTTCGGCAGCGGCAGCAGCGATTTCGTAGCTGGACTGGTTGGTGTGGGCTTCCGGGCTGTCATCGCGCAGGCGCTGCACTTCGAAGTGCGGCGTCTCGAGGTGATCGTTCGGCAGGATGACGATGCGGGCACGGGTGCGCAGTTCGATCTTGGTGATCGAGTTACGTTTTTCGTTGAGCAGGAACGCGGCCACCGGGATCGGCACTTGGGCGCGGACTTCGGCGGTGCGGTCTTTCAGGGCTTCTTCTTCGATCAGGCGCAGGATCGCCAGGGACAGCGATTCGACGTCACGGATGATGCCGGTGCCGTTGCAACGCGGGCAAACGATGCCGCTGCTTTCGCCCAGGGATGGACGCAGGCGTTGACGGGACATTTCCAGCAGGCCGAAGCGCGAGATGCGACCGACCTGTACGCGGGCGCGGTCGGCTTCCAGGCATTCACGGACCTTTTCTTCCACGGCGCGCTGGTTCTTGGCCGGGGTCATGTCGATGAAGTCGATGACGATCAGGCCGCCGATGTCACGCAGGCGCAACTGACGGGCGATTTCTTCGGCGGCTTCAAGGTTGGTCTGCAGGGCGGTTTCTTCGATGTCGCTGCCTTTGGTGGCGCGGGCCGAGTTGATGTCGATGGACACCAGGGCTTCGGTCGGATCGATGACGATGGAACCGCCGGACGGCAGCTCGACGACGCGCTGGAAAGCGGTCTCGATCTGGCTTTCGATCTGGAAGCGGTTGAACAGCGGGACGCTGTCTTCGTAGAGCTTGATCTTGCTGGCGTACTGCGGCATCACCTGGCGGATGAAGGTCAGGGCTTCGTCCTGGGCTTCGACGCTGTCGATCAGCACTTCGCCGATGTCCTGGCGCAGGTAATCGCGGATGGCGCGGATGATCACGTTGCTTTCCTGGTAGATCAGGAACGGCGCGGAACGATCCAGCGAGGCTTCTTTGATGGCGGTCCACAGTTGCAGCAGGTAGTCGAGGTCCCACTGCATTTCTTCGCTGCTGCGGCCCAGGCCGGCAGTGCGAACGATCAGGCCCATGTCGGCAGGTGCGACCAGGCCATTGAGGGCTTCACGCAGTTCGTTGCGCTCTTCGCCTTCGATGCGGCGGGAAATGCCGCCGGCACGCGGGTTGTTCGGCATCAGGACCAGGTAGCGGCCGGCGAGGCTGATGAAGGTGGTCAGGGCGGCGCCCTTGTTGCCACGTTCTTCTTTTTCGACCTGGACAATGACTTCCTGGCCTTCGCTCAGGACGTCCTTGATGTTGACGCGGCCTTCTGGGGCCTTCTTGAAGTATTCGCGGGAGATTTCTTTGAGGGGCAGGAAGCCGTGGCGCTCGGAGCCGAAATCGACAAAGGCAGCCTCAAGGCTTGGTTCGATGCGAGTAATCCGGCCTTTATAGATGTTGGCCTTCTTCTGCTCGCGTGCACCGGATTCGATATCCAGGTCGTAGAGGCGCTGGCCGTCTACCAGTGCAACACGCAACTCTTCGGGTTGAGTTGCGTTAATCAGCATTCTTTTCATGTAGTACCGTCGGTTTCCGGGCTGCCGGAAACGGCGTTCGGCACACACGACTTCTCACGGTCGGTGTCAGGTGCGTCCTGGAGATGGCAGTGCCATTCCAGTGTCCAGCGAGTTCGGCCCAATGATGGCGAAGTCGCGACGGACGCGTCCTGCTTGCTGGTACTCAAGCACTCAGTCAGGAGGAGGAATCAACCGGCGCCTGTGGACGAGATGAAGCGTCTAAATATAAGCCTAGTGCTACACAGTCCGACGGTTGTACATCTCCACCCTACACGTATCCCTGATAATTCGGGTGCTGCCGCGCGCAGAATCCGCAGCGGGTTGGCATTTACCGTGAGCTCCGAAAGGGGAGGTCACGCATCATGGCTAATTTAGGCGTTGTTTCCGAAGCTCTCGCTCGGGGTCGTTTCCGGGTGACTGCACTTTGTGAACTGGCCGTGAATGTGGCGCGCAAGGCGAGTCAGAACTCTGCTTTGCGGCGTATTTCAGGCCTCATGTCACCTGCGCTCGTTACACCTGCAAACTCTGCCGTTACGTAGCAAGAACCCCGTAGGACGGCCTCTCGTCCTCGTGAATTGCGTTGGTCAGGGCCGGTTTTTGACCGCTAGTCCGCTGTCCAGCCACTTTTGGCGGCGTTCGCGACTATAGCAGCAATGATTAAGTGCTTCAATTCCATAAAAAATTGTTATGATCGCCGCCATGACAACTACTGCCCCTTCGACCCCTGGCGTTCAACTGCTCGAGGTCTCGCCGGAATATGCCGGCCAACGAATCGATAATTTCTTGCTAGCCCGGCTCAAAGGCGTGCCCAAGACCTTGATTTACCGCATCTTGCGCAAAGGCGAAGTGCGGGTGAACAAAGGTCGGATCAAGCCCGAGTACAAGCTCCAGGCCGGTGATGTCGTGCGCGTTCCGCCGGTCCGTGTGCCTGAACGCGATGAGCCGGTGCCCTTGGCCCAGGGCCTGCTGCAACGCCTGGAAGCCTCCATCGTCTACGAAGACAAGGCGCTGATCGTGGTCAACAAGCCCGCGGGCATTGCGGTCCATGGTGGCAGCGGCTTGAATTTCGGCGTGATCGAAGCCTTTCGTCAGTTGCGTCCGGACGCCAAGGAATTGGAGCTGGTCCATCGCCTCGACCGCGACACCTCCGGCCTGCTGATGATTGCCAAGAAGCGCAGCATGTTGCGCCACTTGCACGAGCAATTGCGCGGCGATGGTGTCGACAAACGCTACATGGCGCTGGTGCGTGGCCGCTGGGAAACCTCGATCAAGCAAGTCCGCGCCCCGCTGCTCAAGAGCAACCTGCGTTCAGGCGAGCGTATGGTGGAGGTCAACGAGGAAGGCAAGGAGGCGCTGACCGTCTTCAAGGTGCTCCGACGTTTCGGCGACTTTGCCACCATGATCGAGGCCAAGCCGGTCACCGGACGTACCCACCAGATCCGTGTCCACACGCTACATGCCGGGCACTGCATCGCCGGGGACAGCAAATACGGCGATGACGACTTCACCAAGGAAATTCGTGACCTGGGTGGCAAGCGCCTGTTCCTGCATGCCTACATGCTGACCGTGCCGCTGCCCGATGGCGGCGAGCTGAAATTGCAGGCTCCCGTCGATGACATGTGGGCCAAGACCGTGGAGCGGTTGAGTGCATCCTGACTACAAGCTACTGATATTCGATTGGGACGGCACTCTGGCGAACTCCATAGGTCGGATCGTGGATGCGATGCACGTCGCGTCGGATCGTACCGGGTTTGCCCGGCGTGATGATCTGGCGGTAAAGGGCATCATCGGTCTCGGCTTGCCGGAGGCGATTCGCAGCCTGTATCCGGAAATCGAGGAGGGTGAGCTGATCGTTTTTCGCCAGCATTACGCCGACCATTACATTGCCCTGGAAGCCGAACCTTCGCCGCTGTTTGATGGTGTGGTGGAAACCCTCGGCACCCTGCGGGAAGAGGGTTATCACCTGGCGGTCGCGACCGGCAAGGCCCGGCGTGGGCTGGATCGGGTATTGAAGGCGCATGGCTGGGAAGATTATTTCGACATCACCCGTGCTGCGGATGAAACCGCGAGCAAGCCACATCCGCTGATGCTTGAGCAGATCCTTGCTCATTGCGATGTGTCACCCGGGCAGGCGCTGATGGTCGGCGACTCGTCGTTCGACCTGCAGATGGCCAGCAATGCTGGCATGGATTCGGTGGCTGTCAGCTACGGCGCGCAGACGATCGAGGCGTTGAAGGCCTTCGAGCCGTGCCTGGCGATTGACCATTTTCCTGAATTGCACGCCTGGTTGAGCCGGCGTACCGATTAAGTTTTGATGGAGAGGCAGGCATGACGGACGAATGGAAGGCCCCGGCCAAGGCGAATGCCGAAAGCGGTGACGAGAAAAGCTGGAAACTGCTGGAAAAGACCCTGCTGGCCAGTGTGCAGGAGCAGCGTCGTTCACGCCGCTGGGGTATTTTCTTCAAATTGCTGACTTTCGTGTATCTCTTCGGCGCGCTCATGCTGTTCACGCCGCTGATGAGCATCGAAAAAAGCGCCGTGAGCGGCTCGGCTTACACTGCGTTGATCGACATCGAAGGCATGATTGCCGATAAGGAGCCTGCTAGCGCGGACAATATCGTCGGCAGCCTGCGGGCGGCGTTCGAGGATCCAAAGGTCAAGGGCGTGGTGCTGCGCATCAACAGTCCTGGTGGCAGTCCGGTGCAGTCCGGTTATGTCTATGACGAGATTGTCCGATTGCGCGGGTTGCACCCGGACATCAAGGTCTACGCTGTGATCGCCGATCTCGGCGCATCAGGCGCTTATTACATTGCCAGTGCGGCGGACCAGATCTATGCCGACAAGGCCAGCCTGGTCGGCTCCATTGGCGTGACGGCGGCCGGATACGGGTTTGTCGGGACCATGGAAAAGCTTGGTGTGGAGCGTCGGGTCTATACCTCCGGCGAGCACAAGTCGTTTCTTGACCCGTTCCAGCCGCAGAAGCCTGAGGAAACCGCATTCTGGCAAGGCGTGCTAGACACCACCCACAAGCAATTCATTGCCAGCGTCAAGAAAGGGCGGGGCGACCGTCTGAAGGACAAGGAGCACCCGGAGCTGTTTTCCGGACTGGTCTGGTCTGGCGAGCAGGCCTTGCCCCTGGGCCTGATCGATGGCTTGGGCAGTGCCAGCTCTGTGGCGCGGGATGTGATCGGCCAGAAGGACCTGGTGGATTTCACCATCGAAGAATCGCCGTTTGATCGCTTCTCGAAGAAGCTGGGGGCTAGCATCGCCGAGCACCTGGCGATGTGGATGGGCTTCCAGGGGCCAGCGTTGCGCTAGGTTCCTTGCGCTCTGGTTGGCGGGGCCACCGTGGCGAGGGGATTTATCCCCGTTGGGGCGCGGAGCGACCCTGAAGGCTGACGCCTCGGTGCATCAGATCGATTGAGGGGGCTGCTCCGCAGCCCAGCGGGGCGGTGCGACGTTTCGCTAAATCCCCTCGCCACAAATGGGTTGTCTGGGGTTTCAGGGAACCTGCACGCCCTCAGCCAGCAACATATCCACAAGACGAATCAGCGGCAGGCCAATCAGGCTCGTGGCGTCCGGGCCTTCAGTGCTCTGGAACAGGCTCACACCGAGGCCCTCGGCCTTGAAGCTGCCGGCGCAGTCGTACGGCTGTTCGGCGCGCAGGTAGCGCTCCACGCGGGCCGGATCCAGGGTTCGCATATTCACGGTGAACGGAACGCAGTCGACCTGGCATCGGCCTGTCTGGCTGTTAAGCAGCGCCAGGCTGGTCAGGAACGTCACCCTGGCGCCACTGGCGGCCATTAGCTGCTCGCGGGCATTTTCGAATGTGTGGGGCTTGCCCAGGATGCGCTCGCCGAGCACGGCGACCTGGTCCGAGCCGATGATCAGGTGCGCTGGGTGTCTGTCGGTCAATGCCAAGGCCTTTTCCCGGGCCAGGCGCTTTACCAGCTCGACCGCGGATTCGTCGGGGTGGCGGCTTTCGTCGATGTCTGGCGAGCTGCAGACGAATGGCAGCCCCAGGCGGGCGAGCAGTTCCCGGCGATAAACCGAGCTTGAGGCTAATAATAAAGGCAGCATGGCTCTCTCCGATGGGCAGGGGAGGATTCTAGCCAGGCGCGCAAGTGACGGACAGGGCTGAATTTCCTTTGACATGGCCCGGTGCATCCCTATAATGCTGCGCCTATGTTGAATGACCCGATTCCACCTCACGTTGACCCGCGCAAATTGGCTGACCGTGGCACCACCCTTCAAGGTGAACTGCTGCTGGCCGATTTGAAGAGACTCTGCGACCCGCTTTCCGACGATGTCGGGACGGTCCAGGCCAAATTCGTTTTTGAACGAGATGAACGTAAATCTGTGGTGATCCACAGCTTTATCGACACTGAAGTCAAAATGGTTTGCCAGCGTTGTCTTGAGCTGGTCACCCTGCCGATCCATAGCGAATGCAGTTACGCCGTGGTGAAGGAGGGTGCGAATACCCAGTCGTTGCCGAAAGGTTATGACGTGCTGGAACTGGGCGAAGATCCATTGGATCTGCAGTCACTGATCGAGGAGGAGCTTCTGCTCGCCTTGCCCATTGTGCCTGCTCATCATCCGGAAGAATGCCAGCAGCCGGCGGGAGCAGATGAGCCCGAACCGAGCGAGGACGAGGTAACGCGGTCCAACCCGTTCAGTGTATTGGCGCAGTTAAAGCGTGACCCAAACGTTTAGGAGTTAATCAATTATGGCTGTTCAGCAGAACAAAAAATCCCGCTCCGCCCGTGACATGCGCCGTTCGCACGACGCTCTCGAGGCTAGCACCCTGTCTGTAGAAAAAACCACTGGTGAAGTTCACCTGCGTCACCACGTATCGCCAGAAGGCGTATACCGTGGCCGTAAAGTGATCGACAAGGGCGCCGACGAGTAATCACTTGTCCGCTCAAGTCATCGCGATTGACGCAATGGGCGGGGACTTCGGTCCCCGCAGCATTGTTCAGGCCAGCCTTGCTTGCCTGGATACTACGCCCTCGCTGCACCTGACCCTCGTCGGTCAACCCTCTCTCATTGAAGAACTGCTCAACGGCCAGTCGGCTGTCGATCTTGCGCGCCTGACAATTGCGCCAGCGTCCGAAGTCATCACCATGGACGAAAAGCCGGCACAGGCCCTACGCGGCAAGCCTGACGCGTCGATGCGGGTAGCCCTTGAGTTGCTGCGCGACGGCAAGGTCCAGGCCTGTGTCAGTGCGGGTAATACCGGGGCGCTGATGGCGCTGTCGCGCTATGTCCTGAAGACGTTGCCGGGGATCGATCGTCCGGCAATGGTCGCGGCGATCCCGACCCAGCGCGGGTTCTGCCAACTGCTCGATTTGGGCGCCAACGTCGATTGCAGCGCCGAGCACCTTCTGCAATTCGCCGTGATGGGCTCGGTTGCCGCGCAGACACTCGGCATTGCGCGACCTCGCGTTGCGCTGCTGAACATTGGCACCGAAGACATCAAGGGAAACCAGCAGGTCAAGCTGGCGGCGACCTTGTTGCAAAATGCGCGGGGCATCCATTACATCGGGTTCGTCGAAGGCGATGGTCTCTATCGCGGCGAGGCCGATGTGGTGGTCTGTGATGGTTTCGTTGGCAATATCCTGCTCAAGTCCAGCGAGGGGCTGGCGACCATGATTGGCCAGCGCATCGAGACACTGTTCAAGCAAAGCCTGGCTTCGCGGGTGGTGGGTGCCCTGGCGCTGCCATTGATGCGACGGCTGCAGGCAGACCTGGCGCCGGCGCGGCACAACGGTGCGAGTTTCCTCGGGCTGCAAGGTATCGTTATCAAGAGCCATGGTTCGGCGGGCGTGCAGGGCTTTCAAAGCGCTATCAACCGGGCGGTGATCGAAGTGCAGGAAAACCTGCCGGAACGCTTGCACGGCCGTCTCGAGGATTTGTTAACTTAGGCGTTTTCGTCTGACAATGCTTAAATGTGACCGGTCGGTTCAAGCCGTCATCCAACTGTCAGTTTCCTAGCGCCCCCAGGGGCGTCAATTTTTGACGACAAGATCATTAGGGGCTTTGTTTTCATGTCTGCTTCCCTCGCATTCGTCTTTCCAGGACAGGGCTCGCAGTCCCTCGGCATGCTGGCCGAGCTGGGCGCGCAATACCCGCTGGTCCTCGAAACATTCAAAGAAGCGTCCGACGCGCTCGGCTACGACTTGTGGGCACTGACCCAGCAAGGGCCGGAAGAGCAACTCAATCAAACCGATAAAACCCAACCGGCCATCCTCACCGCCTCGATTGCCTTGTGGCGCCTGTGGCTGGCTGAAGGCGGCGCGCGCCCGGCGTTTGTCGCCGGTCATAGCCTGGGTGAATACAGCGCACTCGTGGCCGCTGGCAGCCTGAGCCTGGCTGATGCGGTGAAACTGGTGGAGCGTCGTGGCCAGTTGATGCAAGAAGCCGTTCCGGCCGGGCAGGGCGGCATGGCCGCGATCCTCGGCCTGGAAGATGCCGATGTGTTGGCTGCCTGTGCCGAAGCGGCGCAAGGCGACGTGGTCAGCGCCGTCAACTTCAACTCCCCGGGCCAGGTGGTTATCGCCGGAGCCAAGGCTGCCGTCGAGCGTGCCATCGAAGGCTGCAAGGCCCGTGGCGCCAAGCGCGCCATGCCGCTGCCGGTCAGCGTGCCGTCGCACTGCGAACTGATGCGTCCGGCTGCCGAGCGTTTTGCCGAGTCCATCGCCGCCATCGACTGGCAGGCTCCGCAGATTCCTGTTGTGCAGAACGTCAGCGCCAACGTGGCGCCGGATCTCGAGACCCTCAAGCGCGACTTGCTGGAGCAGCTCTACAAGCCGGTTCGCTGGGTCGAATCGGTGCAGACGCTGGCAGCCAAGGGCGCGACCGAGCTGGTCGAATGCGGCCCTGGCAAGGTGCTGGCAGGCCTGAACAAGCGCTGCGCCGAAGGCGTGTCCACTTCCAACCTCAACACCCCAGACGCTTTCGCTGCCGCTCGCGCAGCGCAAGCCTGAACAGGAGAAGCTTGCATGAGTCTGCAAGGTAAAGTTGCACTGGTGACCGGTGCAAGCCGCGGCATCGGCCAGGCCATCGCCCTGGAACTGGGTCGTCAAGGCGCCATCGTTGTCGGCACCGCGACGTCCGCTTCGGGCGCCGAGCGTATCGCCGCGACCTTGAAGGAAAACGGTATCCAGGGCACCGGGCTCGAGCTCAACGTGACCAGTGATGAATCCGTTGCCGCCGTGTTGGCAAGCATCCAGGAGCAGTTCGGTGCACCGGCGATCCTGGTGAATAATGCCGGCATCACCCGCGATAACCTGATGATGCGCATGAAAGATGACGAGTGGTTCGACGTGGTCGACACCAACCTGAACAGCCTGTACCGGCTGTCCAAGGGCGTCTTGCGCGGCATGACCAAGGCACGTTGGGGTCGAATTATCAGTATCGGCTCGGTTGTGGGTGCCATGGGCAACGCAGGCCAAGTAAACTATGCTGCGGCGAAAGCCGGTCTGGAAGGTTTCAGCCGTGCGCTGGCACGAGAAGTCGGTTCGCGCTCGATTACGGTAAACTCGGTTGCACCGGGTTTCATCGACACCGACATGACCCGTGAACTGCCGGAAGCACAGCGTGAAGCCTTGTTGACGCAGATTCCGCTGGGTCGTCTGGGGCAAGCTCAAGAAATCGCGTCCGTGGTCGCTTTTCTTGCTTCGGACGGTGCGGCATACGTGACCGGGGCTACAATCCCGGTGAACGGCGGGATGTACATGAGTTAAATGTGACGGATTGCTTCAAAAAAATGTCATACGAGCTGTCTAAAATCCGTTATAAAGCTGCAATCTATTTATAGGCGGCGGGCCCCAGGGTTCGAGGAGTGAAGCTTTCGGTTGAAAAACCGAAAAGTCTTTCTATACACTTACCCACCGGCCAGCTGCCTGAATTTGTCCATTAGGAGTGAAAACAAGGTATGAGCACCATCGAAGAGCGCGTCAAGAAAATCGTTGCCGAGCAACTGGGCGTTAAAGAAGAAGAAGTTGTGAACACCGCTTCCTTCGTTGAAGACCTGGGTGCCGACTCCCTTGACACTGTTGAGCTGGTGATGGCTCTGGAAGAGGAATTCGAGACCGAGATTCCTGACGAAGAAGCTGAAAAGATCACTACTGTACAAGCTGCTATCGACTACGTTACCAGCCACCAGGCGTAATCGTTTTTAGTCGTCGCTAGCTGTCATGGAAAAACCGCACTGCCATCACGGCGTGCGGTTTTTTCTTTAGGCCTGATGCAAAGTCGTCATTTGAAAAAGGAGAGTGCTGTGTCGCGTAGACGCGTCGTAGTCACCGGTATGGGTATGTTGTCGCCACTGGGCACGGATGTGCCAAGCAGTTGGCAGGGCATTCTGGCTGGCCGTAGTGGCATTGGTCTGATCGAACACACCGACCTTTCTGCCTATTCCACCCGTTTTGGCGGCTCGGTAAAAGGCTTCAATGTCGAGGAATACTTGTCGGTCAAGGAAGCTCGCAAGCTTGACCTGTTCATTCAATACGGCTTGGCAGCCGGGTTCCAGGCGGTGCGCAACGCCGGGCTGGAAGTGACCGATGCCAATCGTGAACGCATCGGCGTGGCCATGGGCTCGGGTATTGGCGGCTTGACCAATATCGAAGAAACCAGCCGCACGCTGCACGATTCGGGGCCGCGACGGATTTCTCCGTTCTTCGTGCCGGGCTCGATCATCAATATGATTTCCGGTTTCCTGTCCATCCACTTGGGTGCACAGGGGCCTAACTACGCCATCGCTACGGCGTGCACCACCGGCACCCACTGCATCGGCATGGCCGCGCGCAACATCATGTACGACGAAGCCGACGTGATGATTGCCGGTGGCGCCGAAATGGCCGCTTGCGGCCTGGGCATGGGCGGTTTCGGCGCGTCCCGTGCGCTGTCGACCCGCAACGATGAGCCAGCACGTGCCAGCCGACCATGGGACAAGGGCCGTGACGGCTTCGTGCTGTCCGACGGTGCCGGTGCGCTGGTGCTCGAAGAGCTGGAACACGCCAAGGCCCGCGGCGCGACCATCTATGCCGAGCTGATCGGTTTTGGCACCAGTGGCGACGCGTACCACATGACGTCGCCACCGGCCGATGGCGCCGGTGCCGCCCGTTGCATCGCCAACGCCTTGCGTGACGCGAAGATCAACGGCGACCAAGTGCAATACATCAACGCTCACGGCACTTCTACTCCGGCGGGTGACCTGGCCGAAGCCCAGGCGATCAAGACGGTGTTTGGCGAACACGCCTACAAGCTGGCGGTCAGCTCCACCAAGTCCATGACCGGTCACCTGCTGGGTGCGGCAGGGGCGGTGGAAGCGATCTTCAGCGTCTTGGCGATCAACAGCCAGACGGCGCCGCCAACCATCAACCTCGAGGAGCCTGACGAAGGGTGCGACCTGGACTTCGTGCCGCATACAGCCCGTGGCATGGACATCGATGTGGTGTTGTCCAACTCCTTCGGTTTTGGCGGGACCAATGGTTCGCTGGTGTTCCGCCGGTTCGCAGGTTGATGGAGAGCTGGGTCGACGGTCAACCGGCTGACGTCCTGTCGCTGAAAGATCGCGGCCTGGCTTATGGCGATGGGTTGTTCGAGACCATCGCCGTGCGCAATGGCAGGCCACTGTTGCTGGAGCGTCACTTGCAGCGCCTGGAAACAGGCTGCCAGCGATTGGCGCTCAGGGTCGACATGACGGTGGTGAGCGCCGAGCTGAGCGCTTACGCCCGGTGTCAGGGTGACGGCGTGATGAAATTGATCGTGACCCGTGGCGACAGTCGGCGTGGTTATGCCGCCGATCCCTCGGCCACCGCCCGACGCATCCTGCAGGGCAGTGCTCCTGTTGCTTATCCCGCTGCCCATGCCGAGCAAGGCGTGTTCCTGTTTCCCTGTTCAGTGCGCTTGTCCGAGCAGCCTTTGCTTGCCGGTCTCAAGCACCTCAATCGCCTGGAACAGGTGCTGGCCCGTGCTGAGTGGACTGATTCGCGGTATGCCGACGGCTTGATGCAGGACGCGTCCGGGCGGGTGATCGAAGGTGTGTTCAGTAACCTGTTCCTGGTGCGCGATGGGGTCTTGTCTACAGCGGACCTGAGCCGTTGTGGTGTCGCCGGGGTGATGCGCGCAGAATTGTTGTTTCAAGCCAATTCCCAAGGTATCGCTACGCAAATCATGGATATCAGCCTCGAACAGCTGCACCAGGCCGATGAGGTCTTTGTCTGCAACAGCGTATATGGCGTGTGGCCGGTACTCGGATGCGGTTCGGCACGCTGGTCGGCTGGCCCACTCACCCGTAAACTGCAGACCCTTGCCCGTGCGCTATTGGATGCCTGATTCGTGAGACGTAAATTCTTGCTGCTGCTGGAGACCGGACTGGTTCTGGCAGGGCTGTTGTTGGGCGCTTCAGCCTGGAAGATTCATTCGGCGCTGCAACAGCCACTGAACATCACCCAGGAAGAGTTGCTGGACGTACCCAACGGGACCACCCCGACCGGAACCTTGAAGCGCCTCGAAGCCGACGGCCTGATCAAGGACGCCTTCTGGCTGCGTATTTATTGGCGCTTCAATCTAGCCGACCAGCCATTGCACTCCGGTGAATATCGGATGGTGCCGGGCATGACCATGGAAGCCTTGATCGGCGTCTGGAAGCGCGGAGATGTGGTGCAGTACAGCGTGACGCTGGTGGAGGGCTGGAATTTCCGTCAGGTGCGCGCGGCATTGGCCAAGGACGAAAAACTCCAGCAGACCCTTGCTGGCCTGAGCGACAGCCAGGTCATGGACCGCCTTGGTCATTCGGGCGTGTTCCCCGAAGGCCGGTTCTTCCCGGATACCTACCGCTTCGTGCGGGGCACCACGGATGCCGATCTGTTGAAGAAGGCCTACGATCGGCTGGACGACGTGCTTGCCAAAGAGTGGGCACAGCGTGCCGCCGACGTCCCGTACAGCCAACCCTATCAGGCCCTGATCATGGCCTCCCTGATAGAAAAGGAAACCGGGGTGCCCCAGGAACGTGGCCAGATCGCTGGAGTGTTCGTGCGTCGCCTGCGTCTGGGCATGCTGCTGCAGACCGACCCGACCGTGATCTATGGCCTCGGCGAGCGCTACACCGGCAAGCTCACCCGTGCCCATCTGAAAGAAGAGAATCCCTATAACACTTACCTGATCCCGGGTTTGCCGCCGACACCGATTGCAATGGTGGGGCGCGAAGCGATCCACGCGGCGTTGAACCCGGCCGACGGCAACAGTCTTTACTTCGTTGCCCGTGGCGATGGCAGCCATGTCTTTTCCGATGATCTGGAGACGCACAACAACGCGGTGCGTGAATTCCAGCTCAAGCGCCGTGCCGATTATCGCTCCAGTCCGGCCCCGGCGGCCCCGGATGATTCGGCACCGATTCCCGCAGCGTCACCGGACACGGCGCCTGAAGCCGTGCCTCAGGTGCCGCCACAAGAGCCTGCCCCCGAACCGAATGCGAGCGAGCCGCCGAGCTCGCAATGACTTTGACTAAGGATCGCCCGTGACTGGCTTGTTTATCACACTGGAAGGCCCGGAAGGCGCCGGCAAGAGCACCAATCGCGAGTACCTGGCCGAACGCCTGCGGGCTGCCGGCATCGAGGTGGTGCTGACCCGCGAGCCGGGCGGCACGCCACTGGCCGAGCGGATTCGCGAGGTGCTGCTGGCACCGGCCGATGAAATCATGAATCCCGATACCGAATTGTTGCTGGTGTTTGCCGCGCGGGCGCAGCATTTGGCCGAGGTGATTCGCCCGGCGCTGGCTCGCGGCGCTGTCGTGTTGTGCGACCGCTTTACCGATTCGACTTATGCCTATCAGGGCGGCGGGCGTGGCTTGTCCCTTGAACGCATCGCGACGCTGGAAACCTTTGTCCAGGGTGACCTGCGTCCCGACCTGACCCTGGTTTTCGACCTGCCAGTGGAAATCGGCCTGGCACGGGCAAGCGCTCGTGGCCGGCTGGACCGCTTCGAGCTCGAAGGGCAGGGGTTCTTCAACGCCGTGCGCAATGCCTTCCTGGGGCGCGCCAAGGCCGATCCGGCGCGTTACCTGTTGATCGATGCCGCTCAGCCGTTGACGCAGGTCCAGCAATCGCTGGAGGATTTGTTGCCGCGCTTGCTGGAGCGTGCCCGTGGCTGAAGCTTATCCCTGGCAGGACGGCCTTTGGCAACAACTGGCCGGCCGTGCCCAGCACGCCCATGCCTACCTGTTGCATGGCCCGGTCGGAATCGGCAAGCGAGCGCTGGCCGAACGCCTGATGGCCAGCCTGTTGTGCCAGGCCCCGGCGGCCTCGAATGCCTGCGGTGAATGCAAGTCCTGCCTGTTGCTCAAGGCCGGTAGCCATCCTGACAATTACGTGCTGGAGCCGGAAGAGGCGGACAAGGCGATCAAGGTCGACCAGGTTCGTGACCTGGTCAGCTTCGTGGTCCAGACCTCGCAAATGGGCGGGCGCAAAGTGGTGCTGATCGAGCCGGTGGAGTCGATGAACATCAACGCCGCCAACGCCTTGCTCAAGAGCCTCGAAGAGCCTTCCGGCGATACCGTGCTGTTGCTGGTCAGCCATCAGCCGAGCCGTTTGCTGCCGACCATCAAGAGCCGTTGCGTTCAGCAGACCTGTCCGCTGCCCAGCGAGGCAATGAGCCTGCAATGGCTGGCCAAGGCCTTGCCTGACAGCTCCGATGAAGAGCGCGTCGAACTGCTGACCCTGGCCGCCGGCTCGCCGCTGGCGGCGGTCAGCCTCCAGGCCCAAGGCGTGCGCGAGCAGCGGGCCCTGGTCGTGGACGGCGTGAAGAAGCTGCTCAAGCAGCAGCAATCGCCGACACAACTGGCCGAGGGGTGGAACGCCATCCCCTTGTTGCTGTTGTTCGACTGGTTCTGCGATTGGTCGAGCCTGATCCTGCGTTATCAGCTCACCGAGGACGAAGCCGGCCTCGGATTGCCGGATATGCGCAAGGTGATCCAGTACCTGGCGCAAAAAAGCAGCCAGGACAAAATCTTGAACATTCAGGACTGGATTCTTGCCCAACGTCAGAAGGTGCTGAGCAAGGCGAACCTCAATCGCGTGTTGCTGCTGGAGGCGCTGTTGGTGCAATGGGCGAGTTTGCCTGGTCGTACCTGACAGAGGCACTAGACTCAGCTCAATCGCA
Organism: Pseudomonas alvandae; assembly: GCF_019141525.1. GTDB lineage: Bacteria > Pseudomonadota > Gammaproteobacteria > Pseudomonadales > Pseudomonadaceae > Aquipseudomonas > Aquipseudomonas alvandae. The sequence goes on from NZ_CP077080.1 coordinate 2,038,459, forward strand.
GCGGAGATCAGCATGAACGAACCTGTCAGTCCCGGGCCACGCAACGGCATCCTGTCCCTGACCATCAAGGACAAGTCCGTGCTTTACGCAGCCTACATGCCGTTTATCAAGAACGGTGGCCTGTTCATTCCTACCAACAAGAATTATCGCCTGGGCGACGAGGTGTTCATGCTGTTGAGCCTGATGGACGAAGCGGAAAAGATACCGGTCGCCGGCAAGGTCATCTGGATCACCCCCAAGGGCGCCCAGGGTAATCGGGCCGCCGGCGTTGGCGTGCAGTTCAACGAGGGTGACAACTCGGCCCGCAATCAGATCGAAACCCACCTGGCCGGATCGCTCAAGTCCGACCGTCCTACCCATACGATGTAGCCTGGCCCCTTATGCTCGTAGACTCTCATTGCCACCTCGATCGCCTCGACCTTGCCGCCCACGGCGGTTCCCTGGATGCCGCGCTGGATGCCGCGCGCCAGCGGGGCGTCGGACACTTCCTGTGCATCGGCGTCAGCGCCGACAACGCTGCCGACGTCAAGGTCCTGGCCGAACGTTATGAGGATGTCGATTGTTCGGTCGGCATCCACCCGCTGGACGTACAACCCGATGCTACGCCCGCCCTGGACTGGCTGCTGCATGAACTCGACCACCCTCGAGTCGTCGCCATCGGCGAAACCGGTCTCGATTATCACTACGAGCCGGAGGCCTCCGAGGTACAGCAGGCGTCGTTCCGCTTGCACTTGGAAGCCGCAAGACAGACCGGCAAGCCGGTGATTATCCACACCCGTGGGGCACGGGCCGATACTTTGGCCCTGTTGCGCGACGCGGCGCTGCCCCAGGCCGGTGTGTTGCATTGCTTCACTGAAGATTGGGACATGGCCAAGGCTGCGCTGGACATGGGTTATTACATTTCCTTGTCCGGTATTGTCACGTTCCGCAATGCCGACGCCTTGCGCGACGTTGCCAGCAAGGTGCCGGCCGATCGCCTGTTGGTCGAGACCGACTCGCCTTACCTGGCGCCAATCCCGTATCGCGGCAAGCCAAACCTTCCGCAATATGTGCGGGAAGTGGCGGAGTTCCTGGCGATGTTGCGGGGGGAATCCTATGGCCGGTTCGCGGAGCAAACCACGGAAAACTTCAAGCGCCTGTTCCCATTGGCGCGCGTCCGTTCGCCGATGGCCTGAAACCGAGACAAAAAAAACCCGGGTTCTGGGGGGTGAATCCGGGTTAAGACCATTAGGAGTAAAACAAAGGCACGCGGTCCGTTGGCACCTTTATCGGCGCGTCACTTGGGGGAGATGTCGCGCCGACAGTTCAAGTATTGATCACTATGGCAGTGCGTCCAGTTTCACCGGGTTGGTTTTTAAACAAATTTGGAATACGTTCGCTTCGGATAGGTTCTCATTGTGCCTGACGCCTGCGCGGCGATAAGGCATCAGTTGAAACGGAGGAGCCGGATTTGCGCGGTTTTGTTGAGATCTGTGGCCCAGAACGGATGATCCGTGCATTTTTGCGTAAGTTAGGCATAATACCGGGCTTCGAATTTTGACCCTTCAGACCTTTTTCTTATGCACAAAGAACCCCGTAAGGTCCGTGAGTTTCGTCGCCGCGAGCAGGAAATTCTCGACACCGCGCTCAAGTTGTTCCTCGACCAGGGCGAAGACAGCGTCACCGTCGAGATGATTGCGGATGCCGTGGGTATCGGCAAAGGCACGATCTATAAACACTTCAAATCCAAGGCCGAGATCTACCTGCGCCTGATGCTCGATTACGAGCGCGATTTGAACGAGCTCCTGCATTCGGCCGATGTCGACAAGGACAAGGAAGCCCTGTCCCGGGCCTACTTCGAGTTCCGTATGCGCGACCCGCAACGTTATCGCTTGTTCGATCGCCTCGAAGAAAAGGTGGTCAAGGGCAACCAGGTGCCAGAGATGGTCGAGGAGCTGCACAAGATTCGCGCTTCGAACTTCGATCGCCTGACCCTCTTGATCAAGGGCCGGATCAGCGAAGGCAAGCTCGAAGACGTGCCGCCGTATTTCCATTATTGCGCTGCCTGGGCATTGGTACATGGCGCGGTGGCGCTGTATCACTCGCCGTTCTGGAGCAACGTGCTGGAAGATCAGGAAGGTTTCTTCCAGTTCCTGATGGACATCGGCGTGCGCATGGGCAACAAGCGCAAGCGCGACCCGGAAGTCCCGAGCAGTTGAGGCATTCAGCTACCTGATTGCGCCATGTCCGCTTACATGGCGCAGTGCCCGAGGAATATACTCAGGCTTGGGTCTTGCGAAAACTTGATTTCTAGGTCAATTTTCTCGGACTCGATTCTTCTTTCGCCGGAGTGATCCATGATCGTTGACCGTCAAGGCAGGCGTTTTCGCAATTTGCGGATCAGCCTGACTTCAGCCTGCAATTACGCCTGTACCTACTGCGTGCCTGACGGCAAGCGGCTGGTGGCTGCGCAGGATGAACTGTCGGCCGAGGCCATGGCGCGAGGCGTTGCTTATCTGATCGAAGCCGCCGGTATCGAGCGGTTGCGCATCACCGGTGGCGAGCCGCTGGTCAGCCCCAAGCTCGAAAGTTTCATGACGGCGGTGGGGCAGATGGGGTTGGAAGACATCAGCCTGACTACCAACGGTCAGTTGCTGGCGAAGAAATTGCCGTTGTTGGTAAACGCCGGTATCCGTCGCATCAATGTTTCCCTCGACACCCTCGACCCTGCTGCGTTTCGCAGCATCGCCCGTGGCGGCGACCTGGCGACCGTGCTGGACGGCATGGAGCAAGCCCGGGCCGCCGGGATGAAAATCAAGGTCAACATGGTGCCGTTGCGCGGGCAGAACCTCGATCAGGTGATGCCGTTGCTGGAGTATTGCCTGGAACGTGGCTATGAACTGCGGTTCATCGAGTTGATGCGCATGGGCCACCTGGCCAGCGATTCCAATGCGTTCCTGCAACAGTTCGTCAGCCTCCAGCAACTGCTGGGCCTGATTGGCGAGCAATACGAATACTTGCAGGCCGATGCGCCTGTCGATGCGACAGCCGTGCGCTACGAAATTCCGGGGTTAGGCCATTTTGGCGTGATCGCCAACGAGAGCGTGCCGTTCTGCCGGACCTGTTCGCGACTGCGCTTGTCGTCCACCGGCTGGCTGCATGGCTGCCTGTCGTCGAGCAACCGTCACTTCGTCGGCGATCTGCTGGACAAGCCTCGTCACCAAGCCTTGCCGGCGCTCCAGCGTCTGCTGGTCAAGGCGCTGGGGGACAAGCAGGAAGTGGCGTTTTCCGGTGGCGCAACCATCATGAAAATCATCGGTGGCTGAATAAGGCTGTTGTGGCGAGGGGATTTATCCCCGCTGGGTTGCGCAGCCACCCCGGAACTATCGCCTCGGAGAATCAGGTCGAACATTTCTGTCCTTTGGGGGCGCTTCGCACCCAGCGGGGATAAATCCCCTCGCCACAGGAATAATGAACCATTCCCCCATCAAGCTGGCGCAAAAGCTGCATCCCACGGCCATTCGCCGGTTTTCCGTCACCGGTTTTTGGAGGATAGGATGCGTAGCCTGTTTTTGCTGCTGACCGTTTTGACGCTTGGTGGCTGCATGAATGTCAGCGACATGGGGGAGGGCGTTCGTTATCACATGAGCGATGCCGGCCTGCTGGACCATAGCGACAGCCGCCGCGTGAACAACCTGCGCATCCAGCCGGATTCCTTCATCTACATCGCCCAAGGCGCTTTTGCTCCGCCGGGCAGCGCCTATCCTCGGCCCAACGTCGTGGCTGAAGAAGCCTTCAACGGTTTCATCGAATATTTCCCGATGGTTCGTCGCGCCCGAGTCCCGGAAGGCCTCGACCAGGCGATGGGCGAAGCGCGGGCTGCTGGCGCCCACTACCTGCTTTACACCCGCTTCGCCAAGGCCGACAACCGCATCGGCAATACTGACGAATGGCTGGATGAGGAGGCCGTGGATCGCCTGGGCGTCGACACCAGCGTGATTCAAATCATGTTGATCGAGACCAGCACCCAGTATTTGATTGATACTGCACGCATCAAGAGCCGTGGCGGTTTGCTGACGTTGCACGACAAGCAGCCACAAGACCTCATCGCCACGCCGTTGCGTGAGTACGCCCGCAGCCTGCTGGGGATGAGCGACGAATAAACAGAAGGAGACACCATGAGCGGACCGCAAAAAGCCAATGACCTGCTGGGGCAGATCCCCAAGACCAAAGGCCTGCCTCCGGTCCACTTGTGGAACCCCGACTTCTGCGGCGACATCGACATGCGTATCGCCCGGGACGGCACCTGGTATTACCTGGGCACGCCCATCGGGCGCAAGCCGATGGTCAAGCTGTTCTCCACCATCATTCGCCGCGACGGCGATGATTATTTCCTGATCACTCCCGTGGAAAAAGTCGGCATCAAGGTCGATGACGCGCCGTTCGTGGCGGTGACTCTTGAAGTCGAAGGGCAGGGTGAAGCGCAGTTGTTGCGCTTCACCACCAATGTCGAGGAAATCACCGAAGCCGGCCCGGAACATCCGATGCGCGTCGTGATCGATCCCCAGACCCAGGAACCGGCGCCCTACGTGCATGTGCGCAGCAACCTCGAGGCCTTGATCCATCGCAACGTGTTCTACCAACTGGTGGAGCTGGCGGTCAGCCGCGAGATCGACGGGCAGAGTTGGTTGGGCGTGTGGAGTGGTGGCGAGTTCTTCCCCATCGGCCTGGAACCCTGATCCTTGTGGAAGTGAGGGTTGATCCAACATCCGCGTCGGCTGAAGGATCGCTATCGCGAGCAAGCTCGCTCCCACAGTGGATTTGGGGTGCCTGCAATATCTGTGTGCGCCACCAAACCCTGTGGGAGCGAGCTTGCTCGCGAAGGCGTCGGTACATCCAACACCTTCACAACTGACCCACCGCTTTCGCGAGCAAGTCCGCTCCCACAGTGGTATGCAAAATTCAAATTGACACCCAATCGTATGATGATTAGCGTGGGCGCCTAACAAAAAATCGCCCACGGGGTATTCATGTCCAGCAGTTTTCACGCATCGACCGTCGATTGGCTGGGGGGCTGGATTGCCGCCGGCCAGGTCAAGCCTGGGCAAACCATCAAGGTCGAAGCAGACCTTGGCGAGCAACTGGGCGTCAGCCGCACGGTGATTCGCGAGGCCATCAAGACGCTGGTTGCCAAAGGCATGCTGGAGGTCGGGCCGAAGGTCGGCACGCGGGTGCTGCCGGTGCGCCGCTGGAATCTGTTTGATCCGCAAGTAGTCGGCTGGCTGTCACGCAGTGGCCTGCCGGAAAACTTCGTCGACGACCTGCTGGACCTGCGACGCACCATCGAACCCATGGCCGTGAGATGGGCCTGCGAACGGGCGACGGCCGAGCAGGTGCAGGCGATCCGCGTGGCCTATCATGCCTTGGAGCGGGCGGTGGACAGCGGCGCGGATTACAACCGCGCCGACCAGTTCTTCCACGAATGCATTCTCGCCGCCAGCCACAATCAATTCATCGAACAAATGGTTCCGGCCTTGGGCGCGTTGCTGGCGGTTTCGTTCGAGGTGTCGGCGGCCGACCCGGACGAGCTGCGCCGCACTTTGCCGATCCACAAGGACATTGCCGAGGCGATCGCCGCACGGGATGCGACGCGGGGCGTCTGGGCCTGCATGACCCTGATCGATAACGCAGACCTGGCCATCAAGCGTTTTTATCCCAATGTCATGGCCGGTCGACCAGATAACGCCGGGGCACCCGGGGACAGGAGGTTTCAATGAAGTGGACGGCTTTGACAGAACACCGCGCGAAGCTGGGCGAGGGGCCATTCTGGGATGAGCCGACGCAGGCGTTGTATTGGGTCGATATCATCGGCAAGCAAGCGCTGCGGCTGATTGGCGCGAACGTGCAGATCTGGCAGATGCCCGAACACGTCTCGGCGTTTATCCCGACCCAGAGCGGCGACGCGTTGGTGACGCTGAGCAGTGGTGTCTATCGGTTGGATCTCGATTCGCCAGGGTTGGAGCCGCGCCTGAAGCTGCTGTGCATGGCCGATCCACAGCCTGGCAACCGCGCCAACGAAGCCCGCTGCGACGCGTTGGGCCAGCTCTGGCTCGGTACCATGCAGAACAACATCGGTGAACATGGCGAAGACCTGCCTGTCGAGCGGCGTTCCGGCGGCCTGTTCCGTGTCGGGACCGATGGCCGTGTGATGCCGTTGCTACGCGGCCTGGGTATTCCCAACACGCTGTTATGGAGCCCCGATGGCACGACGGTGTATTTCGGCGAAAGCCTGGACGGCACGCTGTACCGTCATTTCATTTACCCCGATGGCAAGCTGGCGCCGGCTGAAGTCTGGTTCGGACCCCATTCCCGTGGCGGCCCGGACGGTTCGGCCATGGATGCACGGGGTTATGTCTGGAACGCTCGCTGGGACGGCAGTTGCCTGCTGCGGTTGCATCCGGACGGCCATGTCGATCGGGTGATAGAACTGCCGGTCAGTCGCCCGACCAGTTGTGTATTCGGCGGGGAAGATCTCAAGACGCTGTACATCACCAGTGCGGCCAGTCCGCTCGGTCATCCGCTGGACGGTGCGGTGCTGTCGATGCGCGTCGATGTGCCGGGCATGCCTTGTACGCGGTTCGCTGGTTAAATCCCAAAATATGGGATGTAAATATATATATTGAGATTATTTGGCGGTCGGGTTTATAGTCGGCTCCATCAGCAATACGCACTCACACTAAAAAAACAAAACAGGTGAAGCGATGCATCAATCTTTTCCCGGACGCCCTGGCGGCGTCCGCGAACAACTCCTCATTCAGGCTCTGTCAGGCCGGCCATCAACGGATGTCCGGTTTTTGTCGTGCCTGCCTGCGGGAGTCATGATTCATGGCTGACGTGCTGTGCTTGCCGCCCGTGCCCGAGCCTCCCAAAGGGCAGCGACTGAAAGACAAGGTCGTGTTGCTGACCGGCGCGGCCCAAGGTATCGGCGAAGCAATCGTGGCCGCATTCGCGTCGCAACAGGCACGACTGGTGATCAGCGATATCCAGGCTGAAAAAGTCGAAGCCGTCGCCGCCCATTGGCGCGGACAAGGCGCCGATGTGCAGGCGCTGAAGGTCGACGTTTCGAACCAGCAGGATCTGCACGCCATGGCCCGCCGGGCTGTTGAACTGCACGGTCGCATCGATGTGCTGGTGAACTGCGCTGGCGTCAATGTGTTCCGCGATCCGCTGGAAATGACCGAAGAGGACTGGCGCCGCTGCTTCGCCATCGACCTGGATGGCGCCTGGTACGGTTGCAAGGCGGTATTGCCGCAAATGATCGAGCAGGGCGTGGGCAGCATCATCAACATTGCCTCGACCCATTCGTCCCACATCATTCCTGGCTGTTTCCCGTATCCCGTCGCCAAGCATGGGCTGCTGGGCCTGACCCGCGCCCTGGGCATCGAGTACGCGCCCAAGGGCGTGCGCGTGAATGCCATCGCGCCGGGCTACATCGAGACGCAACTGAACATCGACTACTGGAACGGCTTCGCCGATCCCCATGCCGAACGCCAGCGCGCGCTGGATCTGCACCCGCCACGGCGTATCGGGCAGCCGATCGAAGTGGCGATGACGGCCGTATTCCTGGCCAGTGACGAAGCACCGTTTATCAATGCTTCATGCATCACCATCGATGGTGGACGTTCGGTCATGTACCACGACTGAACATTCTTGGATTGCGGTAGGAAACTTCGCCTGTAATCCAATCATCATACGATATGACTATTTAGACCTATGCTGTGCAGTAACACGATTTGAGCGACCAGCCTGCGCATTTCCACCCACGTGGAGCAGATCCCTGGACGTTTGGCTTTCAATAAAAAAAACAAGGAGTCAGCTATGAAACATCGTCGTGGGATCCGTTCCCTGTGTCGCGCCGCCCTCGCGGTGACCGCGGTCAGCCTCAGCAGCCACTTGCTGGCGGCCGATCCGGTAAAAATCGGTTTCCTGGTCAAGCAGGCCGAGGAGCCCTGGTTCCAGACCGAGTGGGCGTTCGCTGAAAAAGCTGCCAAAGACAAAGGCTTCCAATTGATCAAGATCGCCGTGCCCGACGGCGAGAAGACCCTCTCGGCCATCGACAGCCTGGCCGCCAACGGTGCCAAGGGCTTCGTGATCTGTCCGCCGGACGTGTCCCTCGGCCCGGCCATCATGGCCAAGGCCAAACTCAATGATCTCAAGGTGATTGCCGTGGACGACCGTTTTGTCGATTCCAAGGGCAAGTTCATGGAAGACGTGCCGTACCTGGGCATGGCTGCGTTCGAGGTGGGCCAGAAGCAAGGCGCCGCCATGGCGGCCGAAGCGAAAAAACGTGGCTGGGATTGGAAAGACACCTACGCGGTGGTCAACACCTTCAACGAGCTGGACACCGGCAAGAAGCGCACCGACGGTTCGGTCAAGTCTCTGGAAGACGCAGGCATGCCGAAAGACCACATCCTCTTCGCGGCCCTGAAAACTCTCGACGTCCCCGGCAGCATGGACTCCACCAACTCGGCGTTGGTGAAGCTGCCAAGCGGCGCGAAAAACCTGATCATCGGCGGCATGAACGACAACACCGTGCTGGGCGGCGTGCGTGCCACCGAAGCGGCCGGGTTCAAGGCGGCCAACGTGATCGGTATTGGTATCAACGGCACTGACGCCATCGGCGAGCTGAAGAAACCGGAAAGCGGCTTCTTCGGTTCGATGCTGCCGAGCCCGCACATCGAAGGCTACAAGACTGCCGAAATGATGTACGAGTGGGTCACCACCGGCAAGGAGCCGCCGAAGTACACCGCCATGGACGAGGTGACGCTGATCACCCGGGAGAACTTCAAGCAGGAGCTGGAAAAGATCGGCTTGTGGAATTGATGGCCGGTTGATTCAAAAGCGGCCCCGGTCACACACGTGACGGGGTCGCTTGATCTCTGTAAGTTCGAGGTGGTTATGCAAGCGCAAACAGCGGCACAGCAACAGAACATCGGTGGCAGCTTGCGATTCAACGGGATCGGTAAATCGTTTCCCGGCGTGCAGGCGCTGGCCAATATCAGTTTCGTCGCGCATCCGGGGCAGGTGCATGCCTTGATGGGCGAGAACGGCGCGGGCAAGTCCACCTTGCTCAAGATCCTCGGTGGCGCCTACGTTCCGAGCAGCGGTGATCTGCAGATCGGCGAGCAGACGATGGCCTTCAAAGGCACCGCCGACAGCATCGCCAGTGGTGTCGCGGTGATTCACCAGGAGTTGCACCTGGTGCCGGAAATGACCGTCGCGGAGAACTTGTTCCTCGGTCACTTGCCGGCGCGTTTCGGCCTGGTCAATCGTGGCGTGCTGCGCCAGCAGGCGTTGACGCTGCTCAAAGGCCTGGCGGACGAAATCGACCCACAGGAAAAAGTCGGTCGCCTGTCCCTGGGTCAGCGCCAATTGGTGGAAATCGCCAAGGCGTTGTCCCGTGGCGCCCACGTCATCGCCTTCGACGAGCCGACCAGCAGCCTGTCGGCCCGGGAAATCGACCGGTTGATGGCGATCATCGCCCGCCTGCGGGACGAGGGCAAAGTGGTGCTGTATGTCAGCCATCGCATGGAGGAAGTGTTCCGTATCTGTAACGCAGTGACGGTCTTCAAGGACGGGCGTTATGTCCGTACTTTCGAGAACATGAGCGAGCTGACCCATGATCAGCTGGTCACGTGCATGGTCGGTCGCGATATCCAGGACATTTATGACTATCGTCCCCGGGAGCGCGGCGATGTGGCGTTGCAGGTAAAGGGCCTGCTCGGGCCGGGCTTGCGCGAACCGGTGAGTTTCCAGGTGCACAAGGGTGAAATCCTTGGGTTGTTCGGGCTGGTCGGCGCCGGTCGCACCGAGCTGCTGCGCTTGCTCAGTGGCCTGGAGCGCCAGAGCGAGGGCAGCCTGGTGCTGCACGGCAAGGAATTGAAACTGCGTTCGCCCCGCGATGCCATCGCCGCTGGCGTGCTGCTCTGCCCGGAAGACCGCAAGAAGGAAGGCATTATCCCGTTGGGCAGCGTGGGCGAGAACATCAACATCAGCGCTCGTCCGGCTCATTCCGCGCTCGGCTGCCTATTGCGTGGTGACTGGGAGCGGGGCAATGCCGACAAGCAGATCAAGTCGCTGAAGGTGAAGACCCCGGCGGCGAGCCAGAAAATCATGTACCTGTCCGGCGGCAACCAGCAGAAGGCGATTCTGGGGCGCTGGCTGTCGATGCCGATGAAAGTCCTGCTGCTGGATGAGCCGACCCGTGGCATCGACATCGGTGCCAAGGCCGAGATCTACCAGATTATCCACAACCTGGCGGCGGAGGGCATCGCGGTGATTGTGGTGTCCAGTGACCTGATGGAAGTGATGGGCATTTCCGACCGAATTCTGGTGCTCTGCGAAGGGGCCATGCGTGGCGAGCTGCCGCGCGACCAGGCCAACGAATCCAACCTGCTGCAACTGGCGCTGCCGCGCCAACGCGTTGCCGACGCGGCGAACTGAGAGGTAAATCATGACCATTCAAAACAATGCACTGCCAACGGCACGCAAACCCCTGGACCTGCGCCGCTTCCTCGACGACTGGGTCATGCTGCTGGCGGCCATCGGCATCTTCGTGCTCTGCACCCTGATGATCGACAACTTCTTGTCACCACTGAACATGCGGGGCCTGGGCCTGGCGATTTCCACCACCGGTATCGCGGCCTGCACGATGTTGTATTGCCTGGCGTCCGGGCACTTCGACTTGTCGGTGGGGTCGGTCATTGCCTGCGCCGGCGTGGTTGCGGCAGTGGTGATGCGCGACACTGACAGCGTCTTCCTCGGGGTCAGCGCGGCGTTGGTGATGGGGCTGATCGTTGGCCTGATCAACGGTATCGTGATTGCGAAACTGCGGGTCAATGCGCTGATTACCACGCTGGCGACCATGCAGATCGTCCGTGGCCTGGCCTATATCTTTGCCAACGGTAAAGCAGTTGGCGTTTCCGAAGAATCTTTCTTCGTCTTCGGCAACGGCCAGTTGTTCGGCGTGCCGGTGCCGATCCTGATCACCATTGCCTGCTTCCTGTTCTTCGGCTGGCTGCTGAACTACACCACCTACGGGCGCAACACCATGGCCATCGGTGGCAACCAGGAAGCGGCGCTGTTGGCAGGGGTGAACGTTGATCGCACCAAGATCATCATCTTCGCCGTGCACGGCATTATTGGTGCGCTGGCGGGTGTGATCCTGGCCTCGCGCATGACGTCGGGCCAACCGATGATCGGCCAAGGCTTCGAGCTGACCGTGATCTCGGCCTGCGTGCTCGGTGGGGTTTCGTTGAGCGGCGGCATCGGCATGATCCGCCACGTCATCGCGGGCGTGCTGATCCTGGCGATCATCGAGAACGCGATGAACCTGAAGAACATCGACACCTTCTACCAATACGTCATCCGCGGCTCGATCCTGTTGCTGGCGGTGGTGATTGACCGGTTGAAGCAGCGCTGAAGATTCTGTCAACCAATACACCGCCTTCGCGAGCAAGCCCGCTCCCACAGGTTGTTGTGCCAGGCTCAGAACTTCGGCGCAGCACAGAACCAGTGTGGGAGCGGGCTTGCTCGCGAAGGCGTCGGCACATCCAACACTTCCTTAGCTGACCCACCGCTTTCGCGAGCAAGCTCGCTCCCACAGGGTTTTGTGCCAGGCGCAAAACTCAGGCATACCGGAGATTCAATGTGGGAGCGAGCTTGCTCGCGAAGGCGTCGGCACATTAACACTTCCTTAGCTGACCCACCGCTTTCGCGAGCAAGCCCGCCCCCACAGGTTTTTGTGCCAGGCTCAGAACTTCGGCGCAGCGCAGAACCCGTGTGGGAGCGAGCTTGCTCGCGAAGGCGTCCTCCCTGACGCCAACCATCACCCGGCCTTGCGCAACGCTTCGACCAATTCCTGCTTGCGCATCTTCGAACGCCCGGGAATGTTTTTCGCCCGGGCTTCCTTCATCAGGCTGTCCACCGTCTGGGCCTCGTGGGAGGCTTTGCTGGTGCGCGGATGACCCTCGCGGGACTTGGCGGCGCGGCGGGCTGATTCCTTGCGGTCGGACTGTTTCGCTTCGGCGGGTTTTTTCTTGCCGGAGCCACCGGAGCGCTCACCGCCGCCCGACTGCTTGTTGACGGTGGCCCAGGCCCGAGCCTCGGCCTCGCCCTCCGACACACCTTTGTGTTCATAGCTCTCTTCGATGTGCTCGGCCTTGCGCTTTTGCTTGTCGGTGTATTTGTCTTTGCTTCCACGAGGCATGGGATGTCCTCCTCAGTGTCCGAGTAGAGCCTACTGGCTGGCGGCGCCACCTTCGGAGCCCGAGCCTCCGGTAGTGGTTTTCGAACCCACGCCGGTCTCGGCGTTGTCGGGGGCAGTGGAGTCGGGGGTGTTCATGCCGCCCTGACGCCCCGTGTCGTTGCCTTGGACCCGTGGATCGGTGCCCGTCGCGGGTGGCTGGCCATTGTTCAGCGTGCCGCCGGTGCCGTCGGTGTTCAATTTGGGCAAGCCTTGGGTGGCGGGCGAGTTCGGCGCCTGAACCGGGTCGGTCGGCCCGGTCCCCGAGGTCGTGGCCGCGAATGCCGCCGAGGACAACAATGCCGCGAAGGTGAATGCTGTCAGCCTTGAATTGATCATGGTGTCGCCTCCATTTTTTGGAATGCTTGCCAGATTTTTGGCCGCGCTGGAGCGGGGTTGGTGCCTGAGGGGCGACGAACGGCACCGTGGAAGTTTGTCTGTAGAAGATGTGACGAGCGGCGCCTGGCGGCTTAGTATGGCGCTTTCAATTGGCTACAAGGCCCGTTCATGTCGATCGAGATCCGTCCCGCGCAACCCAGCGATGCGCCGCAAATCCTTGCGTTCATCACCGAGCTTGCCGATTACGAAAAAGCCCGCCACGAAGTCATTGCCAGCGTTGCGGACATCGAGCGCAGCCTGTTCAGCGAAGGCGCGACCGCCCACGGCCTGATCTGCCTGCGCGATGGCGTACCGATAGGTTTCGCGGTGTTTTTCTTCAGCTATTCCACCTGGCTGGGCAGCAATTGCCTGTACCTCGAAGACTTGTACATCACACCTGAACAGCGCGGTGGCGGGGCGGGCAAGACACTCTTGCGGCATCTGGCCAAGATCGCCTGCGACAACGATTGCGGTCGCTTCGAGTGGAGCGTACTGGACTGGAACACCCCGGCCATCGACTTCTATAAGTCCCTCGGCGCGCAACCCCAGGAAGAGTGGGTGCGCTATCGAATGGATGGCAAGGTGCTCCGGGACTTCGCTAACGGCAACTGAAGTTCATGAGTACGCGTCGGACGCGTATTCGGCAAATCCCGGCCGTTGTTCGAGCCGCTTGCAATAAGCGGCCACCGCAGGGTAGTCCGGACGCTCCATGGGCGTCTGGCGCCAGCGATGTGCGGACAGGCCGATGAGCACGTCCGCGAGGGAAAAGTCCGCGCCGGCCACGTAAGCGCCGGTGTGGTTCAGCTGTTGTTCCAGCAAGCCCATCTTGTCGTTCCAGCGTTTGACGCCGGCGGCGATGAGTTGTGGGTCCTGGAAATCCGGGTGCTTGCGCACCAGTCCGTGAAACGCATCGCCCCATGACGGGTTGAGCTCGGTGGCTTGCCAATCCATCCACTGCTCTACACGCGCCCGTGCGGCAGGTTCGGCGGGTAGCAGATCGTCGCGCCCATGCTTGCCTACGAGGTAGCGGCAGATGGTGTTCGACTCCCAGAGCACGCCGTTCTCATCGATGATCACCGGCACCTGGGCGTTGGGGTTGAGCGCCAGGAACGCCGGGTCGTGGGTCGAGGCAAAACCGATGCCCCAGTCTTCACGCTCATAGTCGATGTCCAGTTCCTGACAAGTCCACAAGACTTTTCTGACGTTGATCGAGGAAGTGCGTCCGAGGATTTTCAGCGTTTGTCCCATCACTTTTTTCCCTGAGTTGTTTGGCGTCCGGTCAGAAAACGTAGCAGGGTCTTGGCTGGATGGCGATGGTTTTGCGGTTATTACGAGAATCCCAATATATGGGAGTGATATTTATATATTGAGATTTTATTGCCCGCGGGTTTATAGTCCGCCTCACTCACTGCCCAATAAAACAAAACAGGTGAAGCGGATGCAGGCGCAATTGATCGCGCTCGATTGGGGGACCACCTCATTACGGGCTTATAAACTTGCCGCTGGAGGCGAGGTGCTCGAACAGCGTTCGCTGTCGTCGGGGATCATGCAGTTGCCGTCCGGGCCGCGAACCGTGGCCGGCCAGGTCTGCACCGATGGTTTTGAGCTGGCCTTCGACGAAGCCTGCGGCGACTGGCTGGATGCGCAGCCAGGCTTGCCCGTCATTGCCTGCGGCATGGTCGGCAGCGCCCAGGGTTGGCGGGAAGCGCCTTACTGCGACGTGCCGGCAAACGTCGCCAATCTCGGACATTCCCTACAAGTCATTCGGAGCCTTCGTGGTGTCGATGTTCACATCGTGCCAGGAGTGATCCAACGCTCCCGGCTGCCCAATGTGATGCGCGGCGAAGAAACCCAGGTACTCGGTGCGTTGCACAGCCTGCCGAACGAAGCGGTGCTGATCGGCTTGCCGGGCAGCCATTCGAAATGGGTGGAAGTGACCGACGGCCGCATCGTCCATTTCGACACCTTCATGACGGGCGAAATCTTCGCCGTGCTCAGTGACCACAGCATTCTCGGCCGCACCCAGCAGCGTGGCACGGCGTTCGACGGCGTGGCTTTTGATCGCGGCGTGCAGGTGTCGCTGTCGGCGGATGGGGAGATCGGTCCGTTGTCCACCGTGTTCAGCGCTCGCAGCCTGGGCCTGACGGGTGAGCTCGGCGCGAGCGCCCAGGCCGATTATCTGTCGGGTGTCCTGATCGGCCATGAGCTGACGGCCCTGGCCGCCGTGCAACGTCATCGGCGCAACAGCGTCCACCTGCCGACCGTGGTGCTGATCGGCAACTCTCAACTGTGTGCCCGTTACCAGCGGGCCCTCGACGCCTGCGGTTTCGCCCAGGTGACCCTGGCCGAACAGGCCACCGAACGCGGTTTGTGGCAACTGGCCGTGGCGGCCGGGCTGCTGGAAACCAGCGCATCGCGTTAAACCTACTGGAGACCTGACATGCTCACACAAGCGCTGGCGCACAACGGGCTGATCGCGATTCTGCGCGGCCTGCGCCCCGAGGAAGCGGCATCTATCGGTGAAGTCCTTTATGCCGCTGGATTTCGCGTCATCGAAGTGCCGCTCAATTCCCCCGAACCGTACGAAAGTATCCGCATCCTGCGCAGTACTTTGCCCGCCGATTGCCTGATCGGCGCAGGTACCGTGCTGACGCCGGAACAGGTGGAGCAGGTCAAGGCCGCGGGCGGCCAAGTGATCGTCATGCCTCATAGCGATCCGAAGGTCTTGCGGGCGGCGAAAGCGGCGGGGCTGTACCTGTCTCCCGGCGTTGCCACGCCCACCGAAGCCTTTGCCGCGCTGGCCGAAGGCGCCCATGTGCTGAAGATGTTTCCCGCCGAGCAAATGGGCCCGGCGGTGGTCAAGGCCTGGCTCGCGGTGCTGCCGGCCGGGACAGTGCTGGTGCCGGTGGGCGGGATTACCCCGGACAACATGGCGGTGTTCGTCGAAGCCGGCGTGAAAGGTTTCGGCCTCGGTTCCGGGTTGTTCAAGCCGGGCCTGACAGCGGATGAAGTGGCGGAGCGCGCCAAGGCCTACGTAGCCGCATGGAATGCCTTGAACTGAAGACTTTTCCAGCGCCCCGCGCGCTGCATCTGACAAGAGAGACAACAAGATGAAAATCACCAAACTGACCACGTTTATCGTTCCGCCGCGCTGGTGCTTCCTCAAGGTCGAGACCGACGATGGCGTGACTGGCTGGGGCGAGCCCGTGGTCGAAGGCCGTGCCCACACAGTGGCGGCCGCCGTTGAAGAACTGTCCGACTACCTGATCGGCAAAGATCCACGCAATATCGAAGACATTTGGACCGTGCTCTATCGCGGCGGCTTCTACCGTGGCGGCGCCGTCCACATGAGCGCCCTGGCCGGTATCGACCAGGCGTTGTGGGACATCAAGGGCAAGGCCTTGGGCGTGTCGGTCAGCGATTTGCTGGGCGGCCAGGTGCGCGACAAGATCCGTGTCTACTCCTGGATCGGCGGCGACCGTCCGGCGGATACCGCTCGGGCGGCGAAAGAGGCGGTAGGGCGGGGCTTCACTGCGGTGAAGATGAACGGTACCGAAGAGCTGCAGTTCCTCGATACCTTTGAGAAAGTCGATCTCGCCCTCGCCAACGTGGCGGCGGTGCGCGATGCGGTCGGGCCGAACGTCGGCATTGGCGTGGACTTCCACGGCCGTGTGCACAAGCCGATGGCCAAAGTGCTGATGAAGGAACTCGATCCGTACAAACTGATGTTCATCGAAGAACCGGTGCTCAGCGAAAACTACGAAGCCCTCAAGGAACTGGCGCCGTTGACCAGCACCCCGATTGCCTTGGGCGAGCGGTTGTTCTCGCGCTGGGATTTCAAACGGGTGCTCAGCGAAGGCTACGTCGACATCATCCAGCCGGATGCGTCCCACGCCGGCGGCATTACCGAGACTCGCAAGATCGCCAACATGGCCGAAGCCTATGACGTGGCGCTGGCGCTGCACTGCCCGCTGGGCCCGATTGCCTTGGCGGCGTGCCTGCAACTGGACGCGGCTTGCTACAACGCGTTTATCCAGGAGCAGAGCCTGGGTATCCATTACAACGAGAGCAACGACCTGCTGGATTACATCAAGGATCCTCAGGTGTTCGACTACGACAAAGGCTTCGTGAAAATCCCGAACGGTCCTGGCCTAGGCATCGAGATCAACGAGGAATACGTCATCGAGCGCGCGGCCATCGGCCATCGCTGGCGCAACCCGATCTGGCGTCATGCCGATGGCAGTTTTGCCGAGTGGTGAGTCACGCCTGACCCACCCAAGATCCCTGTGGGCCTATGGTGAATGCAAAACGCATGAGCGCCCCAGATCCCCTGTGGGAGCGAGCTTGCTCGCGATGGCGATGTATCAGTCACACATGCGTCAACTGACACCGTCATCGCGAGCAAGCTCGCTCCCACAGTTTGTTCTTCGCAGACAGGGAGATCTTCTTCGGTACGCCCGTTCCTCAATAAACATAAAAAGAGGCACCTCACATGCAAGCGCACACCCTGAGCGCGCAGGCGTCGTTGGTGACGCCCAGCCGCAAGCGTTTTTTCATCATGGTCCTGCTGTTCATCACCGTGGTGATCAACTACCTGGACCGCAGCAACCTCTCGATTGCAGCCCCCGCACTGACCAGCGACCTGGGCATTGACCCGATCCACGTCGGGCTGATTTTCTCGGCGTTCGGCTGGACCTATGCAGCCATGCAGATCCCCGGTGGCTGGCTGGTGGACCGGGTGCCGCCGCGCATCCTGTATAGCGTGGCGTTGTTGCTGTGGTCGGCGGCCACGGTGATGCTCGGTTTCGCCGCCAGTTTCATCGCCTTGTTCGTTCTGCGCATGGCCGTCGGTGCGCTGGAAGCGCCGGCTTATCCGATCAACAGCCGCGTGGTGACGACTTGGTTTCCTGAGCGCGAACGGGCCACGGCCATTGGTTTCTATACCTCCGGGCAATTTGTCGGCCTGGCATTCCTGACGCCCGTGCTGGCGTGGCTGCAACACGCGTTTGGTTGGCACATGGTGTTTGTCGCCACGGGCGCGGTCGGTATTCTCTGGGCGGTGATCTGGTACGCGGTGTATCGCGAGCCACGGGATTTCAAAGGCGCCAACGCCGCCGAAATCGAGCTGATCCGCGAGGGCGGCGGACTGGTGGATATCCAGGCCGAGACTGCCAAGGCCAAGGCTAAATTCAACTGGAGCGACCTCGGCATCGTCCTGACCCAACGCAAGTTGTGGGGCATTTACCTGGGCCAGTTTTGCCTCAATTCCACGCTGTGGTTTTTCCTGACGTGGTTCCCGACTTACCTGGTGAAATATCGCGGCATGGACTTCATCAAGTCCGGCCTGCTGGCATCGTTGCCGTTCCTCGCAGCGTTTATCGGCGTGCTGTGTTCCGGGTTTTTCTCCGACTGGCTGATCCGTCGCGGCGCCACGGTGGGGTTCGCGCGCAAGCTGCCGATCATTGGTGGCTTGCTGATTTCCACCTCGATCATCGGCGCCAACTTCGTCGAGTCGACGCCGCTGGTGATCGCGTTCCTGGCCCTGGCATTCTTTGGCAATGGCCTGGCGTCCATCACCTGGTCGCTGGTATCGACCCTGGCGCCGGCGCGGCTGCTCGGCTTGACCGGCGGGGTGTTCAATCTCATCGGTAACCTGGCGGCCATCGCCACGCCGATCGTCATTGGCTTCCTCGCCAGCGGCGACTCGTTTGCCCCGGCCATTACCTACATCGCCGTGCTGGCATTGATGGGCGCGTTGTCCTACATCCTGCTGGTCGGGAAGGTCGAGCGCATCGAGTTGTAGTCCGACGGGGCGGGCGACCATAATGCCGCCCGTTCCCCGCTCACTGTTGAAGGCTGGCCATGCAGCAAGACGATCAAAAAATCATCAAGGATGCCGCTCCTACCGGCACGCAGACGCTGCTGCGTGGCCTGGGCGTGGTCCAGGCGGTTGCCAGCGGCGCCCGCGACTTGAAGGAAATCGCCCGGCTGATCGGCACCACCCGCAGCACCACCCATCGCCTGGCCAGTTGCCTGGTGGACGAACGTTACCTGCGCGTGGTGCCGCAAGTGGGCTATCTGCTGGGGCCGAAGTTGATCGAACTGGGTTTCCAGGCCCGGGAAGAATTGCCATTGGTGAGCCTGGCGGGGCCGTACCTGGACGAGCTGTCGGCGCTGACCGGGGACACCGTGCACCTGGCGATTCGCGAGGGCGACGAGGTTTTGTACTTGTTGAAGAATCCGGGGCGAAACGGCCCGGAGATGCGCTCGCGTGTGGGCCATCGCATGCCGTTGGCGCGGACCGGGATCGGCAAGGCGCTGATGCTTGATGACTCGCAGGAACAATGGAAGCGGCTGTATGAAATCAGCCTGCCGGCGGGTGGGAAGAATCAATTCTGGCCACAACACCAGGAACAATCCTGGGAGCAGTTCCAGCAACGGATGGTGGAGTATGTGGCGGGGGGCTATGCCTTCGACCTGGAGGACAACGAGCCGTCGATCCGATGTGTGGCGGCGCCGATCCGCGACGCTGGCAAGCGCATCGTCGCCGGTATCAGCATCGCCAGCACCGTGCCGTACATGCCGCTGGAGAAAATGGCCGAGCTGATTCCCCTGGTCAAAGGGGTCACAGCCCGGCTGTCGGCGGAGCTGGGTGCCAAGGTCTGACGAGCGTCAGGCCTTGAGCGTCGCCATGTCGATGACGAAGCGGTACTTCACGTCCCCGGCGATCATGCGGCTGTAGGCCTCGTTGATCTGGCGGATGTCGAGCATTTCAATGTCGCAGCTGATGTTGTGCTCAGCGCAGAAATCCAGCATCTCCTGGGTTTCTGCGATACCGCCGATCAGCGAGCCGGCGAGTACTCGGCGGCCCAGGATCAGTTTTGCCGCGTGTACCGGTGGGTCGACCGGCTCGACCAAGCCCACGATGATGTGCACGCCGTTGAAATGCAGCGTGTCGAGGTAGGGGTTGAGGTCGTGCTGCACCGGAATGGTGTCCAGAAGGAAGTTGAAACGTCCGGCCGCGGCCGCCATCTGTTCAGCGTCGGTAGACACAATCACATGGTCCGCGCCTTGGCGACGGGCTTCTTCAGCCTTGCTTGCCGAGCGGGTAAACAGCGTCACTTCCGCGCCCATGGCCTTGGCGAACTTGATGCCCATGTGGCCCAGGCCGCCCATGCCCAGCACGCCGACCTTGTCACCGGCCTTCACACCGTAGTGCTTGAGCGGCGAGTAAGTGGTGATGCCGGCGCAGAGCAGCGGTGCGGCGCTGGCCGGGTCAAGCGTTTGCGGGATGCGCAGTACAAAGTGCTCGCTGACCACGATGCTGTCGGAATAGCCGCCCATGGTGTGGCCACCACTTATGCGGTCCGGGCTGGCGTAGGTCTGGGTCATGCCTTCCAGGCAGTATTGCTCAAGATCGGACCGGCAAGCTTCGCACTCGCGGCAGGAGTCGACCATGCAGCCCACGCCTACCAGGTCGCCGACTTTATGGCCGGTGACATTCGCACCGACCGCGGTGACTTTTCCGATGATTTCATGGCCGGGCATCAATGGGTAAACAGCGATGCCCCATTCATTGCGGGCCTGGTGGATGTCGGAGTGACAGACCCCGCAGTAGAGAATGTCGATCGCCACGTCGTCGGCGCGCGGGCTGCGACGCTCGAACTTCATTGGGGCGAGGGGGGTGGTGGCCGATTGGGCGGCATATCCGATGGCTGTGTACATGGTGGACCTCGCTAAGCAGTGAACGGTGAGGGTTCCATTTTGGGAGTCCTGGCGGCAGGCGGCGATGGCGATTCCTACGCCTGTCATGCCTAATCCTCCGGCGTTGGCCAGGATTTGATTTCTTGTGACGCAAGACCTGCGATGATGGTTTCATCCCTTTTTTCGTGAAGTTTTCGCCCATGTTGTTGACCCGCCATCTCGATGCGAACGCGACGCTGGTTTCACTGATAGAACCCTTGGCGACCCGTGACGGTTTCGTCCCTACGGGCCTGCCTGGCGTGCACGCGCTGCGCGCCAGTCAGGACGTCGCTCGTGGCCCGCAGCTCTACGAACCGAGCCTGGTGATCATTGCCCAAGGCAGCAAACTGGCCTACCTGGGGCCACGCACGCTGGAATATGGCGCCGGGCATTATCTGATCCAGGCGTTGCCGGTGCCGTTCGAATGCGAAACCTACGCCATGCCCAATGCTCCGCTGTATGGCGTTTCCGTTGCGATCGATCGGGCGATGCTGGGGGAGCTGGTGCTGGCCATGGGATTGATGCCCGGTCGGAACCTGCCGCCGCAGACACCGGAGTCGATGACCAGCGCGGTGCTCGACGACGCCATGCGTGGGGCTGTCGAGCGGTTGTTGCGCTGCTTGCACGATCCATTGGAATGTCAGGTCATGGGCCAGGTGCGGCTCCGGGAGTTGCTGTTCGTCGCGTTGCGCGGGCCTCAGGCCGATGTGTTGCGGGCGCTGGTGGAGCAGCAAGGCCAGTTCGCGCGGATTGCCGTGGCCCTGAGCCATTTGCATGCGCATTTCACCGAGCCACTGAACGTCGAGACGCTGGCCAGTTGCGCGAACATGAGCGCCTCGACCTTTCATGAGCATTTCAAGCGCAGCACATTGTTGTCGCCGGTGCAGTATCTCAAGCGCTTGCGGCTGCTCAAGGCCCAGCGGCTGCTGCTGATCGAGGGCATGGGCGTGGCCCAGGTTGCGCATCAGGTGGGGTATCAGAGCCCGTCGCAGTTCAGCCGGGAGTACAAGCGTTACTTCGAGCGCAACCCTGGGGAAGAGCGCGTCGCCTGATCCATTCAGGATTCCTTGTGGGAGCGAGCCTGCTCGCGAAAGCGGTTTATCATTCAGAACAAATGTCGACTGAGACACCGCTTTCGCGAGCAAGCTCGCTCCCACATTGGTTCGGTGTGGTTGTCAGGATCGCAGGCAACAAAAAGGCCCCCATTGCGGGAGCCTCGATGTCCAGCGTGTTGGCTTACATGTTCGGGTAAGTCGGTCCGCCAGCGCCTTCCGGCGTGACCCAGGTGATGTTCTGCGCAGGGTCCTTGATGTCGCAGGTCTTGCAGTGAACGCAGTTTTGGGCGTTGATCTGGAATCGCTTTTCACCGTCTTCCTTGGTGATCACCTCGTACACGCCGGCCGGGCAGTAGCGCTGCGCCGGTTCGTCGTACAACGGCAGATTCTTGCTGATCGGGATGCTCGGGTCAGTCAGCTTCAGGTGGCAAGGCTGTTCTTCTTCGTGGTTGGTACCGGAGATGAACACCGAGCTGAGCTTGTCGAAGCTGATCTTGCCGTCCGGTTTCGGGTAGTCGATCTTCTTGCATTCGGCCGCCGGCTTGAGGCAAGCGTAATCCGGCGTGGTGTCGCGCAGGGTGAACGGGATCTTGCCGCCGAAGATGTTCTGGTCGAGCCAGTTGAAGCCGCCGCCGATGATTGCGCCGTACTTGTGGATCGCTGCACCGAAGTTGCGGCTGGCGAACAGTTCTTCATACAGCCAGCTGTTCTTGAAGCTGTCGACGTAAGCGGTCAGTTCATCACCGCCTTCGGATTCTGCGAACAGGCGATCGGCCACGGCCTCGGCGGCAAGCATGCCGGACTTCATCGCGGTGTGGCTGCCCTTGATCTTGGCGAAGTTCAGGGTGCCGAGGTCGCAACCGATCAGCGCGCCGCCCTTGAAGACCATTTTCGGCAGCGAGTTCAGGCCGCCCTTGGCGATTGCGCGAGCGCCGTAGCTGACGCGTTTGCCGCCTTCGAGGTACTGCTTGAGCACCGGGTGATGCTTGAGGCGCTGGAATTCGTCGAAGGGCGACAGGAAGGTGTTGCTGTAGGACAGGTCAACGATCAGGCCGACCACCACCTGGTTGTTTTCCAGGTGATAGAGGAAGGAGCCGCCGGTGTTCTCGGTGCCCATGATGTCCAGCGGCCAACCGGCGGTGTGGACCACCAGGCCTGGTTGGTGCTTGGCCGGATCGATTTCCCAGATTTCCTTCAGGCCGATGCCGTAGTGCTGGGTGTCGGCTTCGCTGTCCAGGTTGAAGCGCTTGATCAGTTGCTTGCCGATGTGGCCGCGGCAGCCTTCGGCGAACAGCGTGTATTTGCCACGCAATTCCATGCCAGGTGTATAGAGGCCTTCCTTTGGATGGCCTTCGCGGTCGACACCCAGGTCGCCGGTGATGATCCCTCGCACCACGCCGTTCTCGTCGAACAGCGCCTCCTGGGCGGCGAAGCCCGGGTAGATTTCCACGCCCAGGTTCTCGGCCTGCTGGGCCAGCCAGCGGCACAGGTTGCCCAGGGAAATAATATAGTTGCCTTCGTTGTGCATGGTCTTGGGCACAAAGAAGTCAGGGATTTTGCTCGCGGCGTCGGCGTTTCTCAGGACATAAATGTCATCGCGAACGACGGGCGTGTTCAACGGCGCGCCGAGCTCTTTCCAGTCCGGGAACAGTTCGTTCAAGGCGCGGGGCTCGAACACCGCGCCGGAGAGGATGTGCGCACCGACTTCGGAACCTTTTTCGACCACGCAGACGCTGATTTCCTTACCGGCTTCGGCGGCCTTCTGTTTCAGTCGGCAGGCGGCAGACAGGCCAGCGGGGCCGGCACCGACGATGACCACGTCGAATTCCATGTATTCGCGTTCCACAGGCTATCTCCTACTCAAGGCTCACAGTTTTTTCTAATTGGAGGTTTGGCGTTGCATCCGTTGTTTCCTTCGCGAAGCGACGAAAGCGACAATGGATGAGACGCGGCTCTCTCTCTAAGCGGCGCATTATATCTACACCACTCTCAGGGTCCAATACAAACGTTTGTTTGAAATCGTCGGAGCCCAGATAAATCACTGACGTACGGCTTATGACTGACCATTTTGCCGTATTGACCGGAATAGGCGTTCCGGTCAAGATACGGGCGGTTTTGCGCTCGCCGTAGGCTGACTGTTGGTTTCAAGAGCACCTCTAAAGACAGGGCGAAGGCAGCACAAAGTGACGAATTGCGAGGTTTGGACGCGCAGTTTACACGCCGCGATAATGAATGACTCATCGGTCATCACTGACGAATGGTCTTCACTCCCGTGAGCAAGGTCATGTGTGGTTCATGCCGGCGTTTTTAGAGGTGCCCTTGCGCCCATGATCATCAACCGCCAGGTTCGCCCGGGCGACTTTCTTTTCACCGGAGAGTAACGAGGAATCCATGAAGGTTCTTGTAGCTGTCAAACGAGTGGTCGACTATAACGTCAAGGTTCGCGTCAAGGCGGACAACTCCGGCGTCGACCTCGCCAACGTCAAGATGTCGATGAACCCTTTCTGCGAAATCGCCGTAGAAGAAGCCGTACGCCTGAAAGAGAAAGGCGTGGCGACTGAGATCGTCGTCGTTTCCATCGGCCCGACCACTGCCCAGGAGCAACTGCGCACTGCGCTGGCGCTGGGTGCCGATCGCGCCATCCTCGTCGAATCCGCCGAAGACCTGACTTCCCTGGCCGTTGCCAAGCTGTTGAAAGCCGTTGTCGACAAGGAGCAGCCACAGCTGGTGATCCTCGGCAAGCAGGCCATCGACAGCGACAACAACCAGACCGGCCAGATGCTCGCTGCGTTGAGCGGCTACGGCCAGGGCACCTTCGCTTCGAAAGTCGAAGTGTCCGGCGACAGCGTTGCCGTGACCCGCGAAATCGACGGCGGCGCGCAGACCGTTTCCCTGAAACTGCCGGCCATCGTCACCACCGACCTGCGTTTGAACGAGCCGCGCTACGCGTCCCTGCCAAACATCATGAAAGCCAAGAAGAAGCCGCTTGAAGTGCTGACTCCTGACGCTTTGGGCGTTTCCACCGCCTCCACCAACAAGACCCTGAAAGTCGAAGCGCCGGCTGCACGCAGCGCGGGCATCAAGGTCAAGTCGGTGGCTGAACTGGTCGAGAAACTGAAAAACGAAGCGAAGGTAATCTAAAAATGACTATCTTGGTAATCGCCGAACACGATAACAAAGCGCTGGCTCCGGCCACGCTGAACACCGTTGCTGCCGCCGCCAAAATCGGTGGCGATGTCCACGTCCTGGTAGCCGGTCAGGGCGCTGGCGCCGTTGCCGAAGCCGCTGCGAAAATCGCTGGCGTGAGCAAAGTCCTCAACGCCGACAATGCCGCCTACGCGCACCAGTTGCCGGAAAACGTTGCGCCGCTAGTGGCCGAGCTGGGCAAGGGCTACAGCCACATCCTGGCTGCCGCGACCTCCAACGGTAAAAACATCCTGCCTCGCGTCGCCGCTGCTCTGGACGTCGACCAGATCTCCGAGATCATCTCGGTCGAAAGCGCCGACACCTTCAAGCGTCCGATCTACGCCGGCAACGCCATTGCCACCGTGCAATCGACTGCCTCGGTCAAAGTCATCACCGTTCGCGCCACCGGTTTCGACCCGGTTGCCGCCGAAGGTGGCTCGGCTGCCATTGAAGCCGTAGGCGCTGCCCATGACGCCAGCATTTCCAGCTTCGTCAACGAAGAACTGGCCAAGTCCGACCGTCCTGAACTGACCGCTGCCAAGATCGTCGTTTCCGGCGGCCGTGGCATGCAGAACGGTGACAACTTCAAGCACCTGTACGCCTTGGCCGACAAGCTGGGCGCTGCCGTTGGCGCATCCCGCGCGGCGGTTGACGCAGGCTTCGTGCCCAACGATATGCAGGTCGGCCAGACCGGCAAGATCGTTGCGCCACAGCTGTACATCGCCGTCGGTATCTCCGGCGCGATCCAGCACCTGGCCGGCATGAAAGACTCCAAGGTGATCGTTGCGATCAACAAGGACGAAGAAGCGCCAATCTTCCAAGTGGCCGACTACGGCCTGGTCGCGGACTTGTTCGAAGCCGTACCTGAGTTGGAGAAGCTGGTCTAATCCAGCATCTTCACTTATAAAGAGCCCGGCCCTTTGGCCGGGTTTTTTATTTCTGCGGACGGGAGTGTGGTGCGATGGATCTTCGCCGTTTGGCTGGCTGGTCGTTGCTGTTGGCGCTGGGGGGCGCGCCAGGCCTGTCGGTCGCCGCTGGCAAATGCGAGCGCCTGATCGCCACCGGCAGCCCCGATGCGCCGCCGTATCTATGGCAAGACCCCCAGGATCCCAAGCATTTGATTGGTGCCGGCGCCGATCTGCTGGAGCAAGTGGCGAAAGCGCTGGGCATCAAGATTGAAATTCTATACGCCGGCAAGCGCGCCCAGGCGCTGGACGAAGTGCGCAGCGGACGCATGGACCTGCTCACCGACGCCCCGTTGACCACGACTGGCCTGGAAGTGCTGGATTACGTGCATCCGCCGCTGCTGGAGAACGATTACCTGGTCTGGACCCGCAAGGATTCGACATTGGTGATCGAGCGGCCAGAGGATCTTCACGGGCATCCCGGCGCCTTGTCGGAGAAGGCTCGAATGACACAGGGATTTGGCGTCTTCGCTGAGCAGAATCTAACCCTGACCCGCACGCCCAACCTGACCCAGGCCTTTCAGAAATTGCTCCTGGGCGAAGTGGAATATGTACTGGCTGGGCGCTACTCAGGCCTGGCGATGGCGCAGACCTTGGGAATGGCGAATGACCTGCAAGCTGCGCCGCAACCGGTGGACAAGCCGGGCCTGTTCCTCGCGGTTTCCCATAACTCCGCCTGCAACGACCCATGGTTACGCGGACAGCTGGCGCAAAAGATGACAGAATTGGCCGCGTCCGGCCTGACAGAGGCTGTGTTGCAGCGCAATCTGGAGCGTTGGCGAACACAGTTGCAACCAACTGTCAGTGCCCCAAAACAGTAGGGAACATTAGTGACTATTCGACCTCTTTTCGCTGCCCTGGCCGTTCTGGCTCTGGCGGGTTGTGCAGCCGATCCGGCGCCGAATGAACAGATCCGCTTGACTGAGCAAGCCATCGAGCAAGCCCACGCAGTAGGCGCCACCGCCGATGAAGTGCCTGAATTGAAACTCGCCGAGGAAAAATTTGCCCGCGCCAAAGGCAACATGGCCGACGAATCCTACAAAAAGGCCCGCATGCGGGCCGAACAGGCCGAACTGGATGCACGCCTGGCCGAAGCGAAGGTGCTGACTCTCAAGAGCCAGGAGAAACTGAACGTGCTCGATACGCGCATCAAGCGCTTGCGCAAACAGTTGAGGGAGGATGCCCAATGAAGCCCTCCCATGTATTCGGCGGTTTGGTTCTCGCAGGACTGGCCAGTTTGTACGGCTGCGCGGGCCAGCGTAGCGAAGCGACGCTGGAACAGGCGAGCGCCGATTTCCAGAAGGTCAAGGAAGATTCCAATGTATTGCGTGCCGCCCCCAAGGACGTGATTCGCGCCGGCGAGTCGCTGGCCCGTGCCGACCGCTTGTCCACGTATTGGGGCAGTGGCGAGGATGTGCAGCATTACGCCTACCTGAGCCAGCGCTACAGCCAGATCGCTCGTGAACACAGCAACCAGGTGCTCAACGAGGAGCGTGCGTTGAAACTCGAGCTGGAACGTCAGCGCCTGCAACTGGCCTTGCGCGAATCCAAGCTGCAAAGCGTCCAGCAGCAGGGCAAGTTGCTGGAAGAACAGATCCTGGCGATGGCCACCACCCAGACTGACCGGGGCCTGGTGATGACCCTCGGTGACGTTCTGTTCGATACGGGTGAGGCCGAGTTGAAGAACTCGGCCAACCGTGTGGTGCTCAAGATCGTGCAATTCCTGCAGCTCAATCCCAAACGCGTGGTGCGTATCGAAGGCTACACCGACAGCACCGGCGGCAAGCAGGAGAACCTCAAGCTGTCCCGTGATCGCGCGCAGGCCGTGGCGGACGTGCTGGTGGACCTGGGCATCGACGAGAAGCGCATCCAGGTCGAAGGCTACGGCGATCAGTACCCGGTAGACGTCAATGCAACCGAGCGCGGCCGGGCACAGAACCGACGTGTTGAGATCGTGTTCTCCGACGAAAAAGGCCAGCTCGGCGCCGCCCGCTGAGGGCCGCGTCGCTGGAAAACCCGGCCCCTCAAAGGCGCCGGGTTTTTTTTGCCTGGAGATTGTCGGCGAGTGAGTACAGTTGGGCTGTCACTGCACTGTACTGTCGGGTAATCTGGCAACTGTCCCAGTACACTTCTAAACTGTTCCGGTAAAGTTTCCGACAAGAATAAAATGCCCGTGAAATCGAGTGCTGCGTCATGACCAACCTCCTGCTCTATCAACGTATTGCTCAACAACTGGCCGAAGACATCCGGCGCGGTGTGTATCAACCCGGCGAACGGGTGCCTTCGGTGCGCAAGATGAGCTCGCAGCTCAACGTCAGCCATGCCACCGTGCTGCAGGCGTACGCCAATCTCGAAGACCAGGGGTTGATTCGTGCGCGGCCGCAATCGGGCTATTACGTGCATCAGACGCCAGCGTTGACCGCGCCGACGCCGGACATCGCCCGGGTCGAGCGCCCCGGGCTGGTAACGCGCAGCAGCATTATCCAGCAGGTATTGGTCGAGTCGCGTCGCGAAGGTGTGTTTCCGCTGGGGGCAGCGGTTCCCAGCGTCGACTACCTGCCTGTCCGGGCGCTGCATCAGCAACTGGCCAAGGTCACGCGTTTCCACAGCCCGCGGGCGTTCAGCTACATGTTCAGCCCCGGTTTCGAGCCGTTGCGCCGCCAGGTGGCGATTCGCATGCGTGACGCCGGTGTCGTGGTGGACCCTTCCGAAGTGGTGATCACTCACGGCTGCGTGGATGCGCTGCAAATGTCCTTGCGCGTGCTGACCCGGCCAGGGGACCTGATCGCTGCGGAGTCGCCGACCTATTACGGTTTGCTGCAGTTGGCAGATCTGCTGGGCCTCAAGGTCATCGAGATTCCCAGCGACCCGGTCACCGGCATGAGCCTCGAGGCCCTGCAGTTGGCGGCCAACCAATGGTCGATCAAGGCGCTGGTGCTGACCACACGCCTGAGCAACCCCCTTGGCGGCACCATGCCGGAGGAGCGGCAAAAGCAACTGCTGCGCCTGGCATCGGACTTCGATATCCAGATAGTCGAGGACGACATCTATGGTGAGTTGATGTTCGAGCAGGGCCGCACCAAGGCGCTGAAAGCCTATGATCGATTGGACCGGGTGATCTACTGTTCGAGTTTTTCCAAGACCTTGTCCCCAGGGGTACGCATCGGTTGGATGATTGCTGGCAAGTTCCAGCAGGAAATCCAGCGGCTCCAGACGTTCAGCACTCATTCGGCCTGCAGCGTCACGCAGATGGGCATCGCGGCGTATCTGGAGAATGGCGGCTACGATCGGCACTTGCGCTACATCCGTCAGGAGTACCGCAAGAACCTCAGCGCATTCCAACTGGCGGTCCAGCAGTATTTCCCGGAAGGCACGCAAATGAGCCGTCCCACCGGCGGCTTCATCCTGTGGGTCAGCCTGCCGGGGCGGGTCAATACCCAGGAATTGCATGTACAGGCGTTGCAGCAAGGCATCAGTATTGCGCCGGGGTTGATCTTCAGTAATACCGAACAGTTCAACCATTGCATTCGTCTGAACTGCGGCACACCCTGGAACCGTGAGGCGGAGCGGGCCCTGATGACGCTGGGGCTGCTGGCGAAGCAGTTATGCCAGGAGACCGCCAACGGATACCTGTAGCAGGCCTTGTGTCGCTTCGATGTGCTTGTCAGCGCCTCATTATCAGGCCAGCATTAGGGTCTCTGCCGTAAGTGCCGTTGTGTTTATGAAAACCATTGTTCCTGCTGTCTGGGTTTTGATCGGCCTGTTGAGTGCCTTCCACATGGGAGGCGTCGCCGTGGCGGCTTCAGCGCAGGAGAAGCCGGCCGCCAGTATTACCAAGGACACGCCGAAGAGCGCAGCGGCCAAGAAGGCTCCCGCCAAGAAAACAGCACCCGCGAAAAAAAAGCGCGCGCCTATCGCTTCCAAGAGCAAATCCGCCCACGAAGTCGCCAAGACGCCACTGCCTCCGGCCAAGCTGGATCTGAGCCTGCCCCATGGCATGGTCGAAGAGCTGCAACCTCCGGGCAAGGCGCCATTACCCAAGCGCGAGCCACTGCTGCCGGCGATGTTCGGAGAGAAGCCCGGTCCGTTCCAGCTTAACGGCCGCCTGTTGAGCAACGAGATGCAATTGCCGCTGCGCAATCAGGAGCGCAACGAGGTGGAAGGCGCCGCGCTCGAGTTCGAATTCAAGCAATAGGCCGGGCGCAGTCCTGCTGTTCGTCGTTGACTGCCCAGTCATCGCACCTTCTGCGAAAAAACACGGGGACGGTAATTTAAAACACCTGTTTTAGCCGTTACTCTGTTGTTGTTACCAATCATTACCTGTCGTGAGGTATTCCTCGTCATGAAGTGCCGTGAGGGCTGTGGCGCCTGTTGCATCGCCCCTTCCATCAGTTCGCCCATCCCGGGCATGCCCCAGGGCAAGCCGGCGGGAGAACGTTGCGTACAGTTGTCGGTCGATAATCTGTGCCAGATCTTCGGCCAACCGGAGCGCCCGGCGGTGTGCTCGGCGTTTGTGGCCGACATCGAGGTCTGCGGCAGCAGCAGCGACGAAGCCATTCGGTTGATTGGATGGTGGGAGCAGGTCACGGCAGCGTAGTGGGGCAATCGTCAAGACTGACATGAACGAACTTGGACAATAAGGAAAACAACCTATGGGTTCGCTGCATCGTATGGCTGTGTTGTGTGGTTTGACCGTGTTGTTGGCGACGGCTACCGCACAGGCAGAGGACTGGCAGGTCGCCAAGGACAAGGAAGGTATCCAGGTGTCACTCAGTGAAGTGACCGGTTCCAAATACAAGGCCTACCGTGGCGTGACCGTCATGAAGACCACCATGGCGAAATTGCGAGCCCTGCAGGAAGACGTGCCTGGTGCCTGCGCCTGGATTCATGAATGCAAGAGCCAGAAGCTGCTCAAGCATGAGGGCAACAAGAGCTGGACCTACACCCAGTTCAATACGCCTTGGCCGGTGACGTCCCGTGATTCCGTATTGGAAGTCACCACCGAGGAGGGCGCCGATGGCAGCTTGACTCGCAAGCTCAAGGGCGTACCGAGTTACGCACCGGAGGAGAAGGGCTTTGTACGTGTGACACAAGTCGACGGCTTCTGGACATTCACCCCCAAGGGTGCGGACCGAATCGAAGTGACCTATCAGGTCCACACCGAGCCGGGCGGCGACGTACCGTCCTGGCTGGCTAACAAGTTCGTGGTGGACGCGCCGTTCAACACGCTGAAAGCGTTGAAAGAGCGCGCCGAAAAATAACGGCTATCGTCTATGAAGAAACCGCCCTCGAGGCGGTTTTTTCATCTGTGCCGTCGGCAGCTCAGCGGAACGATTGTTTCGCCGTCAATGTCGAGATGAAGGCAAGCCCTGCCATGAATTGATCAAGGAGACACCGATGCCAAAGTGGGAAATCACTTTCGTTGACGATCACGGCGAAGCCATCGCCGAGCAGTTCGATTACGACCAGGAGCCCACCATGGAGCAGGCTGCCCAGTTGATCCGGCAGAAGCTGCTGCCGGTACCCGCCAAGCTTGACCTCAACGACCTGGAAGGTCGCACCGAAGACCCTACGCTCAAAAGTCTCAAAACCCAAAACAGCATTGAAATCATCAGCATTAAACCGATTTCATGAAAATCCTTGTCTGGTCCCGCTTGGCAGCGGCGATGACTTGAAGCTACTCTGCAATCGAGATCAGCGAAAGGATCGCCAAGGTCCGGTCTTGTCAGCTACATGCTTGTGTCCCGACGGTCAGTTGATGCCGTACTGCTTGTAACCGCAGGTTGCACGCACGGGAAGACGGAAAGTCTATCCATCGGTCTGAGGAGGACGTTTCATGAGCACAGCCTATCAAGAAGACATCAGCACCAGCGTGCTGCGCCGCATGAAAGAGGGCGGTTTCGATTTCTCCCAATTCCATCCCATCGAGTTCTACGCCATTTTCCCCGACGAGGAGCGGGCGCGCAGGGCGGCGGGTCATTTTCGCGGCGAATCGTTGAATGCGCAGATCAGTGCTCGCGAAGATGGAGCCTGGTCGTTGGAACTGAGCCGGGTGATGTACGCCACCTATGATGACATCGGCGACTTCGAGCTGAACTTCGAAGCCGTGGTGGAGCCGCTGGGTGGCATCATCGAAGGTTGGGGCGTCAAGCAGGAGATCCGGCGCCTGCAGGCCTGACATTTTCCTTGTGCCTCACAGCAACGGCTGACCTTTGTGTCGGCCGTTTTCATGTCTGGCATGTCCGCTGTTCATCACTGTGCCCTCTCTATCTTGACTATGCTCAGGGATAGCGACGTCCTGCGTCGCAATGAAGCGAGGCAAGCCGGATAGGGATATCCGCTGCACCACAAGGGTGCCCGGCCTGTCGAGGGATAAACCAAGCTGTTGATCATAAAGCGTTTATGCCGCTGGCACGGGCCTTGCGACGCCTGAGCCGGGGTGACAAGGAGTACGGCATGATCCGCACTGGTTTTGATGAAATGTACGATGCCGACGGCCAGGTCCGCCCACATTATCGAGCGTTCGCCCAATGGCTGGCCGAAACGCCCGACGAGCTCCTGGCACAACGGCGACGCGAGGCCGACCTGTTGTTTCATCGCGCCGGCATCACGTTCACGCTTTACGGCGATGAGCAGGGAACGGAGCGCCTGATCCCTTTCGATACCATTCCGCGCAGCATTCCCGCCAGTGAATGGCGAATGGTCGAACGTGGATGTATCCAGCGGGTCAAGGCGCTGAACATGTTCCTGGCCGACCTTTATCACGAACAGCGGATCATTCGGGCCGGCATCATTCCGGCCGAGCAGGTCCTGGCCAACGATCAATATCAACTGGCGATGCAGGGGCTGGATCTGCATCGCGATGTCTATGCCCACATTTGCGGTGTCGATCTGGTGCGCGACGGTGACGGCACGTACTACGTGCTCGAGGACAATCTGCGTACGCCCAGCGGCGTCAGCTACATGCTCGAAGACCGCAAGATGATGATGCGCCTGTTCCCCGAACTGTTCGCCGCCCAACGCATTGCACCGATCGACCATTATCCGAACCTGCTGCTCGATACGCTGAAAAGCGCCAGTCACTTGGACGACCCAAGCGTCGTGGTCCTGACCCCCGGGCGTTTCAACAGTGCGTTTTTCGAACACGCCTTCCTCGCCCGTGAGATGGGCGTCGAGCTGGTGGAGGGCGCGGATCTGTTCGTGCGTGACGACAAGGTCTTCATGCGCACCACGGACGGACCGAAAGCCGTTGACGTGATCTACCGTCGCCTCGATGACGCCTTCCTCGATCCGCTGGCCTTCAATCCGCAGTCGATGCTCGGCGTGCCGGGGCTGCTGTCCTCCTACCGTTCGGGCAACGTGGTGTTGGCCAACGCCATCGGCACAGGTGTGGCGGATGACAAATCGGTGTATCCGTTTGTCACCGACATGATCCGTTTCTACCTGGACGAGGAGCCGATCCTGAACAACGTCCCCACCTGGCAATGTCGTAACCCCGCTGAACTTTCCCATGTGCTGGCGAACCTTGCGGACCTGGTCGTCAAGGAAACCCAAGGCTCCGGCGGTTACGGCATGCTGGTGGGGCCAGCCTCGACGACGGCGCAGATCGACGCCTTCCGCGAGCGGATCAAGGCCAAGCCGCATGCGTACATCGCTCAACCAACGTTGTCCTTGTCGACGTGCCCGACCTTTGTCGAAAACGGCATCGCGCCGCGCCATATCGATTTGCGTCCGTTTGTCCTGGCGGGGCGAGAAACCCGCGTGGTGCCGGGTGGCCTGACCCGCGTGGCGCTGCGCGAAGGTTCCCTGGTGGTGAATTCTTCACAGGGCGGAGGCACCAAGGACACTTGGGTGGTCGAGGAATGAAGGAGCTGCCATGTTAAGCAGGACCGCCTCGGACTTGTATTGGATGTCGCGTTATCTGGAGCGCGCGGAAAACCTCGCGCGGATGCTCGACGTCAGTTATTCGCTGTCATTGATGCCCCAGGATGGGCGCGGCGACGGCTTGCATGAACTGGCCATGCCATTGCTCATTACCGGCACGCTGGATGACTACCGGGACAGGCACGGCGATCTGCACGCCGAGCGCCTGCTGCATTTTTTCGCCCTGGAGGCGGCCAACCCCGCCAGTATCTACAGTTGCCTGGGTTCCGCACGTGCCAGTGCCCATGCGGTGCGTGGCCGAATCACCGCCGACATGTGGGAAAACGTGAACGCCACCTGGCTGGAAATTCGCCAGATCGCCGAGCTGGGCCTGGGTCGCTACGGCATGAGCCGTTTCTGCGAATGGATCAAGGAGCGGTCCCATCTGTTTCGCGGCGCCACCTACGGCACCATCATGCGCAACGATGCGTTCAGGTTCATACGCCTGGGAACGTTCATCGAAAGGGCCGACAACACCCTGCGCCTGCTCGACGCCCGCTACGAAATGGCCGGCGACCAGGCCCATGCTGTCAACGACGGCACCGCCCACGCCTACTATCAATGGAGCGCGTTGTTGCGAGCGCTGTCTTCCTTCGAGGCCTACACCGAAATCTACCGTGACGCCCCCGGTGCCCGGCATGTGGCTGAACTGCTGTTGTTGCGTGCCGACGTCCCGCGCTCCTTGCGGGCCTGCACCGAAGAGATCGACCAGATTCTCGCCAGCCTGCCCGGCAGCAACGGTCGGCAGGCCCAACGCCTGGCGGCGGAGATGGACGCACGCCTGCGCTATACCGGCATCAATGAAATCCTCGACGGTGGGCTGCACGCCTGGCTCACCGAATTCATCCCACTGGTCCGTGAACTGGGCAATGCCATTCACAGTTCCTACCTGGAGGTCATATGAGACTCTCGATCAGCCACGAAACGGCCTACCACTATGAAGACCAGGTTCGCGCAAGCATTCAGTACCTGCGCCTGACGCCGCACGACAGCGAACGCCAGCACGTGCTGAGCTGGCAGCTGGACCTGCCTCGACCGGTGCGGTCGCAGCTCGATCCGTTCGGCAACATCCTTCATGTGCTGACGCTGGACGAGCCCCACGAAACCATCATCATCGGTGCCCGTGGCCAGGTGGATATCGACCCGTCGCGTGAAGCCGAGCACGAAAGCCAATCGGCGCTGCCCTTCCTGCGTTTCACCCGGCTCACCGAAGCGGACGAAGCCCTTCGCTCCTTCGCCCAGGCGCAGTGCAAGCAGCGTCGCGATCGTGTGGCGCTGATCGATTTGATGCACGGGCTCAACCAACATATGACCTACACACCGGGCTCCACCGAAGTGGAGACCAGCGCGGCCCAGGCGTTTGCCGGTCGCAGCGGAGTTTGCCAGGACCATGCCCATGCGTTCCTGGCGTGCGCCCGCAGCCTGGGCGTGCCGGCGCGTTATGTGTCGGGTTATCTGTTCAACGAAGACAGCGAACACCTGGCGAGCCATGCCTGGGCCGAAGCATGGCTCGATGACGCCTGGTACAGCTTCGACGTGACCAACCAACTGGCCCGTCCGGAGCGACACTTGAAATTGGCGGTAGGCCTGGATTACCTGGACGCCTGCCCGGTGCGTGGCATGCGCCGTGGCGGCGGGTTTGAACAGATGCACGCCAAGGTGCTGGTGACGCCGGCTCCGGTGATTACGGCGCAGCAGCAGTAAACGATCCAGCTCTTGTGGCGACGAGCTTGCTCCCGCTGTGTAGGAGCTGCCGAGCGAAGCGAGGCTGCGATCTTTAGATCCTTGGCTTGGAGCTCAAATGTCTGGAAAAGATCGCAGCCTCGCTTTGCTCGACAGCTCCTACAAGGGCCAGCGGGACTGGCTTAGACAAAACAAGCTGATCTATTGACCCAACGGCTGCTTGCGCCCCGCCATATGCTTCAAATACCCCACCAGCAAATCCAGCTCCGAATCCGGCAGCACTGTCGCCGAGAATCCGGGCATTTTCCCCTGGGGCCAGTGACGCATGCCCTGCGGGTCACGGATGTAGCGCTTGAGGAAATCCCCCGAGAAATATTCCGTAGGGTTGAAAGGAATGTTCAGGTCCGGACCGAACTGCGCATCCCCCGCGCCGTTGAGGCGGTGGCAGGCCAGGCAGTTCTTCTGGAACAGTTCGAACCCCTTGTTCACCGGATCATCCTTGGCCAGGTCGGGCGAGGGCAGCAGGGCAGGGAAGCGATCGGCCACCGCTGACAGGCGCTTGATGCTTGCCACCGCGTACGGCCATTGTTCAGGGCTGATATGGCCGGCTTGAGGATCGGTCCAGACCAGATAGAACGGTCCGGCGCTTTTCTTGCCGTCCCCGAGCGGCGGCCATGGCTTGGCCGGGTCTTCGATGGCCAGCCACGCCCTCGCGCCGGTCTTGTTGAGCAACGGTGCGGCGGGCAGTTCGGCGGCAAAGCCGTCCAGCGCCACGGCCTGGAGATGGTCGTTCGCCTGGACACCGGTCAACAGCGCGGCCAGCGGCACGGCGCGATAATTCATCGGCTTTTTGTAGGAGACATCTTCGGCAATCTGGACCGTCCGCGCTTCAGGATGCTTGAGCAGCGCCTCGGTTTGCCACGTACGCGTATTCGCGCCCAGCTCCAACACCAGCTGTGCGGCATAAAGGGGCGAGCTGAGCAGCAGCGCCCCCATCACGATGAGGACTTTCAAATGAGTCGCCTTCCATGTCGAGAGGGAAGCGCAAAGGGTGGCACAACCACCGTCGCTGGAACAGCGTTCGCTTACCGGCGTGGATGATGCAACTCATGAATGGTGTGGACACCATGCGCCCGTCAGCCGATGACCTTGGTGATATTCGGCAAGATCAACAGCAGTGTCGTGGCGAAGAGAATGAGTCCGGCTTGGCGAACTTTCGAATGTTTGAACATGGCTGACCCGCCTTTTTTGTTATTTCCTGAGGCCAGCCTGCATTACTCCATGACGGCTGGCATTGCACTTCCTGTCTGACAAGCGCCCCGGCAAAACCCGACGACTTTTCTTGTACAAGCTTTACATTAGGGGCCGCAGCCGACTTGGCTTAGATCCAATTCATATGGACTTCTTGCTGAACGCTATAAAAAAGACATGAGGCCTATTGCCACCTTCCTGCAGGCCCTTTTGCTAGACAGCTTGCTTACCTGAATCGGTTAACCCGATAGCACGCTACCGTTCGTCTGAGCGTGGCTGTCAACGTCGTTGAGCGCTGGAGTCATTGAATCCAGCGCCGCTGGGCTTATGGTTGCAGGTGTAGTTTTGTCCCCACGGCGGTTCGAGGATGTCATGACCGAAGCTTTTATTTTTGACGCATTACGCACGCCGCGTGGCAAAGGAAAACCTGACGGCGCCCTGTATACCGTCAAGCCGGTGAACCTGGTCAGCGGCCTGTTGACCGCGTTGCGCCAGCGTATGAGCCTGGACACGGGCCATGTGAACGACATCGTGCTCGGCTGCGTGACGCCGATAGGTGATCAAGGCGCGGATATCGCCAAAACCGCTGCCTTGGTGGCCGATTGGGATGTCAGCGTGCCCGGCGTGCAGCTCAACCGCTTTTGCGCCTCGGGCCTGGAAGCGGTGAACCTGGCTGCGATGAAAGTGCGTTCCGGTTTCGAAGACCTGGTGGTGGCTGGCGGCGTCGAGTCCATGTCACGGGTGCCGATGGGCAGCGATGCCGGCGCCTGGGCGTTGGACCCGCAGTCCAACCTGCATGGTCATTTCGTTCCCCAGGGCATCGGCGCCGACCTGATCGCTACCCTCGAAGGTTTCAGTCGCGAGGACGTCGACACCTTTGCATTGCAGTCCCAGCATAAAGCCGCGCGGGCGCGGGAAAACGGTTCGTTCGATAAATCCCTGGTGGCGGTGCGGGACCAGAGCGGCATCGTGCTGCTGGACCATGACGAGTTCATTCGCGCCGACTCGACGCTGGAAGGCCTGGGCAAACTCCGGCCGAGTTTCGAGGCGATGGGGCAGATGGGCTTCGACGCGACGGCGTTGCGGGTCTACAGCCATGTCGAACGGATCCATCACGTGCACACCCCAGGCAACAGCTCGGGCATCGTCGACGGCGCGGCGCTGATGCTCATCGGTTCCGAGGCAAAGGGACGCGAGCTGGGCCTGCAACCCCGGGCCCGAATCGTCGCTACCGCCGTCATCAGCACCGAGCCGACCATCATGCTCACCGGCCCGGCCCCGGCCACCCGCAAGGCCTTGGCGAAAGCCGGGCTGCGGGTCGAGGACATCGACTTGTTCGAGGTCAACGAAGCCTTCGCCTCGGTGGTGCTCAAATTCATCAAGGACATGGTCATCGACCCCGCCAAGGTCAACGTCAACGGCGGCTCCATCGCCATGGGCCATCCGCTGGGCGCCACCGGGTGCGCCATCCTCGGCACGCTGCTGGATGAGCTGGAGGCGCGTCGCCTGCGTTATGGCCTGGCGACGCTGTGTGTCGGCGGTGGCATGGGCATCGCCACCATCATCGAACGCCTCTGAGCCTGGATTTCAAGGAACATTTTTCATGACCGATGCCATTCGTTACGAAACCGGCCCGGACCGGATCGTCGTCCTGACGCTGGATATGCCAGGCCAGAGCGCCAACACCATGAACGCGATGTACCGCGAGGCGATGGCGGCCTGCGTTGCGCGTCTCGCCGTCGAGAAAGACTCGATCGCCGGCGTGATCATCACGTCGGCCAAGCAAACCTTTTTTGCCGGTGGCGACCTGAACGAGCTGATTCAGGTCGGACCATCCCAGGCCAAGGCCTTCTACGAAACCGTGCTGGGTCTCAAGGCACAACTGCGCACACTGGAAACCCTCGGCAAACCGGTGGTTGCCGCTATCAACGGTGCGGCCCTGGGCGGTGGCTGGGAAATCTGCCTCGCGTGTCATCACCGCGTGGCGCTGGATCACCCGTCGGTGCTGATCGGCCTGCCGGAAGTGACCCTTGGCCTGTTGCCGGGCGGCGGTGGCGTGGTGCGGATGGTGCGCTTGCTTGGTTTGGAAAAGGCATTGCCGTATCTGCTCGAAGGCAAGCGGATTCGACCGCAACAAGCACTGCAGGCCGGCCTGATCGATGAACTGGCGGCGGACCGCGACGACCTGCTTACCAAGGCTCGCGCCTGGATTCTCGCCAACCCGAGCGTAGTGCAACCTTGGGATACGAAAGGCTATCGGATTCCGGGCGGGACACCGTCCGATCCTGCCGTCGCCCAGACGCTGGCGATCGCACCTTCGATCCTGCGCAGCAAGACCCAGGGTTGCCTGCCGGCCCCGGAGAAAATTCTCTGCGCCGCAGTGGAAGGGGCGCAGGTGACGTTTGACGCGGCCCATCTGATCGAAACCCGTTACTTCACCGAACTGGTGACCGGCCAGGTGGCGAAGAACCTGATCGGCACCTTCTGGTTTCAACTCAACGAGATCAAGGCTGGCGGTTCCCGCCCACACGGTTTTGCGCCTTTTCTGACAAGAAAAGTCGCGGTGCTCGGCGCCGGGATGATGGGGGCGGGTATTGCCCATGTCAGTGCTGCGGCGGGCATAGACGTGGTGCTCAAGGACATCGACCTGGCCGCCGCGCAAAAAGCCAAGGCTCGTTGCGCGACGCTGCTGGACAAGCAAGTCGCATGCGGCCAGCTCACCGCTGCTCAGCGTGACGCCACGTTGGCGCGAATCCACCCCACCGACAGCGATGCCGACCTGACCGGTTGCGAATTGATCATCGAGGCGGTCTTCGAGGACCGTGCCCTGAAGGCCAACGTGACCGCCGCAGCCCAAGCGGTGGCGGGGCCTGATGCGGTGATCGCGTCGAATACGTCAACGCTGCCCATCACCGGCCTGGCCAAGGCCATACCAGATGAAAGCAAGTTTATCGGCCTGCATTTCTTCAGCCCGGTGGAAAAGATGCCCTTGGTCGAAATCATCCGGGGGGCTCGTACCAGCGATGAGACGCTGGCCCGAGGCTTCGATTTCGTTCGGCAAATCGACAAGATTCCCATTGTCGTCAACGACAGCCGTGGGTTTTTCACGTCGCGGGTCTTCGGTACCTTCATCCATGAAGGCATCGCCATGCTCGGCGAAGGCGTGAGTGCACCGATGATCGAAACCGAGGCGCAAAAGGCCGGTATGCCGGTTGGGCCGTTGGCTGTTTCCGACGAAGTTGCCCTCAGCCTGATGAGCCATATCCGCAAGCAAACCGCCCAAGACTTACAAGCGGAAGGGAAAGCGCCGACGGAGCATCCCGCATTCGCCGTGATCGACCTGCTGCTCGAATACAAGCGACCGGGGAAGGCGGGTGGGGCCGGTTTCTACGAGTATCCAGAGCAAGGGCAGAAGTACCTCTGGCCGGTGCTCAAGGAGCGTTTCGAGAACACCGCCGGGCAAATCCAGGCTCAGGATATACGTGACCGACTGTTATTCATCCAGGCCCTGGAAACCGTTCGTTGCGTGGAGGAAGGCGTCGTCACTTCGACGGCCGACGCCAATATCGGCTCGGTCCTTGGCATCGGATTCGCGTCTTGGACGGGAGGCGCGTTGCAGTTCATCAACCAGTACGGCTTGCCGGCATTTATCGCCCGCTGCCAATACTTGGCCGAACAATATGGCGAACGTTTCTCGCCGCCGGCCTTGTTGTTGGAAAAAGCCGCCAGGCACGCGCGGTTCTGACGGCGGGGGCTTGCCTTGGGACGGTGTTTCAAGGCAGGCTCTGGGGTGTGCAATATTCCCATCATCGTGTCAGGTATTTTTTATGTCGCTACGCATCTGCATACTGGAAACCGATATCCTGCGTCCGGAACTGGTCGATCAATATCAGGGTTACGGGCAGATGTTCCAGCGCCTGTTCTCGCAACAGCCCATCGCGGCTGACTTCATCGTCTACAACGTGATGGAAGGGCAATACCCCAGCGATGACGAACAGTTCGACGCGTACCTGGTGACCGGCAGCAAGGCCGACTCCTTCGGCACTGATCCGTGGATCCAGACCCTCAAGACCTACCTCATGGACCGCTACCAGCGTGGCGACAAGTTGCTGGGCGTCTGCTTTGGTCATCAACTGTTGGCGTTGCTGCTGGGCGGCAAGACCGAACGGGCCAGCCAGGGTTGGGGTGTGGGCACTCATCGCTACACACTCGCGGCCAAGGCGCCTTGGATGAGCCCGGTGATGGAAGAGTTGACCCTGTTGATCAGTCATCAGGACCAAGTGACCGAGCTGCCGGAAAATGCCACGGTCATCGCCTCGAGCGATTTCTGCCCGTTCGCGGCCTATCACATCAATGACCAGGTCCTGTGCTTCCAGGGTCACCCGGAATTCATCCACGATTATTCCCGGGCCTTGCTGGAAATCCGCCAGCAGCACCTCGGCGAGAAGATCTACAGCCAGGGCGTGGCAAGCCTCGAACAGGAACACCACGGCACGACGGTGGCTGAATGGATGATGCGTTTTGTTGCGCACAAGCCGCAGGCCGAAGCGGCTCAGGGCTGATCGTCAGGGCGATCCCACACTCCATGATGGTTGATCAAGTGTGGGAGCGAGCTTGCTCGCGATGA
The DNA here is from genome assembly GCF_019141525.1 of Pseudomonas alvandae. Lineage (GTDB taxonomy): Bacteria > Pseudomonadota > Gammaproteobacteria > Pseudomonadales > Pseudomonadaceae > Aquipseudomonas > Aquipseudomonas alvandae. The sequence continues at coordinate 2,079,553 of NZ_CP077080.1, forward strand.
AGGTCGCGCAAATCCCACTGGAAAACACCTACAACCACCCCGACCGCTTGAAACTCCCCCACAACGCTGTACATCCCACAGCGATAAACCCGAGCACGGCGAAATACCCGTAATGCCAGCCCAACTCCGGCATGTTCTGGAAGTTCATCCCATAGATCCCGGCCACTGCGGTGGGAAACGCCAGGATGGCCGCCCAGGCCGCGAACTTGCGTTGCACCACGCTCTGGCGTGAAGCTTCGAGCAGCACGCCGATTTCGATGGTCTGGCTGGCGATGTCCGCCAGGGTCGCCAGGTCTTCCATCTGCCGCGTGACGTGGATCTGCACATCGCGGAAATACGGCCCCATGTTCTTGTCGATGAACGGAAAATCCAAGCGCTGCAGTTCTTCGCTGATCTCCACCATCGGCGCCGCGTAGCGACGCAGGCGCAGCACGTCGCGGCGCAGGCTGTGAAGGTTCTGGATGTCGCGCTCGTTCAGGGCGCTGCAGAGCACGTTGCGCTCAAGTTCATCGATCTCGGCATGAATGGCTTCGCCTACCGGCTGGTAGTTTTCAATGACGAAATCGAGAATCGCGTAGAGCACGAAATCCTCCCCATGTTCCAGCAGGAGTGGACGTGCCTCACAGCGCTGCCGGACATGGGCGTAGGAAGCCGAGTGACCGTTGCGGGCGGTGATGATGTAGCCCTTGCCGGCGAATATGTGGGTTTCGATGAACTGCAGCTTGCCGTCCTTGCGCACCGGCGAATACGTGACGATGAACAGCGCATCGCCAAAGGTCTCCAGCTTCGGACGACTGTGTTTCTCCATGGCGTCTTCGATCGCCAGCTCGTGCAGGTTGAACTGGCGTTGCAGGTTGGTCAGTTCCAGCGTGCTGGGCTCTTCGAGGCCGATCCAAACGAAATGTCCTGGTTTCGCAGCCCAGGCGCTGCCTTCGTCGAGGGTTATATTGGTGACTTTCTTACCGGCGCTATAAACCGCAGCCGCAACGACTCTACCCATGATGATGGTTCACTTCTTCTTGGAAATTGGCAGTGATACAGGCACCGTCCAGCTTAGCGCGCCATGTTGCTTGAGAGTCAGTGAAATTCGCTGGGTTCGCCGCAAAAGAAAACCCGCCGTATGGGCGGGTTTCCTGTCAGGCGACCTGCAACTGCCGGTCCATCGTGTCGATGCACGCTTGCATCTGCTCGCGGCATTGGGCGATGAGGCGGGGCATGTCCTCCATGCTCAGACCTGTTGTAGGAATCGCCGGCAGCGAGCGTATGAGAATGTCACCACTGCGCCAGCGATTAAGGCGCATGTGCTTGATATAGGTGCTGACACACACAGGGATAATCGGCACCCCGGCGGCAATCGCCATCTGAAATGCGCCTTTCTTGAACGGCAGCAACGCTTCGCCCAGGTTGCGCGTGCCTTCCGGGAATACCCAGATGGAGGTGTCCTCATGCTGCAGCGTATGGGTGGTGGTGAGCATCGCCTTGCGCGCCTTGATCGCATTGCCGCGGTCAATCAACACATTGCCCGCCAGCCAGAACAACTGACCGAACAGCGGCACCCATTTCAGGCTTTTCTTGCCAATGCACACCGTGCGGCGCGGCACCACATTACCGAATACGAACAGATCGTAGTTGGATTGATGATTGGCGATGATCACGCAGCTCTGGGATTTGTTTACCAGCGTGTCGACCTCGGCCTTGACCCGCAGGCGCAGGAACCACATGGCAGGCAACGCATACAGCCGGGCGCATAAACGGCTGTTGTCAGGGTTGAACGGCCGGCACAGGCCAAGAATCACACCCACCACCCCCGCCAGGACAAAATGCAGGCCCATCAAACACATACGCAACGTAAACAACATCAACAAGCCCCGCCGGGACAAAAGGTGGCGCAGTGTACGGATGTGCACTGTTTTCGGCAATTGCCCCTGTAGAGGTAGGAGATAGGCGATGTTTAAGCGTATGTTTCTAAACAGCGCGTAGGAAGCGGGTTAGAGCGGCCGCAGGGTCAGGTCCACCTTGGGTGGAAAAAGATCCGGTTGACCCGTGGCGGGGCGCCCGCTTTCACTTGGCCTGGAGCTGGCGAGTGCAACGAGACTGCGATCTTTCACCTGACATTGGAATTTCAAGCGAACGAAAGACCAAAGATCGCAGCCTTCGGCAGCTTTACGTCCCGCCGAACGGGAGCAAGCGCCCTCGCCACGGTTCAGCCCATATGCTCCTGATCCAGCAGGATCGCGCTGTCCAACGCATCCAGCAGCGCCTTGCGGACCTTGAGCTTGGTGTTCTTGTGGGCGGTCATGTTGATCTTCTTCAACTGACGCGCGGCTTCCAATGCCGCCGCTTGCAGCTCATCAGGCGAGACCACCTTGTCGAGGAAACCCGCGTCCACGGCGCTCTGCGGATTAAACATCTCGCCATTGATCACCGAGCGGTGGAACGCCGACTTGCGCAAGCGATCGCGGGCCAGTTCGATACCGGCGTGGTGCATGGTCATGCCGATCTGCACTTCGTTCAGGCCGATGGTGAACGGCCCCTCGACACCAATGCGGTAATCCGCTGACAACAACAGGAAGGCACCCTTGGCCACGGCATGCCCAGGGCACGCGACGACGACAGGGAAGGGGTGCGACAACAGGCGGCGGGCCAGGGTCGAGCCGGACGCCACCAGGCTTACCGCTTCCTTCGGGCCGGCAGTCATCACTTTCAAATCGTAACCGCCCGACAGAATCCCCGGCTGCCCGGTAATGATCACCACCGCGCGATCGGCCACCGCCTGGTCCAGCGCGGCGTTGAACGCGACGATCACATCAGGCGAAATGGCATTGACCTTGCCGTTGTTCAAGGTCAGGGTCGCGATACCGTCTTCGAGATGGTAGGCAATCAGGTCGCTCATGACGCTATTCCTTGTAAGAGAAGTGGAGCAGACGTTACCCACCGTCGCAGGCCAGGTAAAGCGCCGTGACTGACTCACCGGTCAGCCCTGCCTTCTATAAACAGCCCGCCCCGCCCCAAGGGCCGCGCCTGTTTCCGTCGCGCGGCCCACAGACCAGGCCAGAGTTTGGCCGGTTTGCCATCCCCCAGCCGGTTTGAAACCCGGGCCAGCCTTAACCGCATGAAAATTCTGAAAAAAACCTTTGCCATCGCAAAGGCTTTCGACTACATTAGCGCGCCTCGACAGACTGAACAGTTTGCCGAGACACGGTGAAGTGTCCGAGTGGCTTAAGGAGCACGCCTGGAAAGTGTGTATACAGGAAACTGTATCGAGAGTTCGAATCTCTCCTTCACCGCCACATTCTACAAACACAAACCCCTGATTTTCCTAGAGAAAGTCGGGGGTTTGTGGTTTTTGGTGTCTGGAAAAGGGCGATATGGGAACAATCTGGGAACGGAGTCCTGACTTAGCGAAAACCGGCGCAACAGGCAAATTAGCTTCGTCACCCAATAGCCAATCCAAAAACGACAACTCAATCACCAGGATGTCTACCGCCGACACGGACTCAACGGCCAGGACCTCCCATGACCCACCCCCGCATCGGCTTCGCCTGCCAATACCGCCACCCTGATCGCGGCCTTTCTGCGGCTGCGCTAAAGACCATCGAAGCTCCCTTCAACCCCCGCACCACGACATTACGCTGGATGGACAGCGTCTCCGTGCAAATCGCCCGCGACAAGCTTCTGGAAATCGTCACGCACAATCTCGACGCGCAGTTGCGCCTCATCGCCTACGTCGCCGAGCTGCCACCGACCCTGCGCATGCTTCGACTGAGCAGCGACCTGTTGCCGTTCTACAGTCATCCGAAGGTGAGCGCTTTCTATCAAGACCCCGGCATCCAGCGCGAACTTGCCAAACGCTTCGCCGCCATTGGCGAGCTGGCGCGTTCAGCGGATATCCGGCTGTCCTTTCATCCCGGCCAGTACTGTGTGCTGGGCTCGGATAAACCGCCGGTGGTGGAAAACAGCCTCGCCGAGTTTGAATACCACGCCGACATGATCCGGATGATGGGCTTCGGTCGGCGTTTCCAGGATTTCAAATGCAACGTGCACATTGCCGGGCGGCTGGGGGGCGAGGGGATTCGTTCGGTCTGGCCGCGCTTGTCGGAGGTGTCGCGCAACTGCATCACGTTTGAAAACGAGGAAAAGGCCTACGGCGTGGATGATTGCCTGCAACTCGCCGACCTCGCCCCCGTCGTGCTGGACATTCATCACTGCTGGATCAATGAGAACGACTACATCGCGCCGGATTCCCCGCGAGTCCAACGCGTTATCGACAGTTGGCGCGGCGTTCGGCCCACGATGCATTACTCCCAGCCACCAGAGCGGCTACAGGAGTTGGGCTTCGATGCAGGCGACAAGCTTGAGATGGAGAACTTGTTGAAGGTCGTGTCCAAACGAGACCTGTACGGCCACAGCGCGCAGATGTGGAATCACTGGACGAACCAGTACGCCCTCGGTTTTTTGGACCGCTTCGACATCATGTTGGAAGCGAAGGATAAGAACGTGGCTGCGCTGGCGTTCTATGAAGACGTCCTGAATGGCTAAGACCAGGCTCGAATAGCATCAGGCAAGCGTCGAGCAGTATTAAGCAAAGGTTTCTGCGTGCATATCGTTAAGGTTCTTTTTAAAGAGCCTTAATCCATAGCATTGCTGCGAGAGACATCATGAAACTATCGATGAGTTCGATCTTACGTCTTCATGCCATTGCCTTGTGCCTGGCGCTTTCGACATCGATCGCTGGAGCGTCGCCAACTTCAACCCAGCAAACCAATGCGACGCTGGTGCGCGAGGCATTCACAAATTGGCAGCAAGGCAAAGGCACGGTGTTCGATCTGCTTGCGCCCGATGCCAGATGGACCGTGGCGGGGACGAGCCCCGTTTCCGGTATGTACGCCAGCAAGGCTGAGTTGGCCCAAGTCGTCCGGTCAATCACTGCGCGACTGGCAACGCCGATTGTCCCCACGGTGCAAAGCATCATTGCCGAGGATGACGTCGTGGTTGTTCTTTGGCATGGAAGGGCCACGGCGCTGGATCAGAAACCCTACAACAACACCTATCTGTGGCATATGACGTTCAAGAATGGGCAAGTCATCGAAGTGACCGCCTTCCTGGATACCTATGCTCTCGACGATCTCATGCACCGGGTCAAACTTGTCCCCTAGGGCTTTTCAGTGAAGTGGGAAGTCCGTTATTTATTATCAGTTCGATAGATAGGCCCGTTCATTGGGTCGCAGATCCGGATCCGGATCCAGATTGAATGCTCCTTGGGTCCAGATTTGTATAGGCTTTATCACAACGCGCCCTTAGCGCAGCGGGGAGGTCTTTTTTGAGGTTTGCATAAGTTTGATCCATGTCCAGACATACGTAAAACAGGTCATTTTGGCTCAAGATTTCAATAGCAATCTCTTTCACTTTTTCTGCGATAGCGCCTATCGTGGCCGCATCAGGTCGTCCGCCCTGCGCTGAATTCTCGGCGTTAGCGGTGGCTGCAACGATCGCGTTCTTGGCTCTTTCGATGGACGCGGTATATTCATCGATCTGTTTTTTTAATCCTTGACCTTCAGTCTCCGTTTTTTGAGCAGCTGTGAGTGCGTTGTACTTCGTTTCCGCCTCGACCTTGAGTTTTTGGTTCAGGGCGATAAGTTCCTGGTTTGCACCTATTGATGCCGAGCCCGACAACTTCACTGCTGGCGTTTGCAGAACGCCTGTGAGTTGTTCAATAGCCATGAGGGCGACGGTATTTCGTTGGTTGCGAGTCAACATCATTTGATAGGCAGGGCCGGAAATCCCTTTATTCGCATAACCTTGGCAGATGGCAAAAAGCTGATCGCGAAGGAGCTGAATCGAATGGGTTCTCAAGCCAATATTTGCACCTGCTTCTGAATAGGCGGCCGCCAGTTTTGCTACTTCCTGTTTCTCCACATTCATGGACGCAGCCAAGGTTTTCAAGGCATCGGGACTCGGTTCGGAGCACATGACCTGTATTTTTTTGGGATTACTGTCCACGGAGTCAATTTCTGAGTAAATAATGACTCTCTCTTCCGCTTCGAGCACTCTTGTGTGGGTCCATGTCGCGCAACCGGAAATTGTGCTGGCCATCAGTATGGTCAACGCCGTTATCGTGAATGAACTCATCAGACTCTTCCCTTTTGTCGTTAGTGCAACAGGTTGTTGGCTGGGCCGGGGGCGCAGCCAACTGGAGCTAATTGGTAGTCGTTACGATCGCCCGTGGTCGGTGTTTTTTCCGGGTGGGCTAAAGGGAAAACCAGAAAAGAGAACGGCGTCGCTCGATCCCGGTGTGAGCATTTGATATAGCAGCCGTGCTAGCGCAGTAATGCTCATCGTCGATCCCTCTTGGCGTGGAGGAATGTATAGTTCAGGTGGCGGCAATCTGCCAGTAGGTGGGGCACAAATTAAATACTGGTGGAGACATCGCTTGATTAGCGTTTGATCAAGTATTCAACGGCAACTGCGGACTGTCCGGATTCAACTGCTGCCGCCTGAACTGCCCCGGCGGTTGTCCGTGTATCTGGCGAAAACGCCTGGAGAAGTAAGCCTCGTCGGCAAAGCCACATAACCTCGCCACTTCGCCCACTGGCCGTGTTCCGTTGAGCAAGTAGTTGCGCGCCGCATGCATCCGGCGTTCGAGTACCAGTTCAGTGAAGGTCTTGCCGATTTCCTTGCGCAGCCAGTGGGTCAAGTACGTCGGCGACAGGTAGGTCGCCGCTGCCACTTTGATCAGGTTCAGGTCGGGGTCGGCGATGTTCTTGCGCAAATATTCGGACATCCTGCCCAATGCATCGCGTCGGCTGACTTCGGCGGCGTTCTCTTCGGCCAAGCGCTTGAGTGGTTCGGCATACAAGGCGCAGACGCTGCCGATCAGTTGCAGCAGCAAGCCCTTGAGCATCTCGCGTGTGCCGAACTGACGGTTCTCGTCCAATGCACGCATCTGTTCGATCAACGCACGTATCTTGGCAAATGCCTCGTCGCTCAGGACGAAGTCCAGGTGTTCCTGGAAGCGGAACGGCGACAGTTCAGGCGCCAGCAGAATCGAGACTTCTTCCAGGTCCATCGGGTCGCATTGCAAATGCGGAAGAAGGAAGGTCTGGGAAAAATTGATCACCACGAAATTGCTGTCCACCGGGTGCGGAATCACATGCACCCGGTGGGGCAGGATGAAGGCCAGGGTGTTGCGTGGGAACGGCCGCTGGACGTTGCCGATGTGTTGCACGGTGTCGCCGCCAAGGTTGATCTGGATCTGGAAATATTCGTGGCGGTGCGGGCTGGTTTCGGCGCGTCGTCCTTTTTTGTCGCGGATATAGAAGTCCGTCAATTCGCTGCGTTGTTGCATGACGTAAGTGGGGACTCGGTTCGGTAATGACATCGCCTTGGAATCCTCGACAAGCGCTTGATGACCGGATTGTGGCCAAGGGGACGTGGGATTTACAAGTGGTTATACGATGACATCAGGGAGGGGGCTTTTTTGTAGAGGGAGGCAATTGGAGAAGCTGTCCAAAATGACTGCGTTCATAATTGTTTGATTTTTTACTTAAAAAACAAAAGCTTATTATGAGAATAGAACACTGTCGGCAGTTACCGTATGCGCCGATTTTTTTGGACAGGTTTGTCCAACGTTGTTTTTGCAGGAAAAAATGATCTAACGCTCAGGTTGATTTCGATTGGTTGTACGACCACTGTTGGGGCAACGCAACCCGACCCATCCAAAAACAACCCAAGGTGCGCCCATCATGAACGTCCTCCCACTGCTCCCCGATTCTCCTGGCCAACGCTGTCGCCTGGCCGCTGCGAACGCCTGACAACGGCTGACCAAGCCCCCATCACGTTGTGATTGTCCTGCCCCGGAGATCGAGGGCAATGGCTTCGGCTGTCCGCAATATCTCGACCCTTCTAACAATAACGAGGTCCCCTCATGTCGAATTCACACACCTCCCAGACCACTGCGCCGCCAGGTATTGCCGACGCCCGGGATGCCGTGGCGTCCGAGCGTCTGCCGTCGCGGCGGCGCTGGTTCATGCTGTCGTTGCTGTTGATTGCAACGATCATCAACTACATAGACCGGGTGAATATTTCGATTGCCGCGCCATTCCTGGCCAAGGACCTAGGGCTCGACAAGATCGAAATGGGCCTGGTCTTCTCCGCGTTTGCCTGGACCTACGCGCTGGCCTTGGTACCCGCCGGCTTCATCGCCGATCGCTTCGGTTCCCGGTTCACCTACGGGGTGTCGCTGATCAGTTGGTCGACCGTCACCGTGTGCCAGGGGTTCGCCACGGGTTTTGCGTCGCTGTTCGGCTTGCGCCTGGCTGTCGGTGCGATGGAAGCACCGGCATTCCCAGCCAACAGCCGGGCGGTCACGGTGTGGTTTCCGGCGCGGGAAAGGGGCCTGGCCAGTAGCATCTACGTTTGTGGCCAGTACTTGGGGACGGCGCTGTTTACCGGTGCGCTGCTGTGGCTGGCGACGACCTACGATTGGCGGCACGTTTTCTACAGCACCGGTGCGCTTGGCATCGTCTTCGGCATCGCCTGGTTGTACCTGTACCGCGACCCGATGAACTGCAAGAAGGTCAGCAAAGAAGAACTCAAGTACATCGAAGCCGGGGGAGGGCTGGTCAAGAGCAGCCAGGAGCGCACCCGGTTCAACTGGCGGCAGATCGTCGAGCTGTTCAGCTACCGCCAGGTCTGGGCGATTTGCATCGGCAAGTTCGCCAGCACGTCGGCGTTGTATTTCTTCCTGACCTGGTTCCCGACGTACCTGATCGAGGAGCGCCACCTGACCATGATCAAGGCCGGGATCTTCGCGGTGCTGCCGTTCGTGGGCGCGACGGTGGGCATCTTGCTGGCCGGGATCATTTCCGACTTGTTGATCCGCCGCGGCTATTCGTTGTCGTTCGCCCGCAAGTTGCCGCTGGTGGTGGGATCGATGCTGGGCATGTCCATCGTCTTGGTGAATTTCACCGACTCGAACGTGATCTGCATTGCGGTATTGACCGTCGCCTTTTTCGCCCAAGGGATCGCGTCCTCCTCGTGGGCGGCGGTGTCGGAAGTCGCCCCCAAGGAGCTGATCGGGCTGACCGGTGGGATAACCAGCCTGGCCGCCAACATCGGCGGCATCGTCACGCCCATCGTGATTGGCGCGATCGTCCACAAGACCGGCTCGTTTGCCTTGGCCTTCTGGTTCATCGGTGGCGTGGCGCTGGTCGGCACCTTGTCTTATTCCTTGCTGCTCGGCCGTTTGTATCGCATCGAATTGAAGGCGCGCTGAGCACAGGAAAAAACTGTTTTTTTCCAATACGAGGCGGCATTCGTCCAACTTTGTCGGGAAATGCCGCCGTACGCTGATGCTTCCAACAGGACTTTCAACAGGATGAACATGCCCGAATACGTCTTTACTCCGGATTTGCCCGTCGCCCTGCCGGTGATCGGCACCTCTCAGCGTTTTCCCGTTGGCCGGGTGTTTTGTGTCGGTCGCAATTATCCGTGGCCAGACGCCCAGGGCGGCCAGAACCGCCTGCCTCCGGTGTTTTTCATGAAGCCGTCCAGCTGTGTCATCGACGCGGTCGGGGAGGTGCCTTTTCCGACGATGACAGAGGCGTTCGTCCATGAAATCGAATTGGTCGTCGCCATCGGCGAGGGCGGTGCGAATATCCCGGAGAGCCAGGCCCTGGCGTATGTCTGGGGGTACGCGGCCGGGCTTGACCTGACGCGACGCGACGTCCAGCTGGCGGCCAAGCGCGACGGCCTGCCCTGGGAAGGGGCCAAGGTGTTCGATGGCGCTGCGCCAATGACCGCCATCGTGCCGGTCTCCAGGGCAGGGCATCCGGATGGCGAACTTTGGTTGAGCGTGAACGGCCAGGAGCGCCAGCGTGACAGCCTCGACAACCAGATCTGGTCGGTCAGTGAAATGATCAGCAGGATTTCCCAATCGGTGGCGCTGCGGGCCGGCGACCTGATCATGACGGGCAGCCCGTCCGGTGTTGATGTGTTGCATCCAGGCGACGTGATCAACGCCGGCATCGATGGCGTCGGGCAGTTGGAAGTGCGCGTCGGCCCGCGCCTCTGAACCCGGCCTCGCCGTACCGATTTTTTAAAAGGAATACACGACATGTCGAACACTTTGAAAGTTGCCCTGGTGACCGGCGCCGGTAGCGGGATCGGCCGCGCCGTGGCCTTGGGGCTGTTGCAGGATGGGTACACCCTGGTCCTGGCGGGACGCCGCGCGGAACCGTTGCAGGCGTTGGTCGACCTGGCGGCAACCGAGGGGCGCGTAGCGCTGGCGGTACCGACTGACGTGCGGGATCCGGCCAGCGTAGATGCGCTGTTCGCCACCGTCGAAGAGGTCTACGGACGCCTGGACGTCATCTTCAATAACGCCGGGGTCAATGCCCCCGCCGTGCCGCTGGATGAACTGACGTTCGAGCAGTGGCGAAACGTGATCGATACCAACCTCAACGGTGTTTTCCTGTGTGCCCGTGGCGCCTTCGGCCTGATGCGCCGACAGCAACCACAGGGCGGACGCATCATCAACAACGGTTCGATTTCGGCGCACACCCCACGACCGTTCAGCAGCGCCTACACCGCGAGCAAACATGCGGTGCTGGGCCTGACCAAATCCCTGGCCTTGGACGGGCGCGAGTACAACATCGCCTGCAGCCAGATCGACATCGGCAACGCCCTCACCGAAATGTCCGAGCGCATGACCAGGGGCGTACGCCAGGCCAACGGGAGCATCGCGGTGGAACCCATGGTGGACGTCAAGCACGTGGCTGATGCCGTTCGTTATATGGCCGGCCTACCGCTGTCGGCTAACGTCCTGAACATGACCGTCATGGCCACGGCCATGCCGTTTGCCGGTCGCGGTTGAGCCCGCCTTCCAATTCGTCACGAGGTCACTATGAAGCCAGAAGTCTTGCAACTCAGCCCGATCCTGATTCCCGAAATTAATGCCCGGCTCAATGAGCTGTTCACTGTTCGACGCTATTTCGAACAGGCCGACAAACCCGCCTACTTGCGCGAGCACGGCGGCAACATTCGCGGCGTGATCACTGGTGGGCACACGGGCATCAGCCAAGCGCTCATGGCACAACTGCCCAGGCTGGAAATCGTTGCGGTCAACGGCGTGGGCACTGATGCGGTGGATCTGGCCTATGCCCGGGATCGCGGAATCCGCGTGACAGCCACCATTGGTGCGCTGACGGAAGACGTTGCCGACCTGGCCATTGGCTTGTTGATTGCCGTGTGTCGCGGGGTATGCACCGGTGACCGCTACGTGCGCTCCGGCCAGTGGCCCCAGAGCCCGACGCCACTGGCCCCGCTGCCGTTGGCGCGGCAGGTGTCCGGCATGCGCATCGGCATCGTCGGCATGGGGCGGGTCGGTCGCGCCGTGGCAACCCGAGCCGCCGCGTTCGGTTGCCCGATCAGCTATACCGACCTGCGGCCCATGGGCGACGTGAACCACACCTTCGTGGCTGACCTGGAGCAACTGGCCCGCGACAGCGACGCCCTGATCCTCGCGGCGGCCGCCGACAAGGCTGAAGCCATCATCGATGCCAAGGTGCTGCGTGCCTTGGGCAAGGGCGGTTACCTGATCAACGTTGCACGCGGGAAACTGGTCGACGAGGCCGACCTGGTGGCAGCGCTGGCCGCGGGAGACATCGCCGGTGCGGCGCTGGATGTGTTTGTCGAGGAACCGCACGTGCCTGAGGCATTGTTCGGCAATGAACAGGTCGTGCTGCAACCCCACCGCGCCAGTGCGACATTGCAGACCCGCACGCGGATGGGGGAGATGGTGGTGGCGAGCCTGGTGGACAGTTTTGCGGGAAGAGTGCCGCAGGGGTGTGTGACGGAGTAAAAGGTTTGCCCCTTCAGGGGCGCTGGTTGCCAGATTTTCAGGCGGGTTGGGTCGGCAGGGTTCATTTTGTCTCTGGATGTGTAGGCGATAACCCGCTGACCCCAATGCAGCCGGCGCGAATCGCCTAAGTGTCACAGCATGCGTCCCACTACTGCCAATCAATCAGAGTTGTTAAAAAACACAACTAGAGTACCATCGGCCCAAAGACAAGGACGCCCATGGATATACTCACGCCATCACGTTTTGACGACGCTGCGATTCGGTACCCCAACGACAAGGCCGGTCTTGATCGTTGCCTGCGCATTTTGAGGATGGCGCGCCCCAAGGCGTTCGCGGACCTGCAAAAGCTTTTCGGTACCCACGGCGTTGACTTGTTCAAGCCCAGGGCCGCAATGAATTGGGTGGTGATCGACGTAGGCGGCAATAATCTCAGGGTGATAGGCGGCGTCAACTATGCCCGGCAGAAGTTCTACGTCAAACACATCTACACGCATGCCGATTACGACGTTGCCAACAGTTGGTATGCAAGGAACAAAGGGACAAGACGATGAGCGCAGCCCGGAACGACTTTCAAACCATGATCGCGACGCTTGGTGAACTGCACGCCGTGCTGGATCGCCTGCGCGGTGAGTTTGTACACGGCATCAGGACCCCCGCCGACTATGAACGGGCGACGGACTTGCTCGATGAACTCACCGACGGGCGCGAGCTGAGCAAGGTCGAGGAGCGGATTCTCGTTGAGCTTGAGGACGAAATCCTGGCCTACCAGCGCGACTCCGCCCAGTTTCGTGAATCGAATGCTGCTTTTGAGGCGACCTGCACGCCTGTGCAACTGATCAAGGACCTGATGGAGACGCACGGACTCACCGGTTCCGACCTTCCTGAAATCGGTGACAAAACAGCGGTGTCCAAAGTGCTCAATGGCGATCGGCCGATCAGTCACAAGATGGCTTATGCGCTGTCAGAGCGGTTTGGGATGGAGCCGGGTGCGTTCCTGTCGGCGACCTCGGCAAAGCTGGCGGCTCATATTGAAACTGTCTCTCTATCTGTCAATAAAACGTCAGGTCATTACGTCTTGCATGAGAACGCTTTGCCCGCCTATTCAGTGGAAGAGGCCGGTGCCGGTGAATACAAAGTGATGACCCCGAAGGGCCGCACGAAGGCAGCCAAAAAGCCGAAAAAGGGGTAGGGCAATCGTCTGCTGATCAAGAGGCAGGGAAGTTTGTCGAGCCCGTGTCGTCAGGATGACCCGCACCGGCCAGCTCAGCGTCGCTACTACCGCGAGGACCAGCCCAGAGATGAGGTTCAATGAGCGTGGGGCATCACGCGTGCGCCCCGATACATCGGCCATTGCGGCGCGTCCCCGAACCCTCTATAAAATCCCGCGCTGGCATCGCGTTCCTCTCGACCGTCGTCGGCCCTGGATATCTGACCTGCATGGAGCATCATCGTGAGCCAAGCGCCGCGCCCCCTCAACCTCCGAATCAACAATTACCCGCGCAATACGCTCTGCGTCCTGCGACATACTTGGAGCCTCACCTTACTGACCCTGCTCGCCGGCTGCGGAGCGCTGTCGGATGTCCGCTCTTTCTCCACCCCTTACTCAACACCCGGCGGTGGCGAGACAGCACGCTTGCGAGTGATCAGCGACGGCATGGTCAGGGCGGTACCCAAATCCGATTGCGTGGACTTCCGGCTGCCGGGCGCCGGGGTCATGGTGGCGTTCCGGGATGGCTACGCCAATCGCAATGGTGAAAGCCTGGGCATGCCAGCCGTTGACAAGCACCCAGCCTCGACGGTGATGACCGAGCTACTGGTGCCGGCCGGGCGCCCCGTCGCTTTTCATTACATCGGTGCGCAATGCTACAACATGTTCAGTTTTGTTCCTGAGGCAGGGAAGGATTACCAACTGGACGCCGCAGGCCGTTACACCTGCGGGGTTACCCTCAGGAAAATCTCGGCGGGGATGAAGGAGCTTCCTCCTTCATCATTGAAGAACAGCAAACTGTGCAGGGTGACGGACAATCTTTAGGGTGCCCCCCCAGGATAGCCATCGGTATTGAAAAGGAATCTTCATCGTGGAATCTACCCCCACGTTCCAAACCCGCCGCCTCATTCTCACGCCCCTTGAACTGACGGACGCACCGGCAATTCAAAGGCTATTCCCACATTGGGAAGTGGTCCGCTACCTCGACAGTCGCGTGCCCTGGCCTTACCCGGATGACGGCGCGCTGACCTACGTGCGTGACCATGCGCTGCCTGCTGTCGCCGCCGGAAGCGAGTGGCACTGGATGATCCGTATTACCGAAGATCCCGCGCAATGCATCGGCAGCATCAGCCTGTACGACCAGCCAGGTAACAACCGAGGCTTCTGGCTGGCGCCGCAATGGCAGGGAAAAGGCTACATGCGCGAGGCTTGCGAGGCGATCAATGCCTATTGGTTCGAAGCGCTGGAGCGTCCGGTCATGCGAGTGCCGAAGGCGGTGGGCAACCTGGCTTCGCGCAGGATTTCGGAGCGCGAGGGGATGCGCATGATCGGGACGCAGCAGGGGGATTTTGTTTGTGGGTCGTTGCTCAAGGAGGTTTGGGAGCTGCCACGTGAAGAGTGGTCCAGGAACGAAGCTGCGCAAAAGATACGCCCGTTTTTACCCGAATGAGCCCAGGTGGGAGCGGCTATCCGCCGCCGATCTGCCGTGGGAGCGAGCCTGCTCGCGAAGGCGGCAGCAAGTACATGCGTAGTCTTAATAGATACACACTCCGTGGCGAGGGAGCTTGCTCCCGCTCGGCGGCGTCGCCGTCGGCAGACCGTTGAAGCTGTTTTTCTGAAAAAACGTTTTGGGACGGCTTCGCCACCCAGCGGGAGCAAGCTCCCTTGCCACGGATTATGGAGATTTGCATCCTTTCTCCAGAATCCTGAGCCACGGCCAGCGAGCCTGATAACTCTTCGCCTTTTCATCGAACAAATCTGGCTGTGGATTCTTTGGATTGATACGAAGAACGCCTTGCTCCACGTCATCCAAGCCGTAAGGCGCATAAACTTCGCCTGTTCCTACATCCAGTCCAATACACGTACCCGCAACCAGATAGCGATCAACGCCGTCCTTGGCCGACTGAAGTTGAGGGTAGGGCTTGCCAAACCGCTGGCCGTACCAAAGGTGAACGCGAGCCTGGTTCTTGACCTCGATGTTGACGTCGAGATCCTGGAAAAGACGTTGGGCGGTGTTGATCACTTCATTCTCGGCTTCCCAGGACAGGTCAGCGTCGAAGTAGAAAACATCGTAATCCTTCACGCCCCAGGCCGTTGGCCGCTGCGACTGATGATTCCAAACGGCCTGGAACAGGCAGCCTGCGGTGAGCATGCATTGGTTCAAACCGAGCGAAGGCAGGCGCGCGGTGATGCAGGCGTTGATTGGATTGGTCATGGCTATGCTGACCAAGCGTTCGACGGTCAATGTCATATCTATCCTTGGAATCGATCTGGTCCTGGCACCCCGAGAGACGGTTGAGCAAAATCAGCTGAGCTAAAATCCCAGCACATGACCTCAAGGACGCCCGATGAAATTGCAAAGTAGGCCAGTGACGGCTGATGACATCAAGACTATCTGTAGCTTTGCGCTGGATGCCCGGGAACTGTTTTATATGTTCCCGAAAGCCCAATACCCTCTGACTGAAGTTCAGTTGGCTGACGCTATCGCTCAACGACTCGATTCGACGGTCGTCGAGGTCGGCAACCGTATTGTCGGTTTTGCTAATTTCTATCGGGCTGAAACAGGTGGAGCCTGCTGTATCGGCAACGTCATCGTTGCCCAAGATGCCCGAGGTCAAGGCGTTGCAACTTTCCTCGTGAACACGATGACAGCCTTGGCGTTCGACCACTATGACGCCACTGAGGTGCGCATATCCTGCTTCAACGAAAATACGGCAGGCCTGCTACTTTATCCAAAGCTGGGTTTCTTGCCCTTTGCTGTTGAAGAGCGAGTTTCTCCAGATCATCGTAGGACCGCACTCATCCACATGCGTCGTGGTAGAGGGGGCCAAGTATGATTTCTTTCTCTGCCGCGTCCTGCATTTTGCTTTGAGCAGCCAACTCTGGAAAAAGACTGAAAACTCAAGCTCGCCCAACGCGACTGATTTACAATACCGCTCCTTCGGCAGAGGCTTGCGTTCGTGGATGCGTTTTCCCTTGTGTATCACCACCTGAGCGCATGGGTAATCGCACCCATCACCCAGCAGTTCCTCAGCATTTTCAACCTGAACGGCCGGTTCGGAATTCTGTTTCTCTGCGCCTCGTACGGCGTCGCCTATAGCCTGTTTCGTTATAGGAAGCGCCGTCGCCTGACCGAGGCTTGTTCGTTCTGGCAATTCATAGGTGGTAGCCGAGTGAATCTGCATCGCTCGGCGCTGCTGGACTATCGGTACTACTTCGTCCAGGCGATTCTCAAGGTTGCCTTGGTGCTGCCCATTGTCCACTTGGTCGATCCGTATATCCTGCGCTCTGGAGATTATTCGGCTTTTTTCAATAATCTGTGGGGCGCGCGTCCGCGCCTGGGGGAAAACCTTTCGCTTGCATTACTCTATGGGCTGGGGGTGTTCCTGGTGAAGGATTTCGTCCATTACTGGGTGCACCGGGCGTTTCACTCTCGCTGGCTCTGGGCGTTTCACAAGGTGCATCATTCGGCACCCGTGCTGGTACCGGCCACGGCGAGCCGGGTGCATTTTGTCGAGAAGATCGTCGAGAAGCTTGGCATCACTGCCTGCCTGGGCCTCTTCGCGGGTGCTTTCTGGCACGCCTGTGGTGGTGAGGTCAGCCGTTACACGTTGTTCGGCGTGACGTACCTGGTGTTTATCTTCAATAGCCTGGCGGCGAATCTGCGTCACACCCATGTCTGGCTGTCCTTCGGCCCGGCGCTGGAACATGTGCTGAACAGCCCGGCGCAACACCAGATCCACCACAGCGATGCACCGCGTCATTTCAACCGCAATTTCGGCGTCAACCTGTCGCTGTGGGATTGGATGTTCGGCACGCTCTATGTCACCAGCACTCGGCCCGAGCCCTTGCGTTTCGGTATTGGAGGACAAGATCATCACCGGTACCTGACGGTTTATGGCCTGATTGTCACGCCTTTCGTCGAAACTGCTCGCAAGTGCCTGCACGCGCTGAAGGCGACTGATAGCGGGTCCTCAACACCGTTGCGAGATATTAATGACTGACTACCGTGGACTCATCCTCGACGACACCCGTGAAGGCGCCACCGAACATGCCATTGCGCAACTGGAGGCCAGCCTGGGTGCCCGCTTGCCGGGCGACTATCGCGAATTTCTCAAGACCTGCAACGGCGCTTACCTGGAATACGATGTGCTGGCCAGCTTGGCCAATGGCGATGAGGAATTGCTCAGTTTTTCGCTGTACGGGCTGGATCCGGACAAAGGGTATGAATCCAATCCCTTTGAACTGGAGCAACTGCGCACCCAGCCCGGCTTCCCCGCGACGGGATTGTTGCCGATCGGTCGCGACGGCGGCGCGAGTGTCTTGTTGCTGGATCTGCGGGAGGGGCGCCAGGACGTGGCGGCGATGGTGGCGGGCTTGCCTGCCTGGACTGGGCGCCGTCAGCAGGGTGATGAATACGTGGTGCTGGCCGATTCTTTCAATGGTTACCTGGACTCGCTGTTTCTCTCGCAAGAGCGGATCGAGGAGCACATCAATCATTTCATGATCAGTCCTGAGAGCATCGAGGCGACATTGGAGTGGCTGGACAAGGGGAGTCCAGGGTGGCGGGAGCGATATCGGGCGTTGTGGAATGCGAGGGTCGTGGATCGGCTGATTTGAAGCTTGGTTCGAATCGATCCCGGGTGTCCATGCGAATATTGCGCAGCCCCACGGTTTCCAGATGTGACGCGTATAACGCCTCTGAGAAATAGCTGATCAGAATGGAGCGTCGGCGTTTGCCGGTCAGGTTCAGGCTGCCCGCATGCACCAGATCGACATCGAATACCAGGATGTCACCGGCACGGCCGCAAAGCTGTACGGAGCGTGACTCGTCGTGGAAGTCGAAAGGTAGTGCGTCCGACACGGGGCGATGGCTGCCAGGAACGAGTCGTGTCGCGCCGTTCTCGGGGCCGTAATCGTCAAAAAAAGCCAGGGCGACGGCGATGTCGCCTGGCCGCTGGGCCGACAAGTCGCGGTGCAACTGCTGGTGGCCGCCATTGGCAACGGGCTCGCGTCCTTCCACTTGCGAAAGGAAGAACCGCTCGCCGATCAACTCGCCCGCGACCGCCAAAAGCTGGGGCAGCCGACACACGGCCTGGATCTTCGGGTCATCGTCCAGCATCGAATAGCGCCAATCCCTGTCACGCGGCACGGGCCATTGCTCCGACGGCCTCACACCTGCATCGAACACGGCGCGAAGGTGGTCCAGCCATTCGGTCGGGATGGCTTGGTGGAGCAGGGCGTAGCCCTCTCGGTGGAGCTCTTTTTTATCACTCATCAATAGCTACTAAGGATCGAGAGGCTTTGCCCTGTATGTCTTGTAAAGTTGCTGGATCTCTGGGTTGTCCAGGCTTTCATAAGTGATATCTTCTTTATCCAGCCCGTCCAAGCCTCGTATTCCACTGATCATTTTTGGCCATTCATCGCGACTGGATATGAAAACTATGAAGGGTTTTAGGTAGTTGTCGAGATGCCCTTGGCCTGGTTCTCGGATCTCGTCGCTGAGTGCCAGCAAGTAATCGTCCTTGTTTGTTTTTGACCAGTCGATAGCGAATCTGGCTCGATAACAGAGTTCCATGAATACTAATAAGATCGTGCGTCCATTGCCGTCAAGAAAGGGGTGTGAGAAAGCCAATTGCCCCATCACTTCACCGGGGTGGTCTCTGAAAGCTTTCTTATCAGCCGCGAGTTTAAGCGCATAGTCAACAGACCTCCTGATGAGATCCGGGCGCTCGAAAGCTGTACTGTGAGGATCGCCGTGTGAACCTTTGAAAACGGCCAGGTGGGGCACCAGCTCGTTTCGATCCTTTCCAGCCCAGTGATAAAAGCCTGAAAATAAGATCTTGTGGACTTCGAGCACGGTTTGAAAGGTAACGGGTTTCTTTTTTGCCAAATAGCCAAGAGCGTCTTCAATACTTGCCTCGAAGGAAAGATGCTCAGATTCCTTTACTTCATTAGGATCTTTAAGCCCCAATGAGTTTTGAAGATACCCTGCGGTTTCGAAGTCCCCGAACGGATCAAAACTCATGCGCCACGTTTCTTGGCACGTCTTTTCTCCTGAAGATACTCGCCTTGGAGCATTAGGATCTCTGACTTACTCAGAACTCCTCTTCTCTTGAGATTGACGAGCAACTGTTCGATGCCATCCAGTTCGACGATATCCCCAGCCAAGCGAGTAATGGAAGCAGCCATACGACTCATACCATCAAGTTCAGCTGTGACATTGTGGGCTTTAGCTAGCTTTCGGACCTGAGTCGCGACGCTAGCGGGAGCTGCTTGGTTCATTGGAAATCCTCCTGCTTACAGCTCAAACCATAGCATGAGGCTGTTTTACTGTCTCCGGTGGCTGCAGAGAAGCACGCTGTGGATAACGAGGGCCCCGTGGCGAGGGAGCTTGCTTCCGCTTGAGTGCGAAGCGCTTACAAAATGGGGCCGCTACGCAGCCCAGCGGGAGCAAGCTCCCTCGCCACGACTTCAGCTACAACATGGCTGTTCCCAATCACACACAGGACGTTGCCGCAGTCCTTCCGCCCATTTTTACCCATGCCGGTTAAATGCGACCTGGCACTTCCCCCAAACCCAATCGCGAATTCCAACTAAGCTCGGGATAATACGCGTTGGCTTGAGGTCACAAGCGTTCCCCCTCCATTGTTTTTGGCGGCTGAGAAGGATCGAACGCATGACAGATTGGCTCCAGAGCTATGGAGAAATGGCTGAGCGGGTGCGACGCCATGATTGGGAAGGCACCCCGCTGGGGCTGCCTGAACAATGGCCCGATGTGCTGAAGACGACGGTGGCGCTGAGCATGGCCTCGCATTTTCCCCAGGCGATCGTGTGGGGGCCGGACTTGATCACGTTGTACAACGATGCGTTCCTGCCCATTCTCGGAAGCAAGCCCGAGGCGTTGGGGCGGCCATTCAATGAGGTCTGGCGGGAGGTCTGGAGCGATATCGGCCCGATTGTACAGGCGGCTTTCGACGGGCAAGCGACCTATATCGAGAATTTCCCCTTGATCATCGAGCGGGGCGGCGGCCCGGAGCCGGCTTATTTCACGTTCTGCTACAGCCCCATTCGGGATCAGTTCGGTAAGGTCGTGGGCATGCTCGATACGGTTACCGAGACCACTTCCACGGTGCTCATGACCCAACGCCTGGCCGTGCTCGATGCCATCGGCAGCGCCGTGGCGAATGCCACGGACCCGCAAGCCATCATGGCGACCACTGCGCGGATCCTCGCGGCGCATCTCAACCTGTCCAACTGCGCCTATGCGGACATGGACGAGGACGAGGATGGCTTCACGATCCGCGGCGATTGGGCCAGGGCCGGGTCGCCCAGTATCGTTGGGCATTACCGGTTGGCGGATTTCGGTCGGCTGGCGGTCAACAACCTTCGGGCCGGCAAGCCCTTGGTGATCAACGACAACCTGGCGGAGCTGGCGCCGGAGGAGGCGGCGGCGTTCCAGTCCATCGGTATCGCGGCCACCATTTGCGTCCCGTTGATCAAAGACGGACGTCTTACCGCCCTGATGGCCATCCACGATAAAACCCCCAGGACCTGGACTTCGAACGAGCTGGCCTTGCTGATTGAAGTCAGGGAGCGATGCTGGGCCCACATCGAGCGTGCCCGAGCCGACGCCGCGGTGCGTGAAGGCCTGGCGGCCCTGGCTGAACTGAATTCGACGCTGGAACAACGCGTCGAGGAGCGCACCACAAGGCTCAAACAGACCGAAGCGGCGCTGCGCCAATCGCAGAAGCTCGAAGCCATCGGACAGTTGACCGGCGGGGTGGCCCACGATTTCAACAACCTGCTGACGATCATCCGTTCTTCGGTGGACTTCCTGCGCTTGCCCAGCCTGTCTGACGAACGCCGACAACGCTATATGACGGCTGTCTCCGAAACTGTGGAGCGGGCTTCCAAACTGACCAGCCAGTTGCTTGCGTTTGCCCGGCGCCAGCCGCTGAAACCGGAAGTCATCGACGTCGGCAAGCAAGTGCAGAGCCTGGGCGACATGCTGCAAACCGTCACGGGGGCGCGGATCCAGGTCATCGTCGAATTGGGCGATCGACCTTGTTACATCCGTGCCGACTTGAGCCAGTTTGAAACGGCGCTGATCAACATGGCCCTCAACGCCCGGGACGCGATGAATGGCCAGGGCACGCTGTGGCTTCGGCTCACATGCGGTAATGGCATGCCGCCGATCCGCGGCCATGCCGGCGCAGGGCAGCACTTCGCGGCCATCGCCCTGGAGGACACCGGCACAGGCATATCGCCGCAGGATCTCGAGCACATCTTCGAGCCATTCTTCACCACCAAGGAGGTGGGGAAGGGAACAGGCCTGGGATTGTCCCAGGTGTTTGGCTTTGCCAAGCAATCGGGCGGCAACGTTGATGTTTCGACCGTGCTTGGCGAGGGAACCGTCTTCACCCTGTACCTGCCGGAGGTCGAGCACGAGACAAGGCATGAGCCGATAAAGGAAGAGATCCCCGCACTGGTATTGGAGCAGGGCAAGCGTCGGGTACTGGTCGTGGAAGACAATCTGGAAGTCGGGCGCTTTGCCAACCAGATTCTTCAAGACCTTGGCTATGAAACGGCCTGGGCAACCAACGCCGAAGAGGCGTTGGAAATGGTCGGCGTGGATGCGATGGCCTTCGACGCGATATTTTCCGACGTGGTCATGCCGGGCATCAGTGGTATCGCCCTGGCACGGGAGCTGCGTCGGCGTCGCCCGGATCTGCCGGTGGTGCTGACTTCCGGGTACAGCGAGGAGCTGGCCCACAGTGGGCATGAGGGGTTCGAATTTCTTTCCAAACCCTACTCGGCCGACCAGGTTTCCCGGGCGTTGAGCCGGACGATGCTGGGCGTCGAGTGAGTGTTTCCTTTTTGAAACAGTGGGTTCCATTCGTCGGCGAAGGCTCTGGTGAATGAGCGGTCCGTTGATGACCAGCTAGTCTCACTGTCGTGAGGGCCAATATTTTCAGGCAATCGGTTGTTGCCGGTATCGGCCTTGGCAAAAAGGGGAAAGACGATGGGAGCACCGTACAGCGAGGAGAACGGAGCCGCGTACCCGATCAACGAAGGTTTGCAGTGTGGTCAGGCCGCTTATCGATCGGACTTTGGCGACGAGCCAATCAAGTCCATCAGGACGAAGGTGTCCAAAGTGCAGCGAGGGGAAAAAGCCAAGTTCTTACCCAGGATTCCGCTCAGGAAATAATGCAAGCGCAGCCCCGTCACCGAATGGGGCTTTTTTTTGACTTGGGAAAAGCGGAGTTCTGTAAATGTTTTTAATCTTTTTCCTACAGACAATTGCTTTCACGTTTCTTTCACACTCGGCCGCGTAGTCTGAGCTCATCCGTTAGAAAGCAGTACCTGCCCGTTTCCCCAGCGGGCTTTTTTTTGCCTGTCATAAAACTACCGTTGCGTTTGTGGTCCAACCGTCAAGGCTGACGCGGTTTGGCGTACACTCGCGCCCGCGCGCACCGACTCTATTTCCCGATGCGGCATTCTTGAGGTTTTTATCATGCGTTTGACTTTGTCCACCTTGGTGCTTGGGCTTGTGGTCGCTCAGGGCGCGATGGCCGCTGGCGACGGTACCGCAGCGGTTGGCGGTGGTCTTGGAGGTGTCTTGGGTAATGTGGTCGGCCAGCAAATGGGTGGCAGCACCGGCGCCGCGATTGGCGCCGGTGTGGGTGGCGCCGCCGGCAGTGCGGTGGGCGCTCGCAAGGGCAGCCGTACGGAAGCGGCCATTGGTGGCGGGCTGGGTTCGGCCGGTGGTTCGATCGTTGGCAACCGCTTGGGCGGTTCGACGGGCTCTACCATTGGTGCGGGCATCGGCGGGGCGGCGGGTGGTGCCTTGGGCAGCAACCTGTCCAATGATGGTGATGGGCATTCGGGTGGCAAGAAGCATAAGCACAAGAGAAAACACCGCTAAGCGCATGC